>DASVVP010000083.1:0-2692 GCA_036386495.1 Allosphingosinicella sp.
ACGCCTCGCCGCGCGTTCCCAAGTTCGTCAGCGGCAATTTCTCGGCCCTGACCGGCTTCGAGTTCGAGGAGATCCAGCGCAAGGCGACCCAGGAGCAGGCGCTGCTCGACGCCAACCTCAAGGTCAACGCCGAGCGGCTCCGTATCGAGCAGGAGCTGCGCCTCGCCGAGCAGCGGCAGGGCGCGATCATCCAGTCGCTGCCGATCGTCCTCTATCTCGAAGCGGTCGACGCCGCGCCGCGCGTTCCCAAGTTCGTCAGCGGCAATTTTTCGACGCTGACCGGCTTCGCCTTCGAGGATATCGAGGCGAGCCCGGGCCTGTGGCTGGAGCGCCTGCATCCCGACGACCGCGACCGCGTCCTCGCCGCCCTCGCCGCACGGCCGAAGGGCCGCTCCTTCGCGGTCGAATATCGCTGGCTCCATTTCGACGGGCAATATCGCCACTTCCTCGACCAGGCGGTGCTGCTGCGCGACGGGGACGGCGCTCCGCTCGAATATGCGGGCACCCTGCTCGACGTGACCGACCGCAAGGAACTCGAAAGCCAGCTCGTCCAGGCGCGCAAGATGGACGCGATCGGCAAGCTGACCGGCGGCATCGCCCACGACTTCAACAATCTGCTCGCCGCGGTGCTCGGCGGGCTCGGGCTGATCGAGCGGCGGCTCCCGCTCGAAGAGGAGCATCTCAAGATCCTCGGCATGACCCGCCGCGCCGCCGAGCAGGGCTCGGAGCTGGTCGGGCGCCTGCTCGCCTTCGCGCGCCGCCAGCAGCTCGAGCCGGCCTGCATCGAGATCGAGTCGCTGTCGGCCGCGGTCACCGACCTGCTCGCCCATACTTTGGGCGGCCTCGTCGAGCTCGAGTGGCGGATCGAGAAGGGCCTGTGGTGCGCGTTCGCCGACCAGTCCCAGCTCGAGCTCGCCTTGATGAACCTGATCATCAATTCCCGCGACGCCATGCCGGACGGCGGCACCATCGCGATCGCCGCGGAGAACCGCTCGATCGCCGGTGATCCGAGCGTCGGCCTCGGTCCCGGCGACTATGTCGTGCTGACCGTCGCCGACAGCGGCTGCGGCATCTCGGCCGAGCTGCTCGAGCAGGTGATGGAGCCGTTCTTCACCACGAAAGACGTTGGAAAGGGCACCGGCCTCGGCCTCTCCATGGTCTACGGCTTCGCCAAGCAATCGGGCGGCGCCTTCCGGATCGAGAGCGAGGTCGGGATCGGGACGCGGGCCGAGATCTGGCTGCCGCGGGCGCCGGCCGTCGCGGCGGCGCCGCGCGAGAAGGCCCCCACCAAAGTCGCCGGCGCCGCGCCGCTGCGGGTGCTGCTGGTCGACGATCATGACGGCGTTCGGACGACGACCGCCGCCCTGCTCACGGACCTCGGCCACAGCGTGATCGAGGCTTCGGAAGGACGCGAGGTGCTGTCGCTTCTCGCCGCCGACGCGGGCTGCTGCGATCTCCTCATCACCGATTACGCGATGCCGCACCTTTCCGGCGCCGAGGTGATCCGGCAGTCGCGCGTGTTCCGCCCTGCCCTCCCCGCGGTGATCATCACCGGCTATGCCGACGCCCAGTCGATCGCCAACCGGCCCGACCACGTCCAGGTGCTCGCCAAGCCGTTCACGCCCGACCAGCTGAACGCGGCGGTTGCGGCCGCGCTCGGCGACGCCCCGTCCGCGCCGGCGGAGCAGCTCCAGGTCGCGTCCTAGGGCCCCTAGGCTGCGGCAGGACGGCCGGTCACGGCCTGTTCGGCCGGCGGCGCGGCCGCGGGGGGCGGGACTTCCCGCCTGTGCGCGCGCCTCAGCCAGCCCTGGTAGAGCCGACGCACGCCGAGGCTGCCCGCCATGAGCGGCAGCGCCCTCTTCCACGCGGCGGGTACGGGCAGCCCGAGGAGAAAGCGGTAGGCGATGTTGACCCGGCTGCGAATCGTCACCAGCCGCCGCCCCTCTTCGCGCGACAGGCCGAGCAGGGGCAGAGCGCGCCTGAGGCTTGGGCAGCCGGCGCGGAACGGCTCGGCCTCGCCGCGCCGCCGCGCCTCGCAGGCAGCCGCGACGCAGAGGGCGGCGAGCGCCATGCGCTTCGGCTGCCGGGCGGTAACGCTGCCGCCATGAACCCGGAACCGGACCAGCGCATCTGGCAGGGCTGCGAGCTCGCAATGCTCGGCGAGGCGCGACCACAGGTCGAAATCCTCCGAGATGTTGAGGCCGGTCCGATAGCCGCCGACGCGCCGGAACAGTTCGGCGCGCAGAATCGTCGAAGAGGGGGCGAGGACGCAGCTCGTGCGCTGCGCGTGGCGGATCGCCGCGTCGTCGCACGGCGGCCAGGTCCGGCCGATCCTGCGGCCGCGCCGGTCGATCAGCTCGACGCTGGCGCCGAGCAACCCGATCCTCGGATTGGCGGCCATCGCCGCGACCTGGCGCTCGAGCCGCTCCGGCAGCGCGACGTCGTCCGCATCGAGCCGGGCGAGCAACGGCGCGCGCGCCAGCTCGGCGGCCAGGTTCAGGCTGCGGGTGAGCTGCGGTCCTTCGAGCCGCAGCCAGCGCAGCCGCGGCTCGCGCGCCGCCCAGTCGCGCAGCAGCTCGGGGGTACGGTCGGTACTGCCATTGTCGATGACGACGATCTCGAAATCGCGAAAAGTCTGCGCGGCGAGGCTCGCGATCGCCTCCGAAAGAAAGGGGACGCCGTTGCGCACCGG
>DASVVP010000084.1:0-10390 GCA_036386495.1 Allosphingosinicella sp.
AACGCGCTTGAACTTAAACCAATCTTTTGCATCTGCTCTGCATAGCCGGAACAGCGGCGGAGTACTTCGGCTCGTCGGCGTAACCGACCGCTGTTGGCAGGAACAGGTGCTCTATGTCAGTACGAATGGCTTTGGCGCAACTGTGCGCATGCGCATGCGGAGGAGCGATCATCGGCGGCAGCGCCGTTCACGTCGCCGAGAACCCGCCCTCGCGGCCCGCTCTCATCAAGCAGGCGCGCGCGAAGACCGCCACCGTGCGGCGCTCCGCGCACCAGCAAAGGCGCCGGGTCGTCCGCCGCACCGTTCGCCGGATCGCCTGCGCGGCGCCCGCGACGCGGGTGACGACGCGCACCATCTCGCAGCCGGTGCCGATGCCCTTCGTTCCGCCGCCTCCTCCGACGGCGGCCTTTGTCGGCGGCAGCGGCGGCGTGCCGGCGGTGGTCGTCGGCGGCAGCGGCGGCTTCGGCAGCGGCTTCGGCGGCGGCTTCTTCAGCGGCGGCTTCTTCGGCGGATCGAGCGGCAATGCCTTCTTCGTCGCCTCGACTTCGACCGGCGGCGTCTCGACCACGTCGGGCGGCAGCTCGACCTCGACGTCGAGCGGCGGCAGCTCGACCAGCGCCGGCTCGACCTCGACCAGCGGCGGCTCGACCTCGACGTCGAGCGGCGTTTCGACCTCCACCGGCGGCGTCTCCACCTCTACCGGCGGCGTCTCGACCTCGACCGGCGGCGTCTCGACCTCGAGCGGCGTCTCCACTTCGAGCGGCGTCTCGACCTCGAGCGGCAACGTCTCGACTTCGAGCGGTGTGTCCACGTCGAGCGGCGTCTCGACGTCGAGCGGCGTCTCCAGCTCGACCTCGACCGGCGGCTCGTCGAGCTCGTCGAGCTCGGCCTCCAGCGCCAGCTCCGCGTCGAGCGCCAGCTCGGCCAGCTCCGGATCGAGCGGCAGCACGGGCGGGAAGTCGAGCACCGGCGGCCACGGCAGCTCCAGCCACGGCAGCTCGAGCTACGGCAGCTCCAGCCGCGGCAGCTCCAGCCACGGCAGCACGGGCGCCTCGGGAAGCTCGGCCAGCAGCGCCTCGTCCGCCTCCTCGGCCTCGTCGGCCTCGAGCGGTTCGAGCAGCTTCGGCGGCACCTCGGCGAGCAGCGGCAGCTCCGCCACGAGCGCTTCCTCGGCGTCGAGCGCGAGCAGCGCGTCGAGCGCCAGCTCGAGCGGCGGCACTTCGGGCTCGACCGGCGGCACCCCGGTTCCCGCCCCGCCGATGATCCTGCTGTTCGGCGCTGGCGCGGCGGCCCTGTTCGCCCGCCACCGGGTCGGCCGCAAGCCAGCCTGAGGCACGGACCAGTCCAAAAGGAAGGCCCCGCCGGAGCGACCGGCGGGGCCTTTTTCGTGCAGCCGCGGGTCCGGCCTATTGGTGGGCGAGCAGGACTCTCTCGATGTCCCGCACGGGCATGTTGGTGAGGTCCTTCGGGATCTCGGCGGCGAGGCGCTTCTCGACCTCCTTGTGATAATGCTTTCTGAGCTCGCCCAGCGTCTTGGGCGGCGCGACCACCACCAGCTGCTCATATTCGTTGCGCAGCGCCAGGCGCTTCAGCATCTCGGCGGTGTCGTGCGCGAACCGGTCCTTTTCCAGCTGGTGGAAGTCGGTTTCCTCATAGGCGCTGCGGCCGGGGCCGACGCCGTGACGGCTGCCCGCTTCGTCGGTCTTCAAATCGATGTTCGCCGGCGCTTCATGCTCGCGGTTCCGCTCGACGATCAGCTGCGGATAGTCCGAATCGCCCTCGTTGCGGAAGAAGAGCATCTTCTCGCCGTCGGCGACGATTACGAAGCTGTTGTGGGGAAGCCGCATCTCTTTCTCCTTCTGCTGCGTTGCCGGACCAACGCGGGAGCGCCATGCGGGTTGCCCGCCCGCGGCCGCCCCGGCATAGCCCCGCTGTGCGCATCCTCCTCACCCACGCGCGTGCTTCGGCGCGCTTGCAGGGCGTCCGCGCCTGATGCGGCGCCGCGGCCCGGACCATGTGCTGCTGCGGCGCAAGAGCCCGCTCCCGGTCTGGGCGCAGTTCGCCTGGCGGGTGGCGCTGGTCCTCGGCCTGCTTCTCTTCGTCGTGATGCTGCACTGGTTCGAGCGCGACGGGCTGCGCGACAATCTCGACGGCCATGTCAGCTTCGCCGACGTCATCTACTTCACGATGATCAGCATCACCACGACCGGCTATGGCGACATCGTCCCCGTCGGCAACCACACGCGCCTGTTCGACGCCCTGGTGGTGACTCCGATCCGCATCTTCTTCGTCCTCATTTTCGTCGGAACCGCCTACACCTTCGTGTTGAGGCGCAGCTGGGACAAATGGCGTATGGAACGGCTTCAGCGGACACTTTGCGATCATGTCGTCGTCGCGGGTGCGGGCACCAGCGGATCGGAAGCGGTCGACGAGCTGATCGCGCGCGGCTGCCCGCCGGAGCGGATCGTCGTCATCGACGCCGACCCCGAGGCGCTCGAGCGGCCCAAGTCCCTCGGCTGCCTCGTCCTCGAGGCGGACGCCACCCGCGACACGACGCTGCAGGAGGTCCGCATCGCCGAAGCGAGCGCGATGATCGTCACCGCCGGGCGCGACGACACCTCGATCCTGATCACGCTGACTGCCCGCCACCTCGCGCCCGGCCTGTCGATCAGCGTCGCGGTCAAGAACGAGGACAATGAGCTCCTCGCCCGCCAGGCCGGCGCGACGACGGTGATCAACCCGGTGAGCTTCGCCGGCCTGCTGCTCGCCAGCTCGACCCAGGGCAGCCATATCGCCGACTATCTCGCCGACCTCGCGTCCAGCTCGGGGAAGGTCCAGCTCTGCGAGCGCAAGGTCCGCGAGGACGAGCATGGCAAGCCTTTGTCGGCGATCGTGCGCGGCCTCGGCGTCCGCATCTATCGCGGCGGGCGGCCCTACGGCTTCTGGGAGCCCGAGGCGGCGGCGCTGATGCCCGGCGACGCGATCGTCGAGATCCTGCCCACCGCCGAGCGCGAATGCGGCCTCGACAGGAGTCCCGCCGCGCGCAGCTAGGCCCCGCCGAGAGGGGGAACGAAAAAAGAACTTTCCAATGATATATCCGGCGAGTCATAGACTGGTCGATGAGCGAATCGCCTAACGAGCATCCGGTCTGGCGCCAGCTGCGCGCCTGTCCCGCTTATTATCGGATCGCTTTCGATCCGGTCCCGGTCAAGGCGCGGCACGACGGCTGGACGGCCGAGCGCCAGCGCCGCTTCATCGATCTGCTGGTGATCACGGGCTGCGTCTCCCGCTCGGCCCGCGCGCTCGGCATGTCGCCGCAAGGCGCGCACATGCTGCGCAGGCATCCGCGCGCGGCCAGCTTCAACCAGGCGTGGGACGAGGCCCTGGCCAACGGCCGCTCGTTCCAGCTCCAGCTCGGCATCCTGCGCTGTCTCGAAGGCGAGCGCCGGCCGGTAATGTATCGCGGCCGCAAGGTCGGCGAGCAGGTCCGCTACGACAACAGCCTCGCCATCGCCGTGCTCAAGGCGACGGCCGGGCCCGAGCCGCCCGCCGACGATCCGGCCGCCGAGCTCGACCGGGAGCTGCGCCGCATGCGGGGCCCCGGACGCCGCACCAAAGGCGGTCGGCGGCGTCGTTGAAAACATTTGGTTTTCTCGCGATTGCCGCGGCAATATCATCAATTTTGCAGCGGCTCGTCGGTGGCCGGCCGGTCGCCGCGGAGCAGCGCGCTTCAGATCCGGACCTGGCTGCCCACTTCGACGACACGGTTGATCGGCAGCGCGAAGAATTCCATCGGCGATTCCGCGTTGCGCATCATCCAGGCGAAAAGTTTCTCACGCCAGATGGCCATGCCGCGCAGCTCCGAGGCGAGCAGGGTCTGGCGCGAGAGGAAGAAGCTCGTATCCATCATCTTGAAGGGAAAGCCGCAATTGCTGACGCCCTCGAGCGCGACGGGGACGTTCATCTCCTCCATGAAGCCGAACTTGAGGACGATCCGGTAGAAGCCTTCGCCGAGATCCTCGACGCGGCAGCGTTTGTCGGGGTCGACCGTCGGCACGTCCTGGATGTCGACCGTGAGGAAGATGCAGCGCTCGTGCAGCACCTTGTTGTGCTTGAGATTGTGCAGGAGCGCGTGCGGCACGCCGTCGGACTGCGAGGTCATGAAGACCGCGGTGCCCGGCACCCGGACCGCCGATCTGGTCGCCGAGCGGATGAACAACTGGAGCGGAATCTCGCCTTCGCGCAGCTGCTTCTTGAGCAGCTTGCGCCCGGTCGCCCAGGTGGTGAGCAAGGCGAAGGCAATGAAGCCGATCAGCAGCGGGAACCAGCCGCCGTCGGGCACCTTCAGGAGGTTCGCGGCGAAATAGGCGGCGTCCACGGTGAAGAACAAGGCGAGCAGCCCGCCCGCGAGCCAGCGGTTCCAGCGCCACAGCGAGAACAGCACGACGGCGAGCAGGCAGGTATCGATGAACATCGCCCCCGTCACCGCAATGCCGTAGGCGGCCGTGAGGTTGCTCGACGTCTTGAAGACGACGACGAGCAGGATCACCATCACCATCAGGAACCAGTTGATCGCCGGGATGTAGATCTGGCTGGCCGCGGCCGCGCTCGTATGCGTGATCCGCAGCCTCGGCACGAACCCGAGGTGGACGGCCTGCTGTGTCACCGAGAAGGCGCCCGAGATCACCGCCTGGGACGCGATGACCGTTGCGGCCGTCGCGATCAGGACCAGGGGCAGCCGAAACCAGTCCGGCGCCAGGAAGAAGAAGGGGTTGGCCGCGACGCCGGGCGTGGAGATCATCAGGACGCCCTGGCCGAGATAGTTGATCATGATCGCCGGCAGCACGAAATAGATCCAGCCCGTCTTGATCGGGCGACGGCCGATGTGGCCCATGTCCGCGTAGAGGGCTTCCGCGCCCGTCACGGCGAGGACGACGCTCCCCATCGATACGAAGGCCATGAACGGATTGTCGGCGAAGAAGCGCACCGCCCAATGCGGGCTCAAAGCGAACAATACGCTCGGCTCCCGCACGATGTTGAACAGGCCGAGCACGAGCAGGGTCAGGAAGTAGACCGTCATTACCGGGCCGAACAGCGCGCCCACGACCGCAGTCCCGCGCCGCTGGATCGCGAACAGGCCGATCAGGATGCCGATGCAGATCGGGATCACATAGGGCCCGAGGCCGGCCTGGACGACGAGCAGCCCCTCGACTGCGGAGAGCACCGAGACCGCCGGCGTGATCATCGCGTCGCCGTAGAACAGGGCGCAGGCGAACACCCCGAGCAGCACGATGCCCGGGCCCCAGCGCCGCCCTTCCGCCTTCCTGGAAATCAAGGCGAGCAAGGCCAGCGAGCCGCCCTCGCCCTTGTTGTCGGCGCGCATCAGGATGGTGACGTATTTCAACGTCACCACGATCATCATCGACCAGAAGATGAGGCTGAGCACGCCGAACACGTGCAGCCGGTCCACCGGGAGCGGATGATGTCCCGCGAAGGTCTCGCGGAAGGCGTAGAGGGGGGAAGTGCCGATGTCGCCGAAGACGATGCCGATCGCGCCGACGGTGAGCTTGAGCAGGCCCGCCTGCGGATGGTGGCCCGGGCCGTGGACGTGCCCGTCGCGCACGTCGGGCAGAGTCCCGGCGGCGTGGACGTCTGCTTGCTGGTCCCTCTCGGTCACTTGGAAAAGCGCCTCCGCCGCGCCCCGGTCGGGCCGGAGGGCGCACTAGTGGAAGGTGGGACGGGCTTCAAGCGCACGCAAGCGCGGCGGGTGCCGGCTTCGTGCCGGCCCGGGACCGTCAACCCGCCCTTCGACAGGCTCAGGGCTGGCTCAGGGCCGGCGGGTGGCGGGCGCGGGCTGCGGCGCTTCGGACGGGCCGGCGATGCGCGGCCAGCCGTCGCGCCAGACGATCCGGTCGATCAGCATCACCCGCCGCGTGTTGATCTCGGCCGTCGGCGTCGCCCGAGGCCGCCGGGCGTCAACGGCGTGATAGAGGATCCAGTCCCGGCCGCGGGGGTCGCGTATGATGCTATTGTGGCCGGGGCCGATCCAGATCCCGCGGCGCTCGAGCAGGACGCCGTTCGGCGCCATGACCTCGAAGGGTCCGGTGGCGCTGCGCGAGCGCGCCACCATCGCGGCATAATGGATGCCTGGCCCGCAGCAATTGTCGCCCGAGAAGAACATATAATAATAAGGCGGTCGCCAGACGACCCAGGCGCCTTCGACGAGGCGGCGGTAATTGGAGGGGCTGTCGGTCGCGTCGACGCCGACGAGGTCGACCGGGCGGCTGCCGGGCGCGAAGGAGATGCGGTCCTCCGCCAGCTCCTGGACCTTGATCGGCTGGAAGCCCGAGCCCCAGTAGAGCAGGCGGCGGCCGGTGCGCGGATCGTCATACGCCATCGGGTCGATGTTGACGAAGCCGGGCCCGCACTGGAGCGGGCGGCCGCTGTCGGTGAAGGGGCCCTCCGGCCGCTCGGCCGTCGCGACGGCGAGACACAGGCCGCGGCTCTCGTCGGTCAGCGCCGCGTCCGGCTTGGCCGAATAATAAAGGAAGTAGCGCCCGCCATGCTCGGCGACGTCCGGCGCCCAGAAATCCTGCGTCCGCGCGGCCCAGGACGGCTTGGTCGGGAGCGCGTCGCCGAGATGCGTCCAGCTGACGAGGTCGCGCGAGCGGGCAACCTGGATGTTGAACGTTCGCCCGTCGGCCCGCGTCGTCTGGGTCGCATAAGCGTAATAGAAGCCGTCCGGCGCGCGCAGCACGGCGGGATCGGGGAAGTCCTCGGCGAGAACCGGATTGGCATAGGAGCCGCCAGCGTCGCTCGCGGCCGGGAGGCCGGCGCAGCCGAACAGGAGAAGCGCCGCGAGCGCGGCCGCAAGCTTGCTCATCCCCGCTTTCTCGCACTGCAGCGGCACCGCCGCAACCGGAGCCTTTTGCGTTCGCGCACCGCTCGGCTAGAACGCTGCAAAGGCTGGGGGACCTTGCTCAGGATGGCGACCGCATCACCGCCGATGATTGTCGCCGAGGGCGCCGCGACGCCGGCGCGGCGACGGCTCGTCCCCAAGCTGTTCCGGCCGCCGCCCCGTTTCGCGCCCGATCTGGAAGCGGCGTTCGAGGCCGATGCGGCGGCGCGGTCGGCCGGCGCGCGACGGGCGGCGCTGGTGCTCGTCCTGCTGGTCTGGGTCGCCTATTTCGGCTGGGACGTCTTCCACAGCTACCGCAACAAGGAGATGCGCCAGTTCCTGGCCGAGATCTTCGCCTTGCGCGCGGTCGGCGCGGCCTGGATCGGCCTCTCCTTCCTGGCGCTGGCGCGGCGCGAGCTCAGCGCCCGCGTCACCCACTTCGTCCTCGCCGCCTGCCTGTCGGTGCTCTACGTCCTCGCCCTGCTGATGGTGGCGGAGACGCCCTTCCCGTATAATTACCAATTCTACTTCATCTGCCTGCCGCTGATCATGATGTTCATGTTCGGCCTGTTCGGCACCAGGTCGCGCACCCTCTACGCGCTCGCCGCCTTCGCGATCGCGGCGAGCTTCGCGGTGCTGCCCTTCGCCCAGACGCTCGAATGGAATCCGGGCGCCGGCAAGACCTTCGACTATTTCCTGTTCCGCTCCTGGAACTATTATTTCCTTGCCTCGATCCTCTACCTCGTCTCGTTCGCGGCGATCGCCTGCGCGGTGGCGGTGGAGCGCGAGCGGGCGGCGCGCGAGGTGTTCGCCCGCGAGCACGACCTCGAGGCGCTGAACCAGGCGCTGCGCGATTCGGAGCGCGACACCCAGGCCAAGACGGCGGCCCTGGTCAAGGTCAAGGACGAGCTGCGCGCGCTGGCCGAGCGGCAGAATGTCGCCAAGTCGAAATTCCTCGCCGACGCCGCCCACGACCTCAGGCAGCCGATGCAGGCGCTGACGACGCTCCTCGCCGCGGCGCGGCATGCGCTCGAGCGCGGCGACCGGGCGAAGTCGACGGAGCTGCTCGCCCTCGCCGACGATGCGTCGCGGCTGACCCGCACCTCGTTCAACGCGGTCCTGGAAATCTCCCGCCTCGAATCGGGCTTCGTCGCCGCGGACCATTCGGTGTTCGACCTCGCGGCTCTGGTCGAGGAGGCGGTGGCGCCCTGCCTCACCTTCGCCGCCGAAAGGGGCATCGAGGTTCGCTTGCGGGCGTCCAGGACCCGCGTGCTCGTCCGCAGCGACCGCCATCTGCTCAGCCGCATCGTCGGCAACCTGGTCTCCAACGCGATCAAATACGGCGATCCGGCCAAGGAGAAGCGCGCGGTCGTCGTCGGCATCGTCGCGCTCGGCAGCCGCGCGCGGATCGACGTCGTCGACAACGGCGTCGGCATCGCCGAGGCGGACTGGCCCAAGGTGTTCCAGCCATTCGTCCAGCTCGGCAATCCCGAGCGCGACCGCGAGAAGGGCGTCGGGCTCGGCCTCTCGATTGTCAACGCGATCATGCCCCTGCTCGCCGAGCACCGCCTCGACATGCGCTCCCGCCTGGGAAAGGGCACCCGCTTCTCGCTCGAGGTCCCGCTCGCCGGCGAGGATGCGGCCGCGGCGGACGCTCGCACCGCGCCCGCGCAGCACGTGCCGGACGTCGCCGGCACCTACGTCCTCTACGTCGAGGACGATCCGCTGGTCCGGCGGGCGACCGGCGCGCTCTTCGAGAGCCGCGAGATCCTCTACGAAGCCTATGCCTCCTTCGCCGAGCTCGCCGCCGCTCTGCCCTCGCTCGAGCGCACCCCCGACCTCGTCATCACCGACTATCGCCTGCCCGACGGCCGCACCGCCCGCGACGTCGCCCGGGCCACCGCGAGGGCGTTCGACGCCCCGCTTCCTTTGCTCGTCGTCACCGGCGAGATGGGGGCGATCGGCGGCGGCAAATGGCTCGGCTCCGGCCGCGTGCTGAGGAAGCCGGTGGCCCCGGAAACCTTGATCGCCGAGATCAGCGCGCTTGCGCCGCCGCCTGAGCAGGGTGAGGCTCGGGCCGCGGAATGACGATGCCGCGGCGCGAGACCTCGATCAGCAGCTCGGTCCGCCGCGCCACCTTGAACAGGCGAAACAGCCGCGGGAGATAGTCCTTCCGGACCGTCCCCTCCTCGATCCCCATATTGCGCGCGATCGACTTGTTCGGCAGCCCCTGGCAGACATAATAGAGCACTTCCAGCGCCCGACCGCCGATACCGAGCGCCTCCGCCGGGACCGGCGCCGGCGGGGCCGCCGGCGCGGGCGTGAAGCCGCCGCGGCCGAGCACGTTGGCGGGGAGGAAGATGCTCCCCTGGAAGACGGTGTCGAGCGCGCGGCGGAACAGGCCCTCGCTGTCCATGTCCTTGAGGATGTAGCCCGAGGCGCCCTCGTTCAGGCACTCCATCACCACTTCCTTGTCGGAGCGGCCCGAGAGCATGATCGCGCGCGTGTCGAGCTCGCGGCCCCGCAGCCAGCGCAGGAAATCGAGGCCGGAGCGGCCGCCCTTGAGGTCGATGTCGAGGAAGGCGATGTCGAACCGCTCGGCCTCGACCCGCGCCACCGCCTCGTCATAGGTCGAGGCCTCGCGGATCTCGGCGCGCGGCTCGCTGATCTGGATCAGCTCGCGCAGTCCTGCCCGGACCAGGGCCTGGTCCTCGAGCAGCAGGATGGTGATCGCGCGCGCGGCCATGTCACGAGCGTAGCGGGGCGCCGCCGCCGCGGCCATCCGACAAGTGTCGGATTGCATGCCGCCGACACCTGTCGGGCACCAATTCCGACACAAGCGGGAATGACCGCGCCCGTAACGATCCGCCAAAAGGCCGCATCGGATCGGCGCCACGCCGGCCGCATGCAGGGAGACAAGACATGAATGTTTCGACCGCCTTCGCCCGTTCCGCTTACTCGCTCGCCGCTCTCGCGGCTGCGGTCATGGCGACGCCCGCTGCCGCTCAGCGCAGCGGCGACGGGCTCGACCGCCGCGTCCAGATCGAGAACCGCACCAGCCAGGCGATCCTCTACGTCCGCGGCTCGCCGACCTCCGATTCCAGCTTCGGTCCCGATCGCATCCCCGATCGCGTGGTGGGCAGCGGCCAGAGCATTGTCGTCGACTTCGACAGCGGCACCCGCCACTGCCAGTACGACCTGCGCGTGACGCTGGCCGACGGCTCCAACATCGACCGGATGAACGTCAACGTCTGCCGGGTCAGCCGCTGGACCATCGGCAACCGCTCGAACGAGCTGCGCTAATGTCGCCAAATCGCTCGCTTTGCTTTGCCGGGTCCGGTGAATTGGAGTAAGCGACTCGGCGGGGGTTGGGAGAGGGTCGCCCGACGGCGGACTCTCGGCGAAACGCCTCGGCGCATCCGGGGCGTTTCGTTTGCCGGGAACCCTTTTCGAAATCGCACGTTCAAGCGGTATCCCCCCCAGGAGATCGGC
>DASVVP010000085.1:0-1567 GCA_036386495.1 Allosphingosinicella sp.
AGCTGGGCTGCCGTCCCGCGCCGGATGGGTCTCGCGTGAGGCCTCGCTCCATTGTGCGGGGTCGAACGGCGGGAGGATCGTGTCCCCGTCGGGCGCGGCATGGACCTCGGTCAGCTCGACACCGTCGGCAAGGCCCAGAAACAGGCGGTAGATTTCGGCGCCCCCGATCACCGAGACGCGCGGCTCGCGGGCGAGGGCGAGCGCTTGCGGAACGGTGCCGGCGACGTCGGCGCCGGGCGCGGCCCAGGCGGGGTCGCGGGTGAGGACGATGTGCTGGCGTCGAGGCAGGAGCCGGCCGAGGCTCTCGAAGGTCTTGCGGCCCATCACCATCGACGTGCCGATAGTCAGCGCCTTGAAGCGCTTGAGGTCCTCCGGGAGGTGCCAAGGCAGCTTGCCGTCGCGGCCGATCACGCCGTTGTCCGCACGCGCGACCACCAGCGTGACGAGGCTCACACCGCCACCTCGGCCTTGATGTGCGGGTCGGCTTCGTAGCCGGCGATCTCGAAATCCTCATAGTCGTACTGGTCGATCGCGGGCGGCTTGCGCCTGATCGTCAGGGTCGGAAGCGGCTTGGGCTCGCGAGTGAGTTGCAGGCGGGCCTGGTCGAGATGGTTCGAGTAGAGGTGGCAGTCGCCGCCGGTCCAGACGAAGGAGCCCGGCTCGAGCCCGCATTGCTGAGCGAGCACGTGGGTGAGGAGTGCGTAGCTGGCGATGTTGAACGGTACGCCCAGGAACACGTCGCAGCTGCGCTGGTAGAGCTGGAGGCTGAGGCGGCCGTTGGCGACATAGGTTTGGAACAGGAGGTGGCAGGGCGGCAGCGCCATCTGCGGGATGTCGGCGGGGTTCCAGGCGGAGACAATCTGCCGGCGCGAGCCCGGATCGCGGCGGATGAGCTCGATCAGATTGGCGATCTGGTCGATGCGGCGGCCGTCCGGCGCCTCCCAGGCCCGCCATTGCGCGCCGTAGACCGGGCCGAGATCGCCGTTCTCGTCGGCCCATTCGTCCCAGATGCTGACCTTGCGCTCCTTGAGCCAGGCGATGTTGGTCTCGCCGCGCAGGAACCAGAGCAGCTCGATCAGGATCGAGCGGACGTGCAGCTTCTTGGTGGTGAGGAGCGGGAAACCGCGCGTGAGATCGAAGCGCATCTGGTGGCCGAAGACGGAGAGCGTGCCGACGCCGGTGCGGTCCTTCTGCTCGACGCCCTCGTCGAGAATTCGGCGCAGGAGATCGTGGTAAGGCTGCATGGCTGAGGGTTAGCCGGGCAACGGCTCCATTCCAAGCCGCCAAAGTCCCTCCGGAACGGAGTTCATTGTCGAGCCAGTCGTCACGGCCCTCAGCCGCGGGAGGTGGCACATGGCGGCATGATCATCGCCACAGCCAACGACGCCTCCGACTTGTTCCGGCCCTGCTTCGCGGGCGGAGAGGGGGAGACGCTCGCGGTCGCCCATCTCGACGACGCGCGCCGGCTGATCGAGCTGGTCGTGATCGAGCCGAGCGCGCCCAGCCATATCGACCTGCCCGTGCGGAGGGTGGTCGAGGACGCGCTCCGGCTCGGCGCGACCGGGCT
>DASVVP010000086.1:0-6204 GCA_036386495.1 Allosphingosinicella sp.
CGTCCTCGCCGAGCGCGATCACGATCGCCGGCCGCCCCGTCTTCTCCTTGAGCCGGCCGGCGACGATCCCGATCACGCCCGGATGCCAACCCACTGCAGCAACCACGGCGACGGCGCGATTGTCCTGGCCGCTGCATAAGAGCTCGGCGGCCTCGCAGACCGCCGCCTCGAGGGCGCGGCGCTCCTCGTTGAGCCGGTCGAGCTCGGCGGCGATCGCGCGCGCCTCCTCGCCGTCCTCGGTGGTCAAAAGGCGCACGCCGAGGTCGGACTTGCCGACCCGCCCGCCGGCATTGATGCGCGGCCCGAGCGCGAAGCCGAGCTCGTGGCAGGCGGGCGCGCGGGTGAGGCGCGAAACCTCGATCAAGGCGGACAGGCCGACATTGCGGCGCTGAGCCATCACCTTCAGCCCCTGGGTGACGAAGGCGCGGTTGAGGCCGTGCAGCGAGGCGACGTCGGCGACCGTTCCGAGCGCGACGAGATCGAGCAGGTCGGTGAGCTTTGGCTCGGCCCGCGAGGCGAAGAAGCCGCGCCCGCGCAGGGTCCGGACGGTGGCGGCGGCGAGCAGGAAGCAGACCCCGACGGCGGCGAGGTTGCCGTGGCTCGCGGCCTCGTCGGCTTCGTCGAGGCGGTTGGGGTTGACCAGCGCGCGCGCGACGGGGAGCGCGCTGGCGCATTTGTGGTGGTCTACCACGATCACGTCGACCCCGGCGCCGCGCGCCATCTCGAGCGCCTCGAAGGCCTGGGCGCCGCAGTCGACGGTGACGATCAGGCTCGCGCCTTCGCGGGCCAGCCGCACCAGGGCCTCGCCCGAGGGTCCGTAGCCCTCCATCAGCCGGTCCGGGATATAGACGCCCGGATCGCAGCCGAGGCCGCGGAGCAGCCTGACGAGCAAAGCCGCGGACGTCGCGCCGTCGACGTCATAGTCGCCGAACACGGTGACCGGCTCGCGCGCCTCGACGGCGTCGGCGAGCCGCTCGGCCGCCACGTCCATGTCGCGGAAGATCGAGGGGTCGGGCATGAAGCCGCGGATGGTCGGCGCCCGGTGCCGTTCCAGCTCCGCGCGGGCGACCCCCCGGGCGAGCAGAAGCTGGTCGACCAAATCGTCGGCGACGAAGCCCGCGTCGAACCCGTCCGCCGCCGCCCCGCGCCAGCGCCAGGGCTGGCCGAGGATCGAGTGCGAGACTCCGCAGACATGGGCGGGGGTGAGCATGAGCCACCCTAGGGCATGCGAGTCCCCGTGTGAATCGGGCTTGTGGCCAGCCCGCGAATATGCGGTGGAAAAGTCGATGACCGAGACGCTCTCCCTCGCCGAGGCCCGGCGCATCGCGCTCGCGGCGCAGGGCTTCGCGGAGGCGAGGCCGAGCGGGCCGGTCGGGGCGGCTCATCTGCGGCGGGTGACGGAACAGCTCGCCATCCACCAGATCGACAGCGTCAACGTGCTGGCGCGGGCGCATTATCTGCCCTTCTTCTCCCGCCTCGGCGCTTATGATCGGGCGCTGCTCGACGAGGCGGCGTGGGGGAAGAAGCGGCGGCTGTTCGAATATTGGGCCCACGAGGCGTCGCTGCTGCCGATGGAGCTCCATCCCCTGCTGCGCTGGCGGATGGAGCGGGCCGAGCGCGGCGAGGGGATGTGGCCGAGGCTGCGCGCCTATGCGGGCGAGCGGCGGCACGAGGCCGAGGCGTTGCTGAAGCGGATCGAGACGGACGGGCCGGTCGCCGCGTCCGACCTGCGCCTGGAGAAGGCGCGCAAGGGCTGGTGGGAATGGAGCGACGCCAAGACCGCGCTCGAATGGCTGTTCTGGGCCGGAAAGGTGACCACGGCGTCGCGGCGGGGCAGCTTCGAGCGGGTCTACGATCTGACCGAGCGCGTGGTCCCGCCCGACGTGCTCGCCTTGCCCACGCCGGGCAAGGCGGATGCGCAGCGGGCGCTGATCGAGCGAAGCGCCCGGGGGCTCGGAATCGCCACCGCCGCCGACCTTCGCGACTATTTCCGGCTGAAGCCCGAGGCGACGCCGCTTATCGGCGAGCTGGTCGAGGAGGGCGTTCTGCTGCCGGCCCGGGTGGAGGGCTGGCGCCAGCCCGCTTTCCTCCATCGCGATGCCCGGCGCCCGCGGCGGATTCGGGCGGCGGCTTTGATCGTCCCGTTCGACCCTTTGGTCTGGGAGCGCTCGCGGACCGAGCGGCTGTTCGGCCTGCGCTACCGGATCGAGATCTACACGCCCGCCGCCAGGCGCGTGCATGGCTATTATGTCCTCCCGTTTCTGTGCGGCGAGACCATCGCCGCCCGGGTCGACCTCAAGGCCGACCGCCAGGCGGGGGTGCTGAGGGTCCAGTCCGCCTTCGAGGAGCCGAACGCTCCGCCCGATTCGGCCGAGCGGCTGGCCGGCGAGCTCAGGCTGATGGCGGGGTGGCTCGGCCTGGGCGGAGTCGAGGTCGCCGACCGCGGCGATCTCGCGGCCCGCCTCCGCCGCCTCTAGAGCCGCATCAGAACCACGCCCGCGACGATCAAGGCTCCCGCGAGCCAGCGCCTGAGGTCGATCCGCTCGCCGAGCAGCAGCGCTCCGATCAGCAGCGCGAACAGGATGCTGGTCTCGCGAAGCGCGGCGACGAGTGCGAGAGGCGCCTGGGTGAAGGCCCAGATCGCGATTGAGTATGAGCCGAGCGACATCGCCCCCGCCGCCAGGCCCCCGCGCCAGGCGGGGCGGAGGACGGCGAAGGCCGCGGGGCCTCGGGTGGCCAGCGCGACCGCGACCATCGACAGGCCGTCGATCAGGAACAGCCACAGAGCGAAGCCCAATGCGGTGCCGGAGAGTCGGGCGCCGTGGCCGTCGACCAGAGTGTAGCCGGCCGTGAAGCAGGCTGTGCCGAGCGCCCAGAACAGCGCCGGACCGGACAGCCGCGCGCCGGCCTTCCCGCCGAGCGCGATGAGCAGGATTCCGGCGACGACCGCCGCGATCGCCGCGATCCCCGTCGCGCTGAGCCGCTCGCCGAGCAGCATCGCTCCGGCCACCGCCACCAGCAGCGGCGCGGCGCCGCGCGCGAGCGGGTAGACCTGGCCGAGCTCGCCATGGCGGTAGGCGCGGATCAGGAACAATTTGTAGCCGGTGTGGAGCAGCGAGCCGCCGATCAGCCACGGCCAGGAAGCGGCGGCCGGCCAGGGCACGAAGGGCAGCAGCGCGCCCGCGATCGCGCTCTGAAAGAGGGCCAAGACGAGGATCGAGGAGAAGCGGTCGAGGCCGAGCTTCACCACCGCGTTCCATCCCGCGTGAAGCAAGGCGGCGAGGAGAACGGCGAAGAAGACTGCGGCGGTCATGGTCTCGGCTATAGGCGCCGCATCGCGCCGGCTTCCAGAGTGCCGCATCCGCCTCTAGACGGGAGCGCGAGGGGTCCATGACGACGGTCGTCCAGCTCATCTACAACCGCGCCGCCGGCCGCCACCGCGGGTCCAGGCTCGCCGAGCTTCGCGAGACCTTCGAGCGCAATGGCGCGCGGGTCATCCTCTGCGAATGCGGGCCGGGCGTCGAGATCGAGATCGACGAGGAGGCGAGCCATGTCTGCGCGATCGGCGGCGACGGGACGATGCGCCACGTCGCGCTCGCCGTTCAGCGCTGCGGACGCAAGCTTCCGCTCGCGGTCTATCCGGCGGGGACGGTCAACCTCCTCCACCGCGAGATCGCCTCGCCGCTCGATCCCCTGCTCCACGCGCCGCGCCTTCTCGGAGGAGACTCCTCGGCGCTCCATTATGCGGTCGAGGTCAACGAGACCCTGTTCCTCGCCTGCGCCAGCGTCGGGCCGGACAGCCGCGCCGTGGCGGCGCTGTCGCCGCGGCTCAAGAGGTGGATCGGCAAGGCGGCCTATGTCGCCGCCTTCCTCAAGGTGCTGGTCCGCTGGCGTCGCGACCCGATCCGGCTCGTCCATGACGGCGGCGCGATCGACTGCGAGGCCTTTTATATCGCCAAGGGCCGCTATTTCGCGGGGCCGTGGAGCTTCGCGCCGGCCGCCCGCCTCTGCGATCCCCTGCTCCACGTCATCGCCCTCAGGACCGCCCGGCGGCGGGATTTCGGCCGCTTCATCTGGGCGATGCTGCGGGGCAGGCCGGTCGAGGCGCTGCCCTTCGTCGCCTCCTTCTCCTGCACCGATCTCCAGGCGGAGTGCGCCGCTCCGCTCCCGGTCCAGGCCGACGGCGACGTCGTCAGCGCGCTCCCCGCCCGGATCCGCCTCAGCGCCGATCCGATCTCCTTCTGCTAGCCCCGCGATCCCGGCTCGTTGCGGTGCTCGCCGCGGACCCAGCGGACGGTTCCGGTCGAGGCGCGCATCACCACGCTCTCGGTGGTGATCCCGCTCCTGCGCCGCTTGACGCCCTTCAGGAGGGTGCCGTCGGTCACTCCGGTCGCGGCGAAGATGACGTCGCCCGATGCGAGGTCGTTCAGCGTATAGATGCGGTCGAGATCCTCGACCCCCCAGCGCGCCGCGCGGCCGCGCTCGGAATCGTTGCGGAAGACGAGGCGCCCCTGGAACTGGCCGCCGACGCAGCGCAGGGCAGCCGCCGCGAGCACGCCCTCGGGAGCGCCGCCCTGGCCCATATAGACGTCGATCGTCGTGTCGGGATCGGTGACCGCGATCACTCCTGCGACGTCGCCGTCCGGGATCAGCTGGATCCCGCAGCCCAAAGCGCGGAGCTCGGCGATCAGAGCGGCGTGGCGCGGCCGGTCGAGCACGCAGGCGATGATGTCGGAGGGCTCGACGCCCTTGGCCGCGGCGATCGCCCCGACATTGTCGGACGCGCTCCTGCGAAGGTCGATCACCCCCTCCGGATAGCCCGGGCCGACCGCGAGCTTCTCCATATAGACGTCGGGCGCGTGGAGCAGGCAGCCTTCCTCGGCGATGGCGAGGACCGCGAGCGCGTTGTTGCCGGCCTTGGCGGTGATCGTCGTGCCTTCGAGCGGATCGAGCGCGATGTCGATCTTCGGCCCGGTGCCCTGCGCGCTCCCGACCTTTTCGCCGATGAACAGCATCGGCGCCTCGTCGCGCTCGCCCTCGCCGATCACCACGGTTCCGTCGAACTCGAGCTGGTTGAGCGCCTCGCGCATCGCCTCGACCGCGGCATGGTCGGCGGCGCGCTCGTCGCCGCGGCCGATCAGCAGCGAGGCCGCCACCGCCGCCGCCTCGGTGACCCGGACCATTTCGAGCACCAGCACGCGGTCGAGCACCTGGCTTGCGGTCACCATCGGTCGGTCATCCTCGGGGTCGGTTGATTTGGCGCGGTCCTAGGAGAGGCCGCCGCCATTGTCGAGAACGGCCCGGCACTTCCCGGCGCGGCGCGGGTTCACTAGAGCAACCTTCCGAACCAGGGGACCGAACATGGCCGGACAGGACACCAAGGACCGTCAGGCGGGCGCAGCGCCCTCGATGCCGCCGCTCCCGACGCTGGAGGAGATGCAGCACTGGACCGGGATCATGGGCCGGGCCCAGCAGATGATGATGGAGCATCTCGCCGCTCAGGTCGGCGAGGCGTCCGCGCCCTTTTCCGCGGCCTTCCCCGCCGCCTCCTCTGCGCCGCTGCCCTGGGCCGGGCTGATCCCCGATCCGGCGAAGATCGCCCAAGCCCAGGTCGACCTGTGGAGCGAGGGGCTCGCCATCTGGCAGCGCGCGCTCGGCCAGAGGAAGGAGCCGACTGAGGAGGAGCAGCGCGCCGACGCGGACAAGCGCTTCAACGCCCCGCAATGGCGCGACAACCCGATCTTCGACATGATCCGCCAGAGCTATCTTCTGGTCTCGGACCGGCTGCTCGGCTCGGTCGACGCGATCGAGGGAGTCGACGAGAAGCAGCGCGAGAAGCTGCGCTTCACCACCCGCGCCTTCGTCGACGCGATGGCGCCGTCCAACTTCGCGGCGACCAACCCCCTCGTCATCGAACGCGCGCTCGAGACCAAGGGCGAGAGCCTCTTGAAGGGCCTCGAGAACATGCTTCGCGACGTCTCGAAGGGCCAGCTCACCCATACCGATCCCGACGCCTTCGAGGTCGGCCGCAACATCGCCGTCACCCCCGGCAAGGTGATCAAGCGCACCATCGAGACCCGCGGCGACAATTTGCTTAAGGGCCTCGCCAACATGCTCAAGGACATGGGCGCGGGTCAGATGACGCAGAGCAAGCCGGGCGCCTTCGAGGTTGGCAAGAATCTGGCGATGACGCCGGGCAAGGTG
>DASVVP010000087.1:0-2802 GCA_036386495.1 Allosphingosinicella sp.
CCAGAACCGGCATGGGCAGGATCAGACCATAGGCGGCGACGATCGCGGCATCGGGCGCCAGCGCCCGGAACCGCTCCTGCTCGTCCGGATCGCGCAGCGTCGCCGGCGTCCTCACCTCGATCCCCGCCGCCTCGGCGCGGCGCTGGACGGGGGAAGGGGTCACCTCCCGTCCGCGCCGCCCGCCGGGGCGGGGCGGCTGGGTATAGACCGCCGCCACCTCATGCCCGGCCGCCAGCAAGGCGTCGAGCGTCGGCACCGCGAATTCCGGCGTTCCCATGAAGACGATGCGCATCGCACGTCATTGCGAGGAGCGCAGCGACGAAGCAATCCAGTTCCGCAGCCGGATTGCTTCGCTACGCTCGCAATGACCGAAAAGCGTAGCTACATCGCGCCCATGGCCGCCTCCGAGATCGACGTCCTCACCCAGGCGCTCGCCCGCCTTCCCGGCCTGGGCCCGCGCTCGGCGCGCCGCGCGGTGCTGCACCTGATGAAGCGGCGCGAGACCGCGCTCGTGCCACTGCTGCGCGCGCTCGAGAAGGTCAGCGAGACGCTCTCGACCTGCTCGGAATGCGGCAATGTCGACACCAGGGACCCGTGCACCATCTGCGCCGATCCGCGCCGCGACCGCCGCCTGCTCTGCGTCGTCGAGGAGGTGTCGGACCTCTGGGCGCTGGACCGGTCGCGGCTCTTCCCGGGCGCCTTCCACGTCCTCGGCGGCCGCCTCTCGGCGCTCGAAGGGGTCCGGCCCGAGGACCTTTCGATCGACCGTCTCGTCGCCCGCGTCGCGGCGGGCGGCATCGACGAAGTCGTGCTGGCGATGAACGCGACCCTCGAAGGCCAGACCACCGCCCATTATCTCGCAGAGCGGCTCGAGCGCTTCCCGATCCGCCTCACCCAGCTCGCCCACGGCCTCCCGGTCGGCGGCGAGCTCGACTATCTCGACGAAGGCACGCTTGCCCAGGCATTGAGGGCGCGGCGCCCGGTCGCCTAGCCGTCCCGCTGCGGGGCACCTCCGTTTTTCACGCTGATTCCACGCCATTCTTTGTCACTGGACAGTTGCTCCGGCGCGAGTCAGTCTGGTCACTTCACAGCAAAACCAAGAGGCGATTCGCAGCGCTCCAAGTCTCTCGCGCGGGCGGATCGTTTTTTCTCTTGGATACGGCTGACACGGGAAGATCAGGGCGGGGGCTCTCGGTACCAAGATGATCTTTCGATCATCGGAAATGCTTGAGTTTCTCGCCCCGATCATCGGAAATCGGGGAGGAATGCACGTGGCCTGGGACGATATCCTTAAAGGAAGCAACGGCGCCGACATCATCAGCGGCGGCAACGGCGACGATTTCATCCAGGGCAGGGCCGGCAACGACGTCCTCAACGGCGACGACGGGAACGACACGCTCCACGGCGATGCAGGCGACGATCACCTCCGCGGCGGCCGCGGCAACGACTTCATCCATGGCGGCATCGGCACCGACACGGCCTATTATTCCGGCTCGATCGTCGAATACAGCCATTCGATCGACGGCGAGAATCTCTACATCAACCACATCGGCGGCAGCATGATCGACGGCTACGACCGGCTGCTCCACGTCGAGCGGCTGGTCTTCGCCGATGCGGTGATCGACCTCACCCAGAACAACGCGCCGTTCGCGTTCAACGACCTCGCCGCGACCCACGAGGACGTCGGCATCTATTCGGGCTCGAGCGTGCTCGCCAACGATTTCGACTGGGAGGGCGATTCGCTCAGCGTCACGCCGGCGACGATCGACGGCACATACGGCCAGCTCGTGCTCAATGCGAACGGCACCTATACCTATTCGCCTTTCGCCTCGACCCAGGCGCTGGCGCAGGGCCAAATCGTCCAGGACAGCTTCACCTACACGGTCAGCGACGGCAGCCTCAGCGACACCGGCACCCTCACCATCTCGGTCTCGGGGAACAACGACGCCCCGGTGGCCAATCCCGACACGGCCTCGACCGGCGAGAACGCTTCGGTCACGGTCGACGTCCGCGCCAACGACAGCGACGTCGACAACGGCGCGGTCCTCACCGTCACCGCGGCCTCGGCCCCGGCCGGACAGGGCAGCGCCTCGGTGGTCGCCAACCAGGTCGTGTTCAATCCCGGCACGGACTTCGATTATCTCGACACCGGCGAGACCGCGCAGGTCGTCGTCGGCTACACGATCTCGGACGAGCACGGCGCGACCTCGAGCTCGACCGTCACCATCACGGTCAACGGCGCCAACGACGCGCCGGTGGCCAATGACGACACCGCCTCGACGAGCGAGGATGCGAGCGTCGCCGGCAACGTGCTCGCCAACGACACCGACGTCGACGGCGAGACCCTGACGGTGGCGAATCCCGGAGTCTATGCCGGCGCGTACGGGACGCTGACGCTCAACGCCGACGGCAGCTACAGCTACGCGCCCAACGCCGCGGCGCAGGGACTCGACGACGGCGAGTCGGCGCAGAACGTCTTCTCCTACACCGCGTCGGACGGCACCGCCTCCGATACGGCGACGCTCACCGTCACCGTCGACGGCGCGAACGATGCGCCGGTGGCGAACGACGATTCCGCCTCGACGAACGAGAACAATACCGTCGTCGGAGTCTCCGGCAACGTGCTCGCCAACGACACCGACGCCGACGGCGAGCCGCTGACCGTCGCGAACCCCGGCACTTATCTCGGGACCTACGGAACCCTCACCCTGGCGGCCGACGGAAGCTACACCTACACGCCGGGTGCAGGCGCGCAGCCGCTGGATGTCGGCGAGACGGCGCAGGACGTCTTCACCTACACCG
>DASVVP010000088.1:0-7938 GCA_036386495.1 Allosphingosinicella sp.
TCGGCACGCGCAACATCAAGGTGGCGCTCCGCCGCCTGCGCCGCTTCGCACGCGAGGGGGCGGCGGACGAGCTCGACCTGGGCGAGACGATCGACGGCACCGCGCGCAGGGGATGGCTCGACATCCGCATGCGCCCGGAGCGGCACAATGCCGTGAAATTGCTCCTCTTCCTGGACGTGGGCGGATCGATGGACCCGTTCGTGACGCTCTGCGAGGAGCTGTTCTCGGCCGCGACGTCGGAATTCAAGAATCTCGAATTCTTCTACTTCCACAACTGCCCCTATGAGAGCGTGTGGAAGGACAATCGCCGCCGCTTCTCCGAGCGCACGCCGACGTGGGACGTGCTCCACAAGTTCGGCCACGACTACAAGCTGATCTTCGTCGGCGACGCGGCGATGAGCCCCTATGAGATCACCCATGCCGGCGGCTCGGTCGAGCATTATAACGAGGAAGCGGGCGCGCTCTGGCTGAAGCGGATGACGAACACCTATCCGAGCGCGGTCTGGCTCAACCCGACGCCGGAGCAATATTGGAACTACTCGGCCTCGACGGGCATCGTGCGCGAGCTGATGCAGGACCGCATGTACCCCCTCACCCTCCAGGGCCTCGACGACGCGATGCGGACGCTGAGCCGCAAGAGCTGAGGTCGCGCCGCTTTACGCGGCCTTAATCGGCGTCCGTTACGCCTCCCGCCCGAACGCAGGCGCGTCCTGCCGCGACGCGAGGTGATCCATGGAGTCGATTTTCGTCCGGGTGCAGCGGATTGTTTCGGCCAATATCGAAGTCGGAATGGGCGCGGTCGAGTGGGCGAGCAGCGACAGCCTGATGCGCGAGGCGATCCGTGAGGTCGAGCGGGCCGAGGACGAGGCGCGTGGCGAGCTTCAGGCCGCGCGCTGCCGCCGCACCCAGGCCGAGCTCCAGAAGGCGCTGCTCCGGGACCGGATCGCCACGCTCGAGGAGCTGGCCCGCTTCGCCTTGTCGAAGGAGCGGCCGGACCTGGCCGAGACGGCGGTCGCGCGGCAGCTCGACCACGAGGCCCAGGTAAGGCAGCTCGACAAAGCCGAAGCCGACGCTTCCGACGAGGAAAAGCGGCTGAACGAATGCCTCTCGGCGCTCAAGCTGCGCAAGGCGCAGATGGAAAAGGAGCTGGCGGCGTTCAGGGCATCCCGCTGCGAAGCGGCCGCCGCGACCAATGTCTGCGATTCCCCCGCCGAACGCGCCGAGCGCAAGGCCTCGCGGGCCGAGACCCTGTTCGAGCGTGCCATGGCCGCCGCGGGATGTCCGGGTCCCGGACTGATGGATCCCGAGGACACGGCCAAGCTTGCGGAAGTCGATGCGCTCCGCCGCGAGGCAGCGGTCGCCGAGCGCCTGGCCGCGATGCGCGCTGCCCAGGAGAAAGCGGCCACCAGGCGCGTGAGCCAGCCCAGGCGCGGCTGAACGGCGCTATGTGGTCAAACTGAGCGCGTGAGCGGTCGAGCGCGGCCGCGCGCGCGTCACGATCACCCTGCTGTTGAAATCGGTCAATCGGTAGAGGCGCCGCGCGAAGGCGTGCGGCAGGCGGATGCAGCCGTGCGACGCCGGATAGCCCGGGACGCGGCCGCCATGGAGCGCGATCCCGTAATGGGTAAGGCGCTGCATGTAGGGCATCGGCGCGTTGTCGTAGATGTTGGAATAATGCTCGACCCTCTTCTGCAGGATCGGGAACGACCCCGCCGGCGTTTCGTGACCCCTCTTGCCGGTCGACACCCGCGAGGTCGCGACCAGCTCCCGGCCGCGGAACACCCAGAGCCTCTGCTGCGGCAGGCTCACCAGGATCCTGACCGCGCCGGACGCTGCGGCCGGACGCGGGGACGCGGGCGCCGCGGGGGGTGCCGGGGCGGGCGCCGGAGAGACTGGCTCGGGTGCAAGGACGACCTGGAAGACAGTGCGGGTCAGCCGCGGTTCGGCCGGCGCAACAGGGGGCGCATGCACCTCCGCGGGCTCCGGCGGCGCCGCGCTGCCGAGCAGCAGGCCCATGCCGGCGCAGATCAACAGCAGAGGCTTTATCGGCTGCCGCACGCGAATCTCCCGTGGGGAATTGTTTAGCCCGGTAACGAAGGCTTAACCATGTTGCTCCGCGTCCCGCGGCGATTTTCCGCGCACGGCGCTTGCCTGCGGCAAGCCTCGTGCTAACCCGCATGCGCCATGGCCCAGTACAAGTCCTCCCTCCTCCGGCTGCTCGACGAGCGCGGCTATATCCACCAGCTCACCGATGCTGAGGGGCTCGACGCGCTTGCTTCGGCCGCGGTCGTCCCCGGCTATGTCGGGTTCGACGCCACCGCGCCTTCGCTCCACGTCGGCTCGCTCATCCAGATCATGCTGCTGCGCCGGCTCCAGCAGGCGGGGCACAAGCCGATCGTGGTGATGGGCGGAGGCACCACCAAGGTCGGCGATCCCTCGGGCCGCGACGAGAGCCGGCAATTGCTGACCGAAGAGACGATCCAGGCCAATATCGCCTCGATCCGTCCGGTCTTCGAACGTGCGCTGCGCTTCGACGACAGCGAGACCGGCGCGATCCTGGTCGACAATGACGAATGGCTGGGGAAGCTCGGCTATATCGAGCTGCTGCGCGACGTGGGGCCGCATTTCACCATCAACCGGATGCTGACCTTCGACAGCGTCCGCATGCGGCTGGAGCGCGAGCAGCCGCTCACCTTCCTCGAATTCAACTACATGATCATGCAGGCCTACGACTTCATGGAGCTGAACCGCCGGCACGGCTGCCTGCTCCAGCTCGGCGGGTCGGACCAGTGGGGCAACATCGTCAACGGCGTCGAGTTGGCCCGGCGCGTCGACGGGGCGCAGCTGTTCGGCGTCACCACGCCTCTGCTCACGACTGCCGACGGCGCCAAGATGGGCAAGACCGCAGCGGGGGCTGTGTGGCTCAACGCCGACCTGCTCAGCCCCTACGATTTCTGGCAATATTGGCGGAACTGCCAAGACGCGGACATCGGCAAGTTCCTGCGCCTGTTCACCGACATCCCCCTGGACGAGGCGGCGCGGCTCGAAGCGCTGGAAGGGGCGGGAATCAACGAGGCCAAGAAAGTCCTCGCCGACGAAGTGACTGCGCTCGTCCACGGGCCGGAAGCGGCGCGCGAGGCGGCCGAGACGGCGCGGCGGACCTTCGAGGAAGGCACGTCCGGCGAGGCGCTGCCGACGCTCAAAGTGGACGGTGCGATCGCACTGGTGGACGCCCTGGTCGGGCTGGGGCTTTGCGCCTCGAAGAACGAAGCGCGTCGGATGATCACCCAGGGCGGCGCCAAGGTCGACGGCGAGAAAGCCGAAGAGGATCGTACGATCGCGGTCGCGGGCGAGGTGCGCATTTCCGCCGGCAGGAAGAAACACGGCGTCCTCGTCCCTTGGGACCGCCCAAATCGCACCCTGCTTTCCGAAAATATGATGTAGACATCGCCGGGCAGACGCGCGAGCAGTGGCGCGGCACACGGCGGGCGCGATGATCGACTTCTCTTCCTTCAGCCTCGCCGACTTGCTCCCCTTCATCCTGATCGGGTTCGCCGCGCAATTGGTCGACGGCGCGCTCGGCATGGCGTTCGGAGTGATCTCGAACACGCTGCTGCTCAGCCTCGGCATGCCGCCGGCGGCCGCCTCGGCGAGCGTCCACGCGGTCGAATGCTTCACGACCGGCATCTCGGGGATCAGCCACGCCTTGTTCCGCAACGTCGACTGGCGGCTGTTCGGGCGGCTGGTGGTGCCGGGCGTGATCGGCGGCGTCCTCGGCGCTTATGTGCTGACCCAGGTGCCGGCGAAAACAGCGCGCCCGCTGGTCCTCGCTTACCTGACCGCGATCGGCCTCTATCTGGTCTGGCGGGCGACGGGGCATCCGCCGCACGCGCGCACGCCGCGCATCGTCGCGCCGCTCGGGCTCGCCGGAGGCTTTCTGGACGCGGCGGGCGGTGGCGGCTGGGGGCCGGTGGTGACGTCCAACCTGCTCATCCAGGGGGCCGACCCGCGCAAGGTGATCGGCACCGTCAATACCGCCGAATTCTTCCTGACGGTCACCGTCTCGGCGACCTTCATCGCCACGCTCGGCGTCGAGGACTTCACCAAGGCGGTCGTCGGCCTCCTCATCGGCGGGATCGCGGCGGCGCCGCTCGGCGGCCTCATCGTCAAGAAGCTGCCGCCGGCGCGGCTGCTGCTGATGGTGGGCGTGGTGGTTACCATCACCAGCCTTTACGGCATCTACCGCGCCCTCTCCTGACCTTCGCCGATCCCGCCCTGGGACGCTGCGACAGATTTGGGGCGAAACATGGTTGACGACGCGTTAACCTCGCTTTGCGGCGACTCGGCCGCTTTCGCCTCGATGGAGCGTCGTCCCGATGAGAAAAAGGCTCATTCTGCTCTCGGCCGGCCTGCTGCTCGCGGTCGGCGCGGCCGCGCCCAAGGAGGAAGCCTGGCTGGACTACGATCCCGCCGTCGGCACGGGCGGGCCCTACGAGGCCGTCTCCACGCGCGAACCGTCCAACGTCTCGGGTTACCCGCCCTGCTCGCGCACAGTCACCGACCGCTGCATCCAGCTCTACGAGCGCCGGGTGCGCGCCGCTGTGCAGCCGCGGGCGCCCCGGCCCGCGATGGGCGGGCCGATCGAGGGCCGGGCCAGCTATCCGCATTGCTCGCGCCTGATCACCGACGAATGCGTCCAGCTGTTCGACCGCAACCGCCGCCCCGTGCGCGCGCCGGCCCGCCGCGCTGCGCCGCGGGTCCGGGACGGCGCCGAGACGCCCGGAATCTGACACTTCAGCGCTCGCGCCCGTACCATTCGTCGAGGCGCATCAGCTGGTCATATTCGCCGTAGGGCGCATATTCGGGATGGAGCTTGGCGGTGAACGGCTCGGTTCCGGTCAGCCACCGCTCCGCCGCTCCGATGAAGTTGCGCGCCGCGATCGCGGTGAAATCCTCCGGATCGATGCCGCTGCGTCCGCCCACCGGGCTCCGGCAATAGCCGAGCCGGCCGGACGGCGCCCGCGCCAGCGACCAATATTCGAAGCAGGCCGGCACGCCCTCGACGCCGGTGAATCCCCCGCGCTCCGCGATCAGCCCGAGCAGCCCCAATTGCATCGAATAGCCCTCCGCGACGGCTTTGGGACCGGGCGGAGTCCCGGTCTTGTAATCGACGATGGCGAGGGTGCCGTCGGCGAGGCGGTCGATCCGGTCGGCCATCCCCTGGAGCGCGATTCCGGCGACCTCCGCCTCCCCCCAGACCTCGGCCATCAGCGGCCGTCGTCCCGCCGCCTGGTTCCGCGCCACCTCCTCGGCGATCCAGTCGATCGCGTCGAGCAGGCGCGGCTGCCACAAGGCACGCATCAGCGGATGGGCGGCGGCATCGCGGAGCAGCGCCTCGGCGCGGCCGCGCAGCCGCCCGGGATCGCAATCGTCCTCCTTCATCCAGGCTTCGAGCACCTTGTGCACCGCGCTGCCGCGCCAGGCGGCGCTCGGATCGGCGTCGGCGACGTCAAGCGGCGCGAGGCCGAGCATCTTGCGGGCATAGAATGAGAATGGGTCCGCCTTCAGCCGGTCGACGTCGGTGACCGAGATCGAGCGCGGCCGCGTCCGGGCCGGCGGGTCGGGTGCGGGTCGGGCTGCGGGGCGATAGCCGCCCGGCCGGTCCAGCGCCCGCGCCCATCTCCTGGGGAGGGACGCACGGGTAAGACCTCCGGTCATCGCCTCCATCCGCAGCCAGAAGCGCGACGGGATCGCCGGCGAACGCGCGTCGCGGCGGGCGCGGGTGACGAGCACTTGGCGACCCCCGAGCGCGCTCGCGAAATCGTGCGCGGCGAGGCCGATCCGCCGTTCGAGGCTGGGCAGGCCGAGCTCGTGGCGCAGGCGCGGCGCCAGCCAGGGGTCGGGCGCGGGCAGCTGCGGCCAGGTGCCCTCGTTGAGGCCGCCGAGGATGACCAGATCGGCCTGCTGGAGCCGCGCTTCGATGAGGCCCCAGATGAAGATGCGGGGATGCTGGCCGTAAGGAGGACGCACCGCCGCCGCCGCCGTCAGCTGCTCGAGCATGGCCGGCAGGTTGACCGGCGCGACACGAATCGGCCCCTGTCCGGCAGCCGCCTCCAGGCTCGCGAACAGCTCTGCCGCGGCGCGCCCCGCGGGACCGGACCAGGCGGCGTCGCCGGCGAGCGCTCCGGCCGCTTCACGCAGGGCGGCGAGCAGATCGCCGAATGAGGCCCCTTCCGCCGCGAAAGCTGCTTCGAGCGGCCCAAGCAGCGCCCTCGCCTCGCTCCACCAGGCGGCGGCAGCGGCGCGGCGGTCGCGGTCGCGGCCGCTGCGGTCGGCGAGATGCCGGTCGATCCCGTCGAGCCCCGCGGGGGGCCGCGGCCCTCTCAGAACGAGGTCTAGCAGGCGCACCCCGTCGAGCCAGGCCAGGCGCCGCTCGCCGCGCATGACCAGGGGATGCTTGAGCAGGGTGAGCAGGACCACCGGCGCGAAGTGTTCGGCGGCGGCGGTCGCGGCGGCGCGAATCAAGGTCCCCGGGGGGGTCAGCGACAGCGGGCGGCCCGCGCTGTCGTCGGCCTCGACGTCCCAGCGCCGCAGATGGGCCGAGACGCGCCGCGCCAGCGCCCGGTCCGGAGTCACCAGAGCGGCGGTGCGCCCCGGCTCCTCCAGCGCCTCGCGAAGAGCGATCGCGATCGCCTGCGCCTCCTCAGCCGGCGTGGCCAGCTCCATCGCACGCACGCCGGTGAGGCGACGCTCGGCGGGCTTCAGAATCTGCCATTTGGCGCTGTACGCCGCCGGAGTCATCGCATTGGCGATCGCCCTGCTCCTGACCGCCGGCGCATCCCTGCCGCCGCCCCAGCGCCAGGGCTCCACCTCGCCGCGGGCCACATCCATCCGGTCGAGCAGGAGCTTGAGGGGGAATTGCGGGTGGGTCTCGATCGAGGGGCGCCTGACGCCCGTCTCCGGGTCGGGGCGGTGCGGCCCGAGCGAGTCCCATTCGTCCTGGTCCATGGCGAGATCGAGGCCGGGGAAGACGACCAACCCGTCCGGCAGGCGCGAGACGGCGCGCAGCAGACGCGCGACGGCAGGCGCACCGGTGGTGATCCCCGCGGCCGCGACGAAGCGGGCGGGCGGGTGCGTGCGCCAGCGGCGGGCGAGAGCGTCGAGCAGCCGGTTGCGGCGATCCGCGAGGTCGATGCGTCCGCGCTCGGCGAGCGTTGCGGGCCAGTCGCGCAGGATCAGCTCGAGCTGGTCGAGCGACGTCTGCCAGTGGAGCGAAAGGTCGGGCAGCTCGGCGGCGAAGCTCCTGAGGCGCGCCGGATCGATCTCCTCGAACAGCAGCTGGTCGAGGGTGCGGGCGAGATCCTCTGCCAGCCGCAGCGCTTCGGCGGCCTCGACCTGGCGATGGCGCTGCACGAGCCGGGAGAGGAGCATCAGCCGCTCGACGGGGTCGATCGCGGGCGGGATCGGCTCGGCGTCCCCGCCGAACGGATCGAGCGCCGGGCCGATGCGCTCGTCCAGCTCCGGATCGCCGACCGTCACCAGCCGGGGCAGCAGCAGCCCGCCGCCCGAACGCCGTACGAACGCTTCCTGGACCGCCCGCGCGGCACGGTTGTTGGGAACGAGCACCAGCCCGCCGGCGAGATCGGTCTTGCCCCGCCCGAAGCACGCCGCGAGACCCGCCGCCAGCGCGTCGGCGAAGGAGCGATGCGGGGGGACCGTGTAGATGGACGGGTGGGAGGGAGAGGTCACGCCCGCGACCCTATCCGGTCGCGTCGAGCGAAGTCGAGTAAAAGCCCTCTCCCTTGAGGGGGGAGGGTTTGGGTGGGGGTGGACTCGTCATCTGGGCAGCGTCTTTTCCGGAGACTCCACCCCACCCCCGACCCCTCCCCATCAAGGGGAGGGGGGCCGGCTAGCGCCGCGCGTAGCGGGTGATGCTGG
>DASVVP010000089.1:0-12663 GCA_036386495.1 Allosphingosinicella sp.
CGCGCCTAGGATCAAGCGGTGAGCCTGCTCTTGACCGCAGCGGCGGCCGTCATCGCCCCGGGCATCGCGGCGCCCCATCCGACAGCCGACGAGGCCGTCGAGCGCCAGCAGGCCGAAGTGCGGCAGGCAATCGACAGCTCACCCTGCCGAGCCGGTGCGACGCCGGCGGAGATCGTCGTGTGCGGCGAACTCTATTCGGCGCTGCCCGAGCGCGGGAGCCGCTCGGGCTACGATCCGGCGCGCGCGTTCGCGGCGCCGGCGCGCGGGCCATGGTTCGAGTACCGCCGCGGGCCGCTGTCGCTGAGCTGCTGCTCGATCGAGGGCAGCGGCGGCACCGGCGCGGGCCTCGGCCTGAGATTGCGCTTCTAGCGCGGGTCAGCGGTGGCCGCCTTGGCCGTTATGCTCTCCCGATGAGGCCGACCGGGTCCGATGGTGGGCGCAGCTGACGTTCGGGTTGAACTGCTCGTAGAGACCGCGCGGATTGTCGCGGTAGAGCCAGACATGCTGGTCGTAATGCGGCTCGAAGCCGTGCGCCTCGTCGACCGGCGTGGCCGGATCGTCGGCCATGCTGTCGTAGGAGCGGCCGTGGATGCTGGGCCGCTCCGTATGGCCCGCCGCGTGCCACGCGCTCTGGAAGACGAGGTTCTCGACCGCGACGAGCTGGAGCGACCCGTCGGCCTGCGGCTCGTAGATGAGGATGGAGGGTCGGTTCCAGTCGGTATGGGTGCCGTTGCCGTTCACCCTCGGGTTGGGCGGCGCGGTGATCCCGAGCAGGTCCGGGCGGAAGAAGTGGATTCCCATCGCGCCATATTCGGCCGGGCGGCCCATCATGTCGGCGGTGTCGCACATGTCGGTCGGATCGCGGACATAGCCCTCGGCGAGCGCCACTTCGACGTTCTGGAAACGCTCGGTCGCGGCGCGGATGGTGGCGAGGTCCGGCTCCTCTTGCGCCGCCGCCGGCGCGGCGAGGGCGAGGAGCAGCGGCAGAGCCGTGAGCAGCAAGGCGGCTTTCATCTTCGTTCTCCTGTCGTCTTGGCGCTGCTCACGCGGCGTCGCGGGCCGGTGCGCGGATCGCTTCCTGCCATGCGTAGAAGGCGGCGTTGGCGCGTTCCCAGGAGGGCCGCGCCTGGGCTGCGGCGAGCCAGCGGCGGACATTGGGCCAGCGCGCGAGACTGAAGCCAACCATCTCGCCGATCGTGACCAAAGATGCGCCGAACATGTCGGCGATGCTGAAGCTCTCGCCGCCGGCCCAGGTGCCGAGGTCGCCGATCATATGATCGTTCAGCACCTGCAGGCGCGCCTCGGCGCGGCCGCGGTGCCAGGCGAGCAAGGCCGTGCGCTGCGCCTCGTGGACCTGATAGTGCGGCAGGATCTGCGGGTAGACGAGGCCGTAGCCGTGGTCGCGATAGAAGCCGGTGTTGAACCAGTCGAGCGCCTCGTCGACCTTCGCCCGCTCGCGCAGGCCCCTGGGGTAGTCCGGAGAATCGGCGAGCTCGGCGAGGTAGCGCAGGATCGTGGCCGACTCGGTGAGGACGAAGCCGTCCTCCTCGAGCACGGGGACGGCCCGATTGGGATTGACCGCGGCGAACCAGTCGGCGTGATGCTCGCCGGCGGCGAGGCGGACGGTCACCAGCTCGACGTCGAGGTCGTGCTCGGCGAGGAAGATCGAGATGGGCCTCGAGACGGTCGAGGCGGGGTCGTAATAGAGCTTGCGCATCGGTGCGGGTTCCTCCGGATCGGGGTTCCCGCGTCCTTTGGCCGCCGCACGTTTCGCGCGGATTGCGCGAGTCTCGCTATTTCGTTTCGATTGTAACGCGCCGGCGGAAGACGAGCGTCGGCTCGTCCCGGTACGAGGTCTCCTCGGCACGGACGAAGCCGACGCGCTCCGCCAGACGGATCGAGGGAGCGTTGTCCGGCGCGATGATCGCGACGATCTCGGCTGCGCCGAGGGCCTCGTCCGCCCAGGCGAGAGCCGCGCTCACGCCCTCGTGCGCGTAGCCTTGGCCGTGGACCTCAGAGGCGAACAGCCAGCCCATTTCGGGCAGCCCCTCGATCGACGGTTCGATCTCGCGCTTGAAATCGGCGAAGCCAAGCTGGCCGACATAGCCCCCGTCTTCCCGCCGCTCGACCGACCAATAGCCGTAGCCGAGCACCGCCCACAGTCCGGGGCCCTGGAGCAGCCGCCGCCACGCATCCTCGCGCGCCATCGGCGCACCCGTCAGATGGCGCATCACTTCGGGGTCGCCGAGCATGGCGGCGTGGGCCTCGAGGTCCCGCGCTTCGGTCTGCCGCAGGATGAGCCGCGAAGTCTCGATCCGCGGGGCAGCGGTCGCGGCGGTGCTTACTTGCGGCCGCCGAGTGTGAGGCCGCCGAAGCGCTTGTTGAAGCGCGCGACCTGGCCGCCCGTGTCGAGCGTGCGGCCGGTGCCGCCGGTCCAGGCCGGGTGCGCGGTCGGATCGATCTCGAGCTGCAGCGTGTCGCCCTCCTTGCCCCAGGTGGAGCGGGTCTCGAACACGGTGCCGTCGGTCATCTGGACCTTGATCATATGGTAATCGGGGTGCGCGCCGGTCTTCATTGTCTTTTGCTTTCAGAGGTTTGGCTGGTTCCGACCAGCCCGGGTCAGACGTTGGCACGCGCTCTAGCCGGAAAGGACCAAATTGACAAGCCGTGCTGCGGAGCAATAGGGTCGCCGCCGGCGAAGGTGCCGCCCGTCATACGGCGGCTTAAATGGCAAGTCCGGTGCAAGACCGGCGCTGTGCCCGCAACTGTGAGCGAGGCCGCCTCCGGGCGCCTCGCGAGCCAGAAAACAGCCTCCGCCCGTCGTCCGCGCCCGGCCGGGACCAGCCTGCGGTGCGTGGTCCGGCGGCGTTCGCCGAACCTCCGTGACGACATTTGCGTGTCGTTGCAGGAGGTTACAATGCATTCTTTGCTTTTCATTGCGACACTTCAGGCGCCGGCCATCGTGGTCACCGGCTCGCGCGAGCCTGTCCCGCAGACAGAGGCGCCGGTCTCGGCGACCATCCTCGACGATCGCGAGCTCGGTGCGCTCGCTTTCCCGCTCGCCGCCGAGGGGTTGCGTCTGGTGCCAGGCGTTTCGGTGTCGGTTTCGGGCCCGCGCGGCACCCAGACGCAGGTCAGGATTCGCGGCGCCGAAGCCAATCACAGCCTGCTCTTCATCGACGGCATCCGTTTCAACGACCCCGCCGCCGGCAACGAGGCGCGCTTCGAACTCCTGGCCACGGACCTTCTTTCCCGCCTGGAGATCGTGCGCGGCCCGCAATCGGCGCTGTGGGGGTCCGAGGCCCTCGGCGGGGTGATTGCGGCGCGGACCGCCGACCCATTCGCAGAGGAGGGAGCGGCCGCGCTGGTCGAATATGGCAGCCTCGACAGTCGTCGAGCGTCCGCCCAGGTGGCGGTGCGCACCGGCGACTTCGCCCTGTCCGCAACCGGATCCCTGCTCAGCAGCGGCGGCATCGACTCATTCGGAGGCGGCGGCGAGCGCGACGGGTCGGACAATCGCAGCGCCGGGCTCCGCGCAGCCTGGCGGCCCGCCGCCGGCCGCGAGCTCGGCCTCTCCGCTTTCTATGTCGAGGGTGAAAGCCAGTTTGACGGTTTCGATCCGGCCACGTTCCGCCGCGCCGATACGCTCGACGGGACCGCGAATCGCATCGCCGCCGTGCGGGCCTGGGGTTCCGCACAATGGGATGGCTGGACGCTCTCGGCGGACGCCAGCCTGCTCGACAGCGCCAACCGCAACCGGCTCGGCGACGCGCCACTCAACCGCACAGCAGGGCGTCGGGTCACCGCAGGCGCACAGGTCTCGCGCCGAACGGGGGGCCACCGGCTAACGGCGGCCGTGCAACGCGAAGAGGAGGATTTTCGAGCCCGCGACCAGAACTTCTTCGGCGGCACCGATCAGGATCGCTCGCGCAGCCTGACCGCCGTCGTCGGCGAGTGGCATGCGGCATGGTCCGAGGCCGTCGTGACCGACATTGCCGTCCGCCACGACAGCTTCAGCGCCTTCGACGACGCGACCACCATCCGCGCGGCCGCGATCGTGCGGCCTGCGGCGGGCTGGACCGTCCACGGCGCTTTTGGCGAGGGAATCGCGCAGCCGACCTTTTTCGACCTTTACGGCTTCTTCCCCGGCTCGTTCATGGGCAATCCGGACCTGACTCCCGAGCGTTCGCGAGGCTGGGAGGTCGGGGTGCGCCGCGCGAGTGGCCGCTTCAGCCTGGGCGCCACCGTTTTCAGCCACAACCTCACCGACGAGATTGTCGAGCAATTCGGCGCGGTCACCACCACCCGCAACGTCACCGGCGCGAGCCGGCGGCGCGGGATCGAGCTGGCCGGCGCATACCGCTTCTCGCGGGCGCTCCAGCTCCACGCCAATTACACCTTGCTCGATGCCGGAGAGCGGCGTGAGCCGGAGGACGCCGCCATCCGCGAAATCCGGCGGCCGCGGCACACCGCCAATCTGATCGCGCTGGGCGAAGCGGGCCGGCTGAGCTGGTCGGCCAGCCTCGCTTATGTGGGCGCGCGCACCGATGACGATTTCGACTTCTTTCAGACCGTGCGGCTCCACGATTATCTGCTGGGCTCGGCACGCCTCGGCTGGCGGCTGACCGGCGGGCTCGAAGCGTATGCGCGGGTCGAGAACGCCTTCGATGCCGACTATCAGGATGTGGTGGGCTACAATACGCTGGGAAGGACAGTCCATGCGGGCCTTCGCTTTCGCCTTGGCCGCTAGCGTCGCGCTCTCCGGCGCGGCAGCGGGCGCGAGCCGGCCGCCGCAGCGCGTGGCGTCGCTCAACCTGTGCACGGACGAGCTGCTGCTGCTGCTCGCCGATCCGCGCCAGATCGTGTCGGTGACTCATCTCTCGCAGCAGGAGGCGGAGACTCCGCTTGCTCCCCTGGCGCGCCGCTTCGCGCGCAACGACGGCAGCCTGATCTCCGTGACCCGGCTCCGTCCGGACCTCGTGCTGACGATGGGCGGCGGTGCGCGCGACCGGTTGCGCATCGCGGCCCGGCTCGGCATCCGCACGCTCGACCTGCCGTTCGCGCAGACCCTCGACGACGTCGTCCGCGGCATTCGCCGCGTCGCGGCGGCGTTGGGGCGCCAGGCGGCCGGCGAGGCACTGGCAGCCCGGATCGGCACCCTGCGGCGGAGCGCACCGGGCCGCGCCGTCGACACGATCTGGCTCGGCGGCGGGGGCCGTACCGTGGCCGCTTCAGGACTCGAGGCGCAGTGGATGCGGCTCGCCGGGCTTGCCCAACGACCGATGCAAGGCGACCGGGTCAGCCTCGAGCAGCTGGCGCTGCGGCCGCCGCAGATCCTGCTCCGCAGCGACTATCGCCAGGGCCAATATTCGGAAGCGCAGCGCTGGCTCCGGCACCCCCTCGCAGGCGCGGCCGGCCGCGCACGGACCCTGCCCACCGACGGCCGGCGCTGGACCTGCATGGGGCCGCTGCTGATCGACGAGGTGCTCCGGCTGCGGCGGGCGGTCGGCCGGTGACCGGCCGCGCCGCCTGCGTCCCCGCGTTCCTGCTCGCCGCGGCGGTGGCCTTGTCGCTGGCCGTGCCGTGGAGCGACCTCGCCGCTTTGTTCGGCCAGGATCGCGGCCTAGCCTGGGCGGTACTGATCGAGCTGCGCGTGCCGCGGACGTTGCTGGCGCTGACCTACGGCGCCACCCTCGCCGCGTCCGGAGCGGCGGTACAGGCGCTGTTCGCCAACCCGCTCGCTTCCCCGGACCTTACCGGCACGACCAGCGGCGCCGCGCTCGGTGCGGTCGTTACCGCCTATCTCATCGGCCTGTCGAGCCCGGTGGCGCTGTCGATCGGCGCCGTCGCCGGTGCGCTGGGCGCGCTCCTGCTGCTGCTCGCCCTCGCCGGACGGCGGGCGGAGACGGCGACGCTGCTGCTTGCGGGGCTCGCGATCAGCGCACTCGCCGGCGCCCTGACGACGCTGGCGCTCGCCCTCGCCCCCTCCCCCTTCGCATTCTACGATGCCTATGACTGGCTGATGGGCTCGCTGGTCGACCGCAGCCTCGCCCAGGCGGCGTTCGCCGGATTTCCCGCGGCGGCCGCGATCCTCCTGCTGCTCCGCCTGTCGCGCCCGCTCGACGCGCTCGCGCTCGGCGAGGAGGTCGCCGAGTCGATGGGGCACGACATCGTCCGTCTGCGCCGGTGGGTGGTGTGCCTGACCGCAGTGGGCGTCGGCGCCTGCGTCGCCATTTGCGGCGCGATCGGGTTCGTCGGCCTGGTCGCGCCCATCTTCGCGCGACGGCTGACCGGCGGCCATCCCGGCCGCGCGATCTGGCCTGCGGCTTTGATCGGAGCACTGCTGCTCGCCGCGGCGGACCTTGCCGTTCGCGCGGTGCCGCTCGGACGGACGCTCCCGATCGGCGTGCTCACCGCCTTGCTCGGCGCGCCTTTCTTCCTGTGGCTGGTCGCCAACATGCGCTGGAGGATCGGCCGGTGATCCGCGCCACGGACATCGCCCTCGCCGGCCGGCTGCGGCCGCTCTCGCTCGAGCTCGAACGGGGCGCGCTCGTCTGCCTGGTCGGCCCGAACGGAAGCGGCAAGACCAGCCTCCTCCACGCCCTCGCCGGCATCGGCGGCCCGGCGGGGCGGGTCGAGATCGACGGAGCGGACGTCGCGCGCGCGCCCCGGAAGCAGCGGACGCGCCTGCTCTCCTTCCTGCCGGCGAGCCGGGACATCCACTGGCCCCTCGCCGGCCGCGACGTGATCGCGCTGTCGGGCGCGTCAGCCGCGCAGATCGAGGCGGTGATCGACCTGCTCGATTTGGAATCGCTGACGACCCGCCGCATGGACCGGCTTTCGACCGGGGAGCGCAGCCGCATCCTCATCGCGCGCGCGCTCGCGGCCGAACCGGCGCTGCTCCTGCTCGACGAGCCTACCGCCAATCTCGATCCGCTCTGGCAGTTGCGGCTGCTCGACCTGCTGCGCGGCCGCACCGCTCTCGTGGCCATGCACGATCTCGACGCGGCGCTGGCGAACGCCGATCGGCTGATCGTCATGAACGAAGGGCGCGTCGCGGCAGACGGCCCTCCGGAGGAGGTGATGGCAGGGTCGTCAATCGGCGCGGTGTTCGGGATCGAGAGATCGAACGGAAGGTGGCGGGCGCTTGGCCAGTGATCGTCATCCCGGCGAAGGCCGGGATCTCAGGACGAGAAGGTCCCGCCGCCTGTGAAAGGTACCCTGCACAACCGCCGAGAATTTTTCCTCTGAGATCCCGCCTTCGCCGGGATGATGACGGACTTGCTCAATCCGTCGGCGGATCCGCGATCATCGCGGTAAAGCTCGCTTCGGCGACGAGCTTGCCGTCGACCAGGGCGCGCCCGGCGAACTTGCAGACCGTGGCGCGTTTCTGGACGAACTCTACCTCGAGCCGGAGCAGCACGCCCGGCTCGACGGGCGCGCGGAACTTGGCGCCTTCGATGGCCATGAAATAGACGAGCTTGCCGGTCCCGGCGAGGCCGAGGGACTCGACCGCGAGCACGCCGGCGGCCTGGGCCAGCGCCTCGACGATCAGCACGCCCGGCATGATCGGGCGGCCGGGAAAGTGCCCCTGGAAGAAGGGCTCGTTGATCGTCACCGCCTTGATCGCGGCGATGCTGCGGTCGACCGTGAGCGATTCGACGCGGTCGACGAGCAGCATCGGGTAACGATGGGGCAGCGCCGCCATCACCCGACGGAAGTCGAGGGGACCGAGGACGGCCGCGCCGCCCCCGGTCTCTCCGACGTCGCTCATCAGCGGCCCGGCTGCGCCGGGGCCGGCGGCTGCTGGCCCGGCTGCTGCGGCAGCGGCGTGACGTTCACGCTCGGAAGCTGCTGGTTGAGCGCATTGAGCACGTCGGTGGTGACGTTAAGTGCATTATTGTGGGCGAGCGTGGCGCTGACGTCGAGCGCGAGGTTGGCGCCGCGCTGGGTCATCACCTGGTTGATGATCGGGTTGAGCCGCACGTTGATCTGCTGGACGACGTGCGCCGAAGTGGAGCGGAGGTTCTGCTCCATGCGCCCGAGCTCCTGCTGGGCGGTGGTGCGGCGCCCCTCGAGCGCCTGGAGGCGCTGCTGGAGCTGCGTCTCGGCGGTCGTGCGCGCCGCGCCGGTGGTGTTGCGCGCGGCGGCGGCCGCCTGCTGGATCGACTGGAGCTCGGTCTCGATCGGCTGGCCGAGCGCCTGGGCGCGCTGCTGCAGCTGGGTCTGCATCGTCTGCAGCTGGGCCTGCGCCGCCCGGCAGGCGGTGCACTCGCGGTAAATCCGCTCGGTCTCGACGACGACGATCTGTGCGTTGGGCGCGCGCTGGGCGGGCGCCGCCGCGGGCAAAGCGAAGCAGAGCGCGACGGCCGCGCTTATGGCTAGTTTCTTCATCAGAATGCAGTCCCTACGTTGAAGCTGAATAGCTTGGTGTCGTCACCTTCCTGACTAAGCAGGGCGTGAGCTATATCGACCCTGAATGGGCCGAAGGGCGAGTTCCAGTTGACTCCGAAGCCGATCGACAGGCGCGGGCTCGGCGAATTTCCGAGGAAGCGCTCCTGGAACGGTGCGAGCTCGTTCGCGACCAGCGTGGTGCCGGTCGGGCAGGCCGGCGTGCCCACGGGCAGCGGCGTGACCACTCCGGTGTTGGTTGCACACTGGCGCAGGCCGTTGCCGTCCAGGATCGGGCGGATGAGCTCCGGGCTGCCGGGCGGCAAATCCTGCAAATTCGGTCGGCGTATGCCCCACAGGGCGCCGACGTCGACGAAGACCGACGGCCTCAGGCCGAGCTCGCGGGCGCCCGAGCCGAGGGGAATCTCGATCTCGGCGCGGCCCAGATAGTAAGCGCGGCCGCCGAGCGCGTCGTCGACGATCTGCTGGCGGTCGGTGACCAGGACCGGATTGCCCTGGTCGTCGAGCTCGTAGGGGGTGCGCTGGATGCGCGGGCCGACGCCGCGGATGTCGAAACCGCGGATCTGCGGCTCGCCGAGGAAAAAGCGATCGACCAGGCGGATCGGGTCGATTCCGGGCGAGCCGTCGTCGAAGCTGTGGATGTACCCGCCCTCGACGCTGGTCAAAAGGACGAACCTGCCGCTGAGCCGTGTGTAGCGCGCTGCGCTCAGTCGTGTCCGCAGATAATGGACGTCGCCGCCAAGGCCGGCAAAATCCTGGTTGATCAGCAAGCGTACGCCCGAGGTCGGGCGCAGCCGGTTGTCCAGCGTGTCGTAGAGCAGCGAATAACCGAGGGTCGAGGTCAGTCGGTTGCCGAGCGCGTCGCACAGGTAGCGGCCGGCGATGAGCGGATCGCACTGCCGCGTGCCGTCCGGCAGCGTCCGGAAGAAAGTGTCGGCAAGGGTGACGCGATCGTGGCTGAGGCCGTAGCGCAGGGCCGAGGATATATTTTCGGTAAGCGGCACGCCGGCCCGGATCTGCCCGCCGGTGCTGACCTGCGAATACGTGGTCTGGCGCTGCTCTCCGAAGAAGTTGAAGCTGTTGAGGTCGCGCCGGTAGAGGTCGAAGCCGACCGCGACGTTCCGGTCGAACAGATAGGGCTCGGTGAAACCGATCTCGGCCGATTTGGAATAGCTCGAATAGTTGATCGACGCCCTGAGTTCCTGGCCCGCGCCGCGGAAGTTGCGCTGGCGGATCGACAGGTTGATCAGGAACCGCTCGAGGCTCGAGAAACCGGCCGAAAGCTGCAGCTCGCCGGTCGAACGCTCCTCGACGTCGACGCCGAGCACGACGCGGTCCGGCCCGGAGCCCTGCGACTGGTCGATTTCCAGATTTTCCTGGAAGAAGCCGAGCGACTGGATGCGGTCGCGCGAACGGCGTACCCGCACGGAGTTGAACGGGTCGCCTTCGGCGAGCCGGAACTCGCGGCGGATGACCTCGTCGCGGGTCCCGGTATTGCCGGAGACGTTGATCCGCTCGACATAGACTCGCGGCGCCTCGGCGACCTGGAAGGTCACCGCCATCGTCCGGTTCTCGGCGTTGCGCTCGAAGCGCGGACGGACGTCCGCGAAGGCGTAGCCGAACAGGCCCGCCGTCTCGTTCAGGCGGGTGACCGTATCCTCGACCGCGCGCGCATTGTACCAGTCGCCGGCGTTCATCGGCAGGGTGCTGCGCAGGTCCGCGGAGCGGAAGTCGCGGATGTTGCTCTCGACGTTGACCTCGCCGAAACGGTAGCGCGGGCCTTCCTCGACCACATAGGTGATGATGAAGTCGCGCCGGTCCGGAGTCAGCTCCGCGACGGCGGAGACGACGCGGAAATCGGCATAGCCCTGGGTCAGGTAGAATTGGCGCAGCTTCTGCTGGTCGTAAGCGAGCCGATCGGGGTCGTACGTGTCCGAAGAGGAGAAGATCCGGTAGAAAGCGGCTTCCTGGGTCGCCATCTCGCCGCGCAGGCGGCCATCGGAGAATTGTTCGTTGCCGATGATGTTGATGCGCCGGACATGCGAGCTCGGACCCTCGCGGATCTCGAAGACGACGTCGACGCGATTCTGGTCGAGCTGGATGATCTGCGGCTCGACGCTGGCGCCGAAGCGGCCCTGGCGGCGGTAGAGCTCGATGATCCGGGCGACGTCGGCGCGGGCCCGCGAACGGGTGAAGATCTGGCGCGGCGCGAGCCGGATCTCGGGGGTGATCTTGTCGTCCTTGATGTGGCGGTTGCCCTCGAGGACGATGCGGTTGATGACCGGATTCTCGCGGATCTGGATCTCGATCTCGCCGGTCGAGACGCCGGCGATCTGGACGTCGGCGAAGAGCTCGGTCGCAAGCAGCTGGCGCAGCGCGTCGTCGATCGTCTCCTGATTGTAGCGCCGGCCGGGGCGCAGGCCGCTGTAGGAGATGACGGTTTCAGGTTCGAGGCGCTGGCTGCCGGTGACCCGGACCGAGCGGACGGTCTGCGCGGTCGGGTCGGTCTCCGTCGGCTCGGGCGCCGGGGCGATCACCGGCGGCGCCGCCGGAGCGGGCCTCGTCGCCCGCGTCGGCTGCTGCGGCCGGCGCTGCTGCGCGGCAGCAGGCGCGGCGACCCCGGCGAGGACGGTGCCGACCATGAGCGCGGCGAATAGCCGGCGCCGTCTCGAAAATGCCTTGTTCGCTGTCACGCGTCCCCGCTTATGCTCTGGCCGCTACCGGAACGGCCGTTTCCCTGCAGGATGTGCCCTGCCCGATCATGTTCAGCCGATCAACCCGCCAAGCCTCCGGAAGAGGCCGAAAGACGCCAGGTCGTTGAAGGTCACGAAGATCATCAGGGCGAGCAGGGCGGCAAGGCCGGTCCTGAATGCCCATTCCTGGGTCTCCGGCTTCAGAGGTTTCCGCCGCACTCCCTCGATCGTGTAGAACAGCAGATGTCCGCCATCCAGTAGCGGGATTGGCAAGAGGTTGATGAATCCCAGATTAATTGAAACGATCGCCATGAAGACGATGAAGGCGCCCCAGCCGAGGGTCGCCTGCTGGCCGGAGAATTGCGCGATCTTGATCGGCCCGCCGAGCTCCTTCAGTGAACGGCGCCCGGTGATCACCTGCCCGAGCGTCTCGACCATCATCCGGACCGTCGATGCGGTATAGCCGATCGCGGCGCCCGGCAGCGCCCACCAGGCGACCGGCTCGATCACCGGATTGGGGTTGCGGATGCCCAGCAGGCCGATCTTGAACTCGTTGCCGAAGCGGTCCCGCTGCAGCAGACCGCGCGGCGTCGCCGTCAGGGAGACCGGCCGGCCGGCCCGCACCAGTTCGAGCCTCAGCGGCTGGTCGGGACGGATGCGGACGAAATCGGATACCTCCTCGAACCGATCGACCGCGCGCCCCCCCACGCTGACGATCCGGTCGCCTGGCCTGATGCCCGCTTGTTGGGCGGGAGACCCCTGCTCGACCTGAGCCACGACCGGAGGCGTCCGCGGCTGTCCGAGCGCGGCGAACAAACCGGCGAAGACCAGGATCGCGAACAGGAAGTTGATCGCCGGCCCGGCGAAGACAATGATGAAGCGCTGCCACACCGGCTTGGCGTGAAAACTCTCGGCCCGCTCCTCGGGCGGCAGGTTCAGCCATTCGGGGTCGGCAACGCTCGCCGGGTTCATGTCGCCCTTGAACTTGACGTAGCCGCCGAGCGGCAGCCAGCCGACTTTCCAGCGCGTCCCCCTCTCGTCGGTCCAACCGAAAATCTCGCGGCCGAAGCCGATCGAGAAGGTCTCGGCCTTCACCTTGAACCAGCGGCCGGCGAGATAATGGCCCATCTCGTGGATGAAGATCAGCGGTCCGATCACCAGCAGGAACGAGAGGAGCGTGAACGCGAAGCTCGGCGACTGCATCAGCGGGCGTACTTTCCTAAGCTCTGGGCGGCGATCGCGCGCGCCTCCCGGTCGACCTCGAGCACCTCGTCGATCGATCGCGGCACCGGTGGGTCATAACCCGCCAGCGTTTCGCTGGCTACCGAAGCGATATCGAGGAAACCAATCCCACTTGCAAGGAAAGATGCGACCGCTATCTCGTTGGCGGCATTGAGGATTGCCGGCTTTGCCCGCCCTTCGCGCAGGGCTGTGCGGGCGACCGCCAGGGCCGGGCAGCGCTCCAGGTCGGGGGCCTCGAAATCGAGGCGCGCGATCGCCACGAGGTCGAGGCGCCGGCACGGAGTCTCCATCCGCTCGGGCCAGGCAAGCGTGTAGG
>DASVVP010000090.1:0-33933 GCA_036386495.1 Allosphingosinicella sp.
GTGTGGCTGCCGCGCGACGAGCTCACGACCCGGCGCCGCACCGATATCGGCGACATGATCGAGCAGGCTACGGACGGCAAGCTCACCAACTGGGCGGTCGAGCTCGGCGAAGGCGACCTCGCTCTCGTGCGCTACACCTACGACATGGACGCCGCGCGGCCGCTCCCCGACGTCGCCGAGCTCGACCGGCGGCTGGTCGACATGGTGCGCGGGTGGGAACCGAGCGTGGAGGAGGCTCTGGGGTCGATCGTCGGCACCGCCCGGGCCACCCGGCTCGCGCTCAGCTACATGGACGATTTCCCCGAAGGCTACCGGATCCGCACCGGTCCCGGCGAGGCCGCGCAGGACGTGCTCCGCATCTGCGAGCTGGAGGGCGCCGCCGCGCGCGACGCCCGCCTGTTCCGCAAGGAGGAGGACGGCGCCGGCCGGCTCCACCTCAAGACCTACCGGCTCGCGGCTTTGATCCCGCTGTCCGAGGCGGTGCCGGTGTTCGAGAATTTCGGCTTCCGCGTCCTCGAGGAGGTGCCGACCGCCCTCGATGGAGGCGACCTGGGCTATATCCACGATTTCGTCCTCGAGACTCCGCGGGGCGGCGACGCCGCCGACGTGATGAAGCGCGCCAGGCTGGTCGAGCGCGCGATCGCCGCCGTGCTCGAGGGGCGCGCCGAGAACGACCCGTTCAACCAGCTGATCGTCTCGGCCGGACTGCAGCCGCGCGAGGTCGTGCTGTTCCGCGCCTGGTTCCGCTATCTGCGCCAGATCGGCCTGTCCTATTCGATGGTGACGGTCGTGGAGGCGTTGCGCCGCGCCCCCGACGTCACTGCCAGCCTCGTCGCATTCTTCGACGCGATGCACGATCCGGCCTTCGAGGGGGAACGCGAGGATGCGGTGAAGGCCGCGGAGCGCAGGATCGACCGCGGCCTCGGCAATGTCGCGGCGATCGACGAGGACCGCATCCTGCGCCTGTTCCGCGCGGTGATTGCGGCGACGCTCAGGACCAACGCCTTTGCGCCGGCCGCCGCCGAGGCGCTCGCCTTCAAGCTCGACAGCGCCCGCATCCCGGGCCTGCCGGCGCCGGTGCCCTGGCGCGAGATCTGGGTCTATTCGCCGCGGGTCGAGGGCATCCACCTGCGCGGCGGCCCGGTGGCGCGCGGCGGCCTCAGATGGTCCGACCGGCGCGACGACTTCCGCACCGAGATCCTCGGTCTGATGAAAGCGCAACTGGTCAAGAATGCGGTGATCGTGCCGACCGGCGCCAAGGGCGGCTTCTATCCCAAGCAGCTGCCGCCGGTTTCCGAGCGCGATGCCTGGCTGGCGGAGGGCACCGAAAGCTATCGAATCTTCATACGGTCGCTGCTGTCGGTGACCGACAACATCGTCGAGAACGCGGTCGTGCATCCGAAGCAGGTCGTCGTGCGCGACGGCGAGGACCCCTATTTCGTGGTCGCCGCGGACAAAGGCACCGCGACCTTTTCCGATGTCGCCAACAGCCTGGCGGTGTCGGCTAACTTCTGGCTGGGCGACGCGTTCGCCAGCGGCGGCAGCCAGGGCTACGACCACAAGGCGATGGGCATCACCGCACGCGGCGCCTGGGTCTGCGTCCGGCGCCACTTCCTGGAGATGGGCATCGACGTCCAGAGCGATCCGATCACCGTCGCCGGCGTCGGCGACATGTCGGGCGACGTGTTCGGCAACGGCATGCTGCTTTCGAAGGCGATCAAGCTCGTAGCCGCCTTCGACCACCGCCACATCTTCCTCGATCCCGAGCCGGATCCCGCTGCGAGCTGGGCCGAGCGCAAGCGCCTGTTCGATCTGCCCCGCTCTTCCTGGGCCGATTACGACGCCAAGCTGATCTCGAAGGGCGGAGGCGTCTTCCCGCGCAGCCAGAAGACGATTCCGCTGACTGCGCAGATCCGCGCCCTGCTCGAGCTGGAAGAGGAGAAGGTCGAGCCGGCGGCGCTGATCGAAGCGATCCTCAAGGCCCCCGTCGACCTGCTCTGGTTCGGCGGCATCGGCACCTACGTCCGCGCCCGCACCGAGACCAATGCCGAGGTCGGGGACCCGGCCAACGACCCGATCCGGATCGCCGGCTGCGACGCTCGCGCCAGGGCGATCGGCGAGGGCGCCAACCTCGCCATCACCCAGGCCGGACGGATCGAGTTCGCGCAGGCCGGCGGGCGCATCAACACCGACTTCATCGACAACAGCGCCGGCGTCGACTGCTCGGACAACGAGGTCAACATCAAGATCCCGCTCAACCGGGAGATGGCGGAAGGGCGGCTCTCGTTCGAGGATCGCAATGCCCTCCTCGCCGAGATGACCGACGAGGTCGCCGAGATCGTGCTCGAGGACAACCGGCTGCAGGCCCTCGCTCTGTCGACCGCGGAGCGCGGCAGCGCGGCCGCGCTCCCCGCGCAGGTCCGCGTACTCGAAGTGCTCGAGGAGAGCGGCCGCCTCAGCCGCGCGGTCGAGGGATTCGAGGGCAATGACGACCTGCTCCGCCGCGGCCACGAGAATCGCGGCTTCAGCCGCCCCGAGCTCGCGGTGCTGCTTTCGCACAGCAAGATGGCGCTGCAGGACGCGACCGAGAAAAGCGGCCTTTCGGACGATCCGACGATGGAGGCCGAGCTGCTCACGGCCTTCCCGCCGCAGATGCGGGAGCGCCAGCGCGACGCGATCCTGCACCATCGCCTGCGCTGCGAGATCATCGCGACCAAGGTCGCCAACCGCCTCGTCAACCGGCTCGGCCTGGTGGCGCCCTTCGCCCTGATCGAGCAGGAAGGCGCCTCGCTCGGTCACGCCGCCTCCGCCTTCGTCGCCGCCGAACGGCTGTTCGGCATGACGCCCTTGTGGGAAGCGCTCGACACGATCGACGTGCCCGAGCAGGTCCGGCTCGAACTGTTCGACCAGGCTTCGACCGCGCTCCAGCTCCACGTCTCGGACCTGCTGCGCTGCACCGCGCCCGACATGCGGCCCGGCGAGACCGTCGCGCGGTTGCAGCCGGGCATCGACAAATTGAGCGCGGCGCTCGAGCGGCTGCTTCGCCCCGAGCCGGCGGCGCAGGCCGCATCGCAGCGCGGCCAGCTGATCAAGCTGGGCGCGCCGTCCGACATCGCCGACGCCGTCGTCCGTCTCTACGAGCTCAACGGCGCGATCGGCCTCGCCGATCTCGGTCAGCGTCTCGGCACCGACGAGATCGCCCTGACCCAGGCCTATACCAAGCTCGGCGAGGCGCTCGGCATCGACTGGGCGCTCTCGGCTGCGCACAGCTTCGAAGCCCACGACCAGTGGGAACGCTTGCTGACCGCCGGCCTCGCCCGCGATTTCGAGCAGCTCCGGCTCGACTTCCTCCAGCGCCGCCAGGCGGGCGATCCGGTCAGCGCCGTCGAGCGCTGGGTGTCGAACCAGCGGCCCCGGATCGACCAGTTCCGCCGCACCGTCGACCGAGCCCGCACCGCCCCCGCCACCACCGCGCCGATGCTCGCCCAGCTCGCCACGCAGGCCCGGGTGCTGCTGGGACGCTGAGTTCCTCCCCATCGAACGATGGGGAGGAACTAGGTCCGCCGCTTCCTCTCCCCGCGCCACTTCCGGGTGCGCAGCCACATGACGATTCCCGTCACCGCCAGCAGCGCCGGCAGGATGCCGCCGACGAAGATGACGATCTGCCAGATCGGGCCCATGCCGGTGCCGTCGTGCCAGCGACGCATGGTGCGCGCAGTCGTTTCCGTTTGCGGTCCGGGCACGGTCACGGCGCCGCTCGCATCGTCGACCCTGAACTCGTAGGGGGCATCCTCGCTGCGGTAGACGACGGTCCAGTAGAGCGCGCGATCGGTCGGCCAGGCGATCGTCTCGAGATGGCCGCGGTCGCGCCGAAGCCCTGCCCAGCGCACCGCATCCGCAGACTGCCGCGTCTCGACCAGCGGCAAAGGCGGGCCGGCACGGGCTCCCGCGGCCGCCGGCGGCGCGGCCCGGCCGAACACGGCCGGAAAGGAGATCCAGACCCCGGTGAAGCTCAGCATCGCCAGCGGCACCGCGATCCAGAATCCGGCCAGATGGTGGAGGTTGGCGTTGGTCGTCGACTGGCGGCGCCAGCGCAGGCCGCGGCCCAGGCCGCCGCCGCCGACCGGCCACCACAGCCAGAGGCCGGTAAGCGACGAGACCAGCATCGCGACGCCGACCCAGCCGACGATCTGCCGGCCCACGCCCGGCACCATCAGGCTGCCGTGCAGCCTGTGCAAGATGCGCACGAAGCCGTCGTTGCTCCCGGCCCGGTCGAGGACCCGCGCATCTTCGGGGTGGAGCCACAGGGTCGTCCGCGGCAGGCGGGTGGCACCAGGCGTGGGACGCACCACGGTGACGACGACCGGGCCCCGCGCGTCGGGAAAGCGGATGCTGGCGATGCGGTGGCCGCGCTCGGTTGCGCGCAGGGCGGCGTCCCCATAAGCCTGGACCCGGAGCGAGGGCGGACCGCTCTCAACCGCCCGCTCGCGATTGAGCGCCGCGTCGAGCGCATCGTGCCAGACCAAAGCGGACCCTGTCAGCGAGATCGGGACGACCAGAATGGCGAGGGCGATGCCCAACCATTTGTGGATCGAAAACCACAAAGCCCTGAGGCGGATCTTGTTCGGTGCGGCCACGTGCGGGACTCCTTCGAGCCCACCTGTGCCGTTATTGCAAACGCTTCGCAATAGCTCTTTCGAAGAGCCAGACGCGGATGGCGCTTGCCAGATTGGGCGGGTCGCGGGCCTCGATCCGCTCCGCGTCGATCCGCGCGACAAGAGCGGAGAGCGGCAGGGACTCCTCCTCGGCGGCTTCCCGGAGCGCCTGCCAAAATACAGGTTCGAGGCTGATCGATGTCGCGTGTCCGGCGATCATCATCGAGCGCTTCACAGGACCGGTCATCCGGATCGAAGTACCACTTCGATCCGATCAATACATGTGCTGGCCGCCGTTGATGCTGAGCGTCGAGCCGGTGATGAAGCCGCCGTCCTCGGCGCAGAGGAAGAGGACGCCGCGGGCGATCTCGTCGGCGCGGCCGAGGCGGCCGACCGGGATGCGGGCGACGATCTTGGCGAGCACGTCCTCGGGCACCGCCGCCACCATCTCGGTATCGATATAGCCGGGCGCGATCGCGTTCACGGTGATCCCCGCGCGCGCGCCTTCCTGCGCCAGCGCCTTGGTGAAGCCGTGGATGCCGGACTTGGCGGCCGCGTAGTTGACCTGGCCGTACTGACCCGCCTGGCCGTTGATCGAGCCGATGTTGACGATGCGGCCGAACTTGCGGCCGCTCATCCCGTCCCACACGGCCTTGGCCATGTTGAAGCAGCCCCCGAGATTGACGTCGATCACGTCGTCCCAGGCCTGCCGCGTCATCCGCTTCATCGTGCCGTCGCGGGTAATGCCGGCATTGTTGACCAGCACCTCGACCGGGCCGAGCTCGCTTTCGACCTGGCCGATGCCCGCGACGCAGGCGTCATAGTCCGAGACGTCCCACTTGTAGGACTTGATACCGGTACGCTCGCTGAATTCGGCGGCCTTCTGCTCGTTGCCGGCATAGTTGGCGGCGACGGTCAGGCCGGCGTCGCGCAGCGCGATCGAGATCGCCTCGCCTATCCCTCGGGTCCCGCCGGTGACCACTGCGACGCGTGCCATGTCTCTCTCCCGTTTTTCCTTGTGCGTCGCGCTCTATGGCCGAGCGGTCCATCCTTCAAGCTCGCGGCCGATTATGCTGCGCAGCATTGCGATGCCCGGCGCGCTGTCGTTGAGGCAGGGCAGGTAGGCGAAATCGGTGCCGCCGGCGGCCAGGAACGAGGCGCGGCCGCGGATCGCCAGCTCCTCGAGCGTCTCGAGGCAGTCCGCCGAGAAGCCGGGCGCGACCACGGCAACCCGCTTGACGCCCTCCCCCGGCAGCGCCTCGAGCACCTTGTCGGTGGCCGGCTCCAGCCATTTCGCGCGGCCGAAGCGCGACTGGAAGGTGAGCCTGAGCGGACGCCCAAGCGCTTCGGAGAGCAGGCGCGCGCTCTTGTGGCAGTGGCAGTAATAAGGATCGCCGAGCTCGAGCGTGCGCTGCGGCATGCCGTGGAAGCTTGCCAGCACGACCTCGGGCTCGAAATCGAGGGCGGCGAGCGCTGCTTCGGCGCGCGTCTTCAGCGCTTCTATGTAGAGCGGGTCGTCGTAATAAGGGGGCAGCGTCCGCACCGAGGGCTGCCGGCGCAGGCGGCGCAGATGCGCGAACGCCTCGTCATTGGCCGTCGCCGTCGTCGCCGCGCAATATTGGGGATAGAGCGGCGCGATCAGGATCCGCTCGCAGCCCTGGGTCCTGAGCCAGTCGATCCGCTCGCGGATCGCGGGGCGGCCGTAACGCATCGCATGGTCGACGATCACCCCGTCGCCGAACGCCCCGGCGAGCGCCCGCGCCTGCCGTGCGGTGATCGCGGCGAGCGGCGAGCCTTCCCCGGTCCACACCTGCCGGTAAGCGTGCGCCGATTTCCTCGGCCGCGTGTTGAGGATGATGCCGCGCAGGATCGGCTGCCAGACCAGCTGCGGGATCTCGACCACCCGCGGATCGGAGAGGAATTCGCGGAGGTAGATCTTCACCGAACCCGGCTCGGGCGAGTTGGGCGTGCCGAGGTTGATCAGCAGCACGCCGACCTTCGGCGGCGCGACCGGGGGGTGATCGGCGGGCCTCACCAGCCCCGGCTCCCAAGCACCAGCGGCAGGCGCCGCAGCCGCCGCCCGGTCAGCGAGGCGAGGGCGTTGGCGATGGCAGGGCCCACCGGCGGCACGGCGAGCTCGGTCACGCCCCCTGAAGGCTCCTCCGAGGGCATGATCTCGACGCTGATTTCGGGCGAATCGGCGAGCGCCGGCAGGCCGAGCGCGCCGATGTCGGTCGCGACCGGCATGCCGTGCTCGATCCGCAGCGGGCGGCCCGTCGCGCCGGCGATGCCGTGCACGATCCCGCCCTCGATCTGCTGCTTGACGAGGTCCGGGTTGACCACCCGGCCGCAATCGACCGCGGCGACCGCGCGCAGAACGCGCACGCGCTGCTCGCCGGTCAGCTCGATCTCGACCAGCAAGGCGACGTGCGAGCCGTACGCGCTGTGACAGGCGATGCCGATGCCGCTCCCCGCCGGCCCGCCGTCCCAGCCGCCCAGCGCCGCCGCCTGGCTCAGCACCTGCGCCAGCCGCGGATTGGAGCCCAGCAGCTGCATCCGGAACGAGAGCGGCTCGATCGCCGCCCGCCGCGCCAGCTCGTCGAGGACGCATTCGGTGAAGAAGCAGGTGGTGCTGTACGGGCCCGAGCGCCACAGGCCCGTCTCGAGCCCGATCTCGACCGGCACCCGCTCCACCGAGACGGCGGGGATGGCATAAGGGGGCACGGCCCCGGCCACGTCGGCGGCTGCGGACTCGCCGAGCAGCCATCCGGCGCGCAGGCGCTCCAGCAAAGGCGCCGTCGTCGCTGGAGTCGCGATCCGCGCCTGCCAGGCGGCGATGGTGGCGCCATTGCCGAATCGCGCCGCCATCCGCGCCAGCGCCGGAGCGCGCATCCGGTCGCGCTTCAGCTCCTGCACCCGCGGCCAGGTGAGCTGGACCGGACGGCCGAGCTTCAACGCCATCAGCGCCGCCTGCTCGATCGCGTCCATCTCGAACTTGCGGCCGTAGCCGCCGCCGACCAAAGTCGGATGAACGGTGACCGCGCTCTCGGCGAAGCCGGTGGCGCGCGCGGCGGCGGCGCGGGCGAGGCCCGGGGCCTGCGTCGGCGCCCACACCTCCATCAGGTCGCCGACGATGCGCACGGTCGCACACAGCGTCTCCAGCGGCGCATTCGGTGCAGGATCGACCGCATAGTCCGCGCGGATCACGTCGTTGGCGGCGAGCTGCTCGCGCCAGTCGCCGACCGAGACCACCTCATCCGCCTCGCCCCGCGCAAGGGCCGATGCCAGCGCCGCCTCGATGCCCGCGCTGTTCGCCAAGCCGGCGGGAATACTGAATTGCGGCGCCATCAGGTCGAGCGCCTTGTTCGCCGCCCACCAGCTGTGTGCGGCAACCCCGATCCAGCCCGGATTGCGGACCAGCCCGACCAGGCCGGCTACGGCTCTGCCCGACGCCCGGTCGAAGCGCAGCAGCCGGGAGCCGGGCGGGCCGCTGCGCACGCTCGCATAGACCATTCCCGGAAGGCGGATGTCGGCGGCGAAGCGCGCCGAGCCGTCGACCTTGGCCGGCGTATCGATCCGGGGCAGCGGCTGGCCGGTCAGGCGACCCTCGAAGCCGCCGCGCACCGGCAGATGTTCGGGCAGCGACTTGCCCGCCGCCGCTTCGGCGAGCTCGGCGAAGCGCAGCCGCCGTCCGTCCGCGACCAGGACGAAGCCGCCCTGCGTGTCGAGCTCCTCCCAATTCGCATCCCAGCGGTCCGCGGCCGCCATCTGCAGCAGCGCCCGCGCCCCCGCCCCCGCCTCGCGCAGCCGCAGCTCGAAGGCGCGGACCGAGCTGGAGCCCCCGGTCAGCATCAGGGCCGAGCGCGTCGCCTGCTCGCGCATCGCGCTGCGGCCGAGATCGTCGAGCGGCGCGGGCAGCACGCTGTCCGCCCACTCGCCGGCGAGCAGGATGTTGGCGTAGAGCGGCGACAACGGCGCCGGCTCGACCGCCACCGTGTTCCAGTCGGCGCCGAGCTCGTCGGCGAGAATTTGCGGCAGCGCCGTGTAGACGCCCTGACCGATCTCCGCCTGCGGGACGGCGACGACGACGCGGCCGTCGGTGCCGATCTTCAGGAAGGCGTTGAACAACTTTTCGCCTTCGTCGGCCACGAGATTGGGCCGGTAGCTGCGCGGCCAGAGCTGCCAGGCGACGAGCAGGCCGAGCCCGGCGCCGCCGCCGATCAGCAGCCCGCGCCGGCTGATGCCCTTGCTGGCCGGTGCGCGCGCCATGCTGCCTTCGCCGCCGGCCGCGTCAGCGCGCGGGGCAGCTCGACTCCGGCCCCTCGATCAAATCGAGGCAGCGGCCGTCGATTGTCCCGGCGGGGATAGCCAGCCCGATCGTCGCCGCGAGGGTCGGCAGGATGTCGACCGTCTCGACCGCGAGCGGCTGCTCGAACGGCTGCATGCCGCGCCGCCAGAACAGGATCGGCACGCGGCGGTCGTAATCCCAGGGGCTGCCGTGCGTGGAGACGTAGCCGCGGCTGGTGTCGGCGATCGGGGTCACGCGCGGCCGCAGCAGCACGACGAGGTCGCCCGAGCGCTCCGGATCGAACGAGGCGCGGGCGCGGTCGAGCAGGCTCCACGTGTCGGGCGCCCCGGTCGGGCTCGGCGCCGCGCGCAGCTCGTCGCGAGTGAACGCGGCGGCGACCTGGCGATGGGCGCGGTAGCGGCGCGCCGCCTCGGCGACGACGCGTGCGCGGACGGCTGGAGTGAGCGCGCGGTCCACATAGATGTCGCCGAACGCTCCGTCGCCGATCAGCACCGGCCCCTGGATGCCGAGCGCACCGCCGATGGCCCGGCCCATCTCGGCGGCGGTGAGCGTGGGGTCGACGCGCGACGCGGCCGCCGCCCCGTTGGCGTTGGCTCGCTCGGGGATGTCCACCCCGCCATGGTCGGCGGTGAGCACCACGAGATAGTCGACGCCGGTGCGGTCCATCCGGACGAAGAAATCGCCCAGCGAGCGGTCGAGCTCGATCAGCTGCTGGCACATCTCGGCGCCTTGGGTGCCGTAAGCGTGGCCGACATAATCGGTCGCCGAGAGGCCGACGATGAGCAGGTCGGTGGCGGCGCCCTGGCCGAGGCGCATCTCGTCGCGCAGCGCCATCGCCAGAGCCAGGGTGGCGCCGTCCATCTCGGGCGAGGCGCGGAAGGCGCGGGCGTCGCCGGCGTCGCGCGCGAAGCGGTGCGAGCCGACCGGCTGACCGCCGCCGCCGAGCGGCACCGCGCGGGCCCGCGTCTGGCAGAGCGGCGACAGAGTGAGCGCCGGCGCCGGCCGCGCCAGCGCCGCCGCGATCGCCTGGTTGGCGCGGGTGACGGCATCGGTCGGCTGGTGCTGGTTCTGGCTGGTGAAGTCGCGCCCGCCCCACCACCAGCGCTGGTCGACCGCGCGGCCGCCCATCATGATCGCCGCGCGGTCCTTGCCGGCGACGGCGACGACGCGGCTCGCCGGGTTGGCGCGCTTCATATGGTCGCCGAGCGCCGGCACGCGCAGGAACTGCGGCGAGACCGTATAGTTGCTCGAGCTGCTCCCCGCGACGGTGGGATCCTCGGAGCAATAAACGCTCTTGTCCTCGCGGCCGAGCGAGAGGTCGTGCCAATTGTTGGCGATGATGCCGGTCCGCGCCGGCCGCGATCCGGTAAGGATGGTCGAATGGCCGGGGCAGGTCTCGGTCGCGGCATGGGCCTGGTAGCCGGACGGGAACACCATTGCGCTCGAGAGCCGCCTGAGACCGCCGGTGAAATGCTGGCGATATTGCGCGAATAGGTCGGCCGAGAACTGGTCGACCGAAATGACGACGATGAGCCGCGGCGGGCCCTGCGGCGCGGGTGCCTGCGGCCGGGGCTGCGCCAAAGCGGCGCTGCCGAGGACCGACAGCATGAGTGAAATGGCGGCGCGCTTCAGCTTCATCCCGGGCTCCTCGCTTTCGGACGCGCGACGGCCATGCCACAGCGGCGGGCGGAATCAACCGCCCTCTCGACTGCGCCGCCCCGGAGGCTATCGCCGCCCTTGGGGCCCCCTCTGACGAAATGGACGAAATGGACGCATCATACCGAACCACCGAGCGCCGCCTCCTCCAGGCCGCGGTCGCGCTGGCCTGCACCGTGCCGCTGGCAATGGGCGCGGCGAGCGTGGCTCGGGGCCCAGACGTGCTGAGCGGCGTCGCCGCCGTGCCGAGCGATCTCGACAGTCACTTCCGTTACCTTTCGGGTGTCCTTTTCGGCATCGGTCTCGCTTTCGCCTCGTGCGTTCCCGCGATCGAGCGGCGCGGCGCGCGCTTCCGACTGCTCGGCCTTCTCGTGGTCGCCGGCGGCCTTGGCCGTCTCGTCTCGCTCGCGGCAGTCGGCCTGCCGGGGCGCGGCCATGTCTTCGGCCTGGTCATGGAGCTCGGCATCGTGCCGTTGCTGATGCTTTGGCAACTGCGCGTCGCGCGCGCCGCCTGAACGGCAAAAGGGCCGCCGGGACTTGCCCGGCGGCCCTTCTACATGGTCAGCGGCCGGAAGCTCCAGCCCGGAAGACATTGAAAGACTTAGTCTTTCATCTCCCGAACGAGCTGGACCGACCTCTCTGCTGAACCATGAGACATCGGATCACCTCCTTTCGCTTGTTGAACAGGCCTTCACTATGATTCGCGCGGAATCGGCGATCAAGTCTTGAACTCGATTATTTTGGCGCTAGTCTTTTCCGCTTCGCGCCCACGCGGCGCGGCTCCCGCACCTCAACCCCTGCAATCCTCGACCATGCGCGCCGGCTCCGGCCAGGCGGGGACGATCAGGGCCGGCAGCACCGTGGCCTCGACCGCGAAGCGGCCGCGGCTGAACAGGATCGCGTCGAGCAGGGGATCGGAGGCGGCGAGGATCGCTTCGAGCCCTTCCGGACCGCTCCGCGCCGGCAGCGTCCGCGCCGTGGTGCTGGTGCGGATCGTCAAGTTGCCGGCGGTGGCCGGTGCCGCGCCGCGCCGTTCGATCGCCACCCGGCCGCCGCCGACGCAGCGGAGGACCAGGCTCGGCCGGGCCGGCGGGCCGTAGGCGGCGGTCGCCGTCGCGGTGTCCCAGCTCCAGTCGCCCGGGCTCAGCGGCGCGTCCTGCCACTGCCGGGCCTGCGGTGGCGCAGGAACCGCCGGTGGGAGCCGCGGCGCCGGCCGCGCGACCGGAGCCGGTTCGGGCGCGGGCGCGGGCCGCGTGGCGCAGGAAGCGACGACGATCCCGAGCCCCGCCGTCAGCGCGATCCGTAAAACTCCCATCACGCCTCTCCCGCTCGCAGGGACGCGGTCAACGTCCGGACGCGGAATTGGCCTCATTGCCGGCGGGCGTCGACTGGGCGTTGCCGGCGGCAGGCGCGGCGCCGGCGGTCACCGCGTCGGCTGGGAAGCCGTTCGCGCAACCCACCGTGAAGGCGCCGATCAGCGGGCTCTGCGGCAGCACCAGAGCGGTGCCGTCGCCGAAGCGGAGCGTGATCGGCGCCTGGGCCGAGGCGAGCTGCTGGATCAGCGGATCGCCTCCGGCAAGAGCGGTGCGCTGGGCCGGCGTGCTGCCGGGCGCCGCGCTCATCGCCAGCTGGCGGACCTGACCGCCGACCGCGAGCGTCAATGTCGGAGCCGATCCGGGCGCCACCGCGCCCGCGCGCTGCAGCACGAGGCCGCCGCCTTCGGCGCAGGCGATCGTCACCAAAGGCGCCGTCCCGGCGGGACCGAATTCGAGCGCCGGCTGGTCCTCCTGGAGCGAGCGCCGCCATTCGCCGAGCGCCGGCTCGCGCTCGTCGCTATTGCGGTCGCGAACCTGCTCGACGGCGCTGTAGCTTTCATTGCTCTCGCCTGGCTTGACGCTCGCATCCTCGCTGCGCGCGCAGCCGGCGAGCAGGATCAGCGCGAAAGCGGCGGCGGCTTGAGGCTTCATCGTCGGGCTCCTGTTGACGCTGGAGCCTCCTAGGTCGGGAGGAGACCGATGTCACGAGGGGGCGGGATTTCCCACCGCCTGCCGCTTCGCTTAAGCTCGCCCGATGCCGACGGCCGAACAGATCGAGCGCTTCCGTCGCGACATCGAGGCGCTGGCGGGTGGGACGCCGGAGAGGCTCGGCGTCGCGGTCTCGGGCGGGCCGGACAGCCTCGCGCTGCTCCTCCTGGCTTCCGCAGCCTTCCCCGGCCGGGTCGACGCGGGGACGGTCGACCATCGGCTGCGGCCCGAAAATGCCGGCGAGGCCGCGCTGGTCGCCCGGATCTGCCGCGACCTCGGCGTGCCTCACGAGACGCTCGCCGATCCGGCCGCGCCCATCGCGGGAGCAAGTGCGCAGGCGCAGGCGCGCGCACTTCGCTATCGTCTGCTCGCCGGCTGGGCGCGCGAGCGCGGCATCGCCCTGCTCGCGACGGCCCACCATGCCGACGACCAGGCCGAGACGGTGCTGATGCGCCTCGCCCGCGGGGCCGGGCTCGGCGGGCTCTCGGGAATCCGGTCGCGCCGCGAGGAAGAGGAGGTGGCATTGCTTCGGCCGCTGCTCGGCTGGCGCCGCGCGGAGCTCGCGGCGGTCGTCGTCGAAGCGGGGCTCACCGCTGTCGACGACCCCTCGAACCGCTCCGACGCCTACGACCGCACCCGCTTCCGTGCCCTCCTCGCCGGGAGCGACCTCCTTCCTGCGTTGCGCCTCGCGGCCGCCGCGGCCCATCTCTCCGAAGCAGAGCAGGCGCTCGCCTGGGCCGCGGAACGCGAATGGCAGGCGCGGGCCAGCGACGACGAGGGCGCCATTCTGCTCGACGCAACGGGTCTGCCGGCCGAACTCCTTCGCCGTGTTTCGGAGCGGGCCATCGAAACCGTCCGGGGCGACCGCGGCGACTGGCGCCGCGACAAGCTCGCCGGCATCCTGGAGGAAGTCGCGGCCGGCGGCCGCGCCACGCTTGGCGGCGTGCAGGTCACCGGCGGGCCGGTCTGGCGCTTCGAGCCGGAGCCGCCGCGCCGTCTAGCGCGTGACCCGCGGCCGCCGCTATAGCGGCCCCGCAGGCAGGGAGTCGAAGCATGGGCCGGGTCGACGCAATCGCGAAGCATATGGGCGAGGCGCCGATCGCCTCGGTCGAGATCCCCTCGCTCGAGGGCCGCGTGCCCGAGGAGGAGTGGAAGATCCGCGTCGATCTCTCCGCTGCCTACCGGCTGATCGCGCATTATGGCTGGGACGACCTCATCTTCACCCACCTTTCGGCGCGCGTCCCTGGGCCGGAGCATCATTTCCTGCTCAACCCCTACAATCTGATGTTCGAGGAGGTGACCGCCTCGTCGCTGGTCAAGGTCGACATGGCAGGCCTTCCGGTCGAGCCGACGCCCTTCATCACCAATCCGGCGGGCTTCACCATCCACAGCGCGATCCATATGGCCCGCGAGGACGCGCAGGCGGTGATCCATCTCCACACGCCGCATGGCCAGGCCGTGTCCGCCCATGGCGACGGGCTGCTGCCGCTGACCCAGACCGCGATGCTGATCCGCGACGAGGTCGCCTATCACGATTATGAGGGGGTCGCGGTCGAACTCGACGAGCGCGAGCGGATCATCGCCGATCTCGGCTCCAAATGCGCGATGCTGCTGAGGAACCACGGCACGCTGGCGGTCGGCGACACTGTCGGCGAAGCCTTCATCCGCATCTATTTCCTCGAGCGCGCGTGCCAGGCCCAGATCCTCGCGCTGTCGGCGGGCGAGGCCAATCTCAACAACCCGCCCCAGGGCGCGCCGGAAGTGACCGCCCAACAGGGCAAGGTCGGCCTCAAGCTCGCCGCCGGCGCCCTCGCCTGGCCAGCCTTGCTGAGGAAGGCGCATCGGCTCGATCCCAGCTTCGCGAGCTGAGCTTCAGGGAGCCTTGTACCAGTCGCGGCCGATGCGCCAGGCGGCGAGGCCGTAGAGCGTCGCGCTGAGGAGGTAGAAGCCGAGCGCGTAGAACATCGCATGCTGGAGCGCGTCCTGGCCGTAGGTGGGCGTGAGCAGGGTGCTGAGCTTGCCGATGAACCAGATGCCGAAGCCGATGCCGAGCAAGTTGTTGATCAGCAGAAAGGCGGCCGACGAACTCGCCCGCATGTTCGGCGGCACGATATGCTGCACGGCCGCGATCACCGGGCCGAGCCAGGCGAGGCCGAAAGCGGTGGCGATGACGATCAGGAACCAGGAGAGGGTCAGCGACGGGACGTAGATCGCGCCGGCATAGAGCGGCGCCGCGATGAGGAAGCACACCGCCGGAATCAGCGGATAGCCGGACGGCCCGATCTTCCCCATCCGGTCCCCGACGACGCCGCCGAGCCAGATGCCGCCGACTCCGCCGATCAGCGCGATCGAGCCGTAGAACCAGGAGATGTCCATCAGCTCGAGGCCGCGAGTGCGGGTCAGGAACTGGGGCAGCCAGAAGGCGAAGCCGTAGCCGAGGATCGAGCCGCAGGCGGCACCGAAGCTCAGCAGCCAGAAGGTGGGCTTGCGCGCCACTGTCCCCATCACGGTGAGGAACGGCGGCGCGGGCTCGACGGCCGTGCCTGCGGCGCGGTCGAAGCGGCCGCGACCGGGGTCTTTGATCCCCAGGAGCATCAGGGGCACCAGGAACAGCCCGAGGCCGCCGACGATGACGAAGGCGGCGCGCCAGTCGACGCTGCTCGCGAGCCAGCCGCCGAAGAAGACGCCGAGCGACGTGCCGATCGGAATTCCGAGCGAGAAGATCGCCATCGCCCGCGCCCGGCGCGCCGGAGGGAAATAGTCGGAGATGAGCGCGTAAGCGGGTGCCACGCCCCCGGCCTCGCCGACGCCCACGCCCATGCGCGCGAAGAAGAGCTGCCAGAAATTCTGCGCCGCGCCGCACAGAGCGGTGAACGCGCTCCACAGGCCCAGGCTGACCGCGATGATCTTCACGCGGTCCTTGCGGTCGGCGAGCCAGGCGATCGGCACGCCGAGGCCCGAATAGAGCAAGGCGAAGGCGATCCCGCCCATCAGGCCGAGCTGCTCGTCGTTCAGGCCCAGCTCCCGCTGGATCGGGATCTGGAGGATGCTGAGGATCTGGCGGTCGAGGAAGTTGAAGATGTAGGCGAGGAGCAGGATCGAGAGCACCCGCCAGCCGGGCGTCTCGATGCCCGCCGGCGCTGTGCTCCCGCTCCCCGTCATGATCGCTCCCGCCCTTAGAAACGCACCGTGCCGCGGACGTATACGGTCCTCGGCGCCCCGTAATAGACCGTCCGGATGCTGCCGATAGACGAGAAATCCTGGCCTTCGGTCTTGTAGGCCTCGTCGAACAGATTCTGGCCGTAGAGACCGAGGCTGAAGGTGCGGTCCTCATTCTCCCAGACGATGCGGGCGTCGTGGATCCAGTAGGGATCGGAGAACAGCCCCTCGACGCGGGTGGTGGTGCCGACATTCCCGGCGATCACGGTGTTGTCGACGGACAGCGCCATCTCGGAGCGGTAGCGGCTCTGGCCGCCAATGGTCAGGGACCCGGACTCGCCGAGATCCGCCTCATATTGGGCGCCGATCCGGATCGTCCAGTCGGGGGCGAAGGCCGGCGTCTGGAAGGCGCGGCTGCCGCCCGGGAAGCGGACGTCGGCGAACTCCTGATATTCGGCGGCGAGATAGCCGATCTGGGTGTCGATCAGCAGGCCGCGGACCGGAGTCCAGGCGGCTTCCAGCTCGACGCCCTGGATCCTGAGCTCGCCGGCATTGAGCACGCCCAGCGTCGCGAACGGGAGCCCCGTCCCGGGATCGATGTCGGTGCCGGAGACCCTCGCCTGGAAGTTGCGATAGTCGTTGTAGAAGCCGGTGAGGTTGAAGCGCAGCTGCCCGGCGATCGTCGTCCTGAGGCCGGCCTCGTAGGACCACATCGTCTCGGGCTCATAGGCGCTCGATTCGCCGGGGCTGTTGGCGCGGCCGTTGAAGCCGCCCGACTTGAAGCCGCGCGCGGCACGGAAATAGATCATCGCGTTCGGGCTGAAGCGATAGTCGATCGACGCCATCGGCGAGACGTCCTCCCAGCTGTCCTCGCGGACGAAGTTGAACGGCGTGACGGTGCGCAGCAGAGCGAGGTTCGAGAAGGTCGAGGTGGTGCGGAAATAATCCTTGTTCTCGTGGGTGTAGCGCAGGCCCGCCGAGATCCGCAGCCCGCTCAGCACCTCGAGGCTGGCATTGGCATAAGCGGCGTAGCTGGTCGTCTGGAGGTCGTCGTCGATCGTCCGCAGGAAGGTCGGGTTGCCGAAGGCGGGGCCGAACAGGTCGTCGGCATAGGCTTCCTGGTGCGAGGTGATGTTCTCGCGCAGATAATAGAGGCCCGCGACCGCGACCAGCGGGCCGCTGTTCACGTTGACCTGGAACTCCTGGCTGATCTGGTTCTGGTTCACGCCGACGAAGACGTCGCCGAGCTCGCGCTGGGTCGCGTCGATGTCGACATAATCCCTGGTGGTGAGTTCGCGATAAGCGGTGATGGAGCGCAAGGTCACCGCCTCGCTGAGGTCGAAGGCCGCGTTCATCGAAGTGCCCCAATGGCGAAGCCGCGTCGAATTGGGCAAAGTGGGCGTGGTGCGGCCGGTGAAATCATAGGTCTGCGGGTCGGTCGGCAGCGCCAGCGCAATGCCGCCGAGCGGCGGGTTGGCGCCGAAGAAATAGGTCAGCGAGTTGATCGGCTGGCCGACCGCCAGTGCAGCGTCGTCGTGGCTGTAGTCGGCGATGACGTCGACGCGGAACCGGTCGCTGGGCGTAAACGCCAGGCGGGCGCGCGCCGCCTGGGTGTTGCGGTTATTATATTCGCGGTCGAGCACCGGATCCTCGACATAGCCGTCCCGCTCGGCGTGCATCACCGCGAAGCCGGCCGAGATCGTGTCGCTGACCGGGCCGGAGGCGGCGGCGCGCATCTCGAGCTGGTCGTAGGTGCCGTAGGTGAGCGCCGCGCTGCCGCGGAAGGTCGAGCCCGGGCGCTGGGTGACGATGCTGAGCGCGCCGCCGATCGTGTTCTTGCCGTAGAGCGTGCCCTGCGGTCCGCGCAGCACCTCGACCCGCTCGAGATCGAGCAGATCGAGCTGGGTCCCGCGGATGCGGCTGTAATAGACGCCGTCGACATAGACGCCGACCGCGGGATCGAAGGTCTGCAGCGCATCGGGCTGGCCGACGCCGCGGATGAAGATGTTGGTGGCGTTGGACGAGCCGCGGCCCTGGACGATGTTGAGGTTCGGGACCGCGCCCTGGAGGCCGGTCGTATCCTGGGCCTGGAGGCGCTCGAGCGCACGTTCGTTGAACGCCGAGACGGCGCCCGGGACGGTCTGCAGCGTCTCCTCGGTGCGGCGGGCGGTGACGACGATGTCGCCGTCCTCCTCCGAAGGCGTGGCCGAATCCTGCTCCTCCGGCTCGGAGACGGGCTGGGCGAAGGCCGGCATCGCGGCGGTCAGGGCGGCGAAGGCGGTTCCGATCTTCAGGGCGGTGGTCAGGGTGCGCATGGCGTTCCTCCTCATTTCATCATCTGCTTGGCGTGGGATTCGGGCGCGCGGCCGAGACTTTCCGCGAATGCCCGGATGGTGGCGTTGAACTTCTCCGGCTCCTCGATCTGCGGGGCGTGGCCCGAGGCGGCGAACTCGATCACTTCGGCGTCGGGAAGGACGCCGGCGAGGTGGCGGGCGGTGGCGCCGCCGTAGAGCTGGCTGTGGGCGCCGTGGACGATCAGGGTCGGCTGGCGGATGCGGCCGAGCAGCGGGCGGAAATCCTGCCCGACCAGCGAGGCCCACAGGCTGCCGACAACGGCGGGATCGTTGCCGGCGAACTCCAAGCTCGCCCAGTCGGCGCGCTCGCGGAATGCCTCGGCGATCGGCTGGGCGAAGATCGCCTGGCCGGCAGCCGTGGCGAAAGTCTCGAAATCCTCGGCGATGGCGGCGGTGCGGGCGTCGCAGGCTTCGGGTGAGAGGCCGAGCTGCCAGTCGCCGCCGTTCATCACCCGCGCGGTCATGTCGACCACCACCGCGCCCGCGAACCGCGTCCCCCCGGGCCCGGCGAGGACCTGCCAGAGGACGCTTGCGCCGAGCGACCAGCCGATCCCGATCGCCACCTCGAGGTCGAGCGTCTCGGCAATCCCCGCGACGTCGCCGGCGAGTTGCTCGACCGTCAGCGCGCCGCCGGCCGCGCGCGAGGCGCCGTGGCCGCGAAGGTCGATCGAGATGAGCCGGAAATCGCTGGCGAGCGCCGCCTGGGGGGCGAAGAAGCCGCTATGCGCCATCAGCCCGTGCAGCAGCACGAGCGGGCGCCCCGCGCCCTCGTCGCGATAGGCGATCCGCGCGCCGTCCGGTGCCGTGAACTGCTTCAATCTTCCTCCCCGCGACGCAGCCCCTCTCTTCGGAGGATTCCCTCGTCGGCCTTCCTAAATATAGGAAAATGAAACATGAGTCAATATTCATGTTCTGTCCGCGCCGGGCCGTGGCCACCAGGCAGCAAGCCGCCTCAGGATCCGTATTCGGAGAGGTCCACCGCCTCGACCGCGGCCGCCATGTCGCCGCACCTTTTGCCCAGCGCCTTGGCGGCACGGCTCAGATCCTTGGCGAGATAGTCCTTGAGATAGGGCGAGGCTGCGAGCGGATCGCGACCCCCGAGCCGCTCGACGATGGCCAAGGCGGTCACCAGCGCGCCCTCGCTGAGATAGCCTTGCGAGCGCGCCGACCAGCCCATCTCGCCTGCGCTCTGGAACTGGCTGAAAGACCTCGCGCTGTTGGCGAGGAACAGTCCGAAGCCGAGATGGACCGCAGCGAGATCGGTGTGGAGCTCGTGGAGCTCCCAGCCGCCGGGCGGGTCGCTCCCGGCCGTGCTCATCAGATAATGGGCAAGTTCGTGCGCGAAGGTCGCGATCAGCGCGGTCGGATCCTCCGCGAGCGACGGATTGTAGGTGATGACGACGACCGTCGGCCGGCCGCCCTCGCCCGTGACCTGGAAGGTGCCGCAGGGCGGCGCGGCCCCTTCATGGCGAAGCAGCAATCCGGTGCCGACATGGGCCGGCCGCTCGCCCGCGCCGGCCTGCAGCTCGCACGCCCAGTCGGCCATGCCCGCCGCCGCCTTCACGTGGCCGAACAGGTCGGCGATGCGGGTGTGTCCCTTGTGTGCGGAGGGCGGGAACCAGTCCTTGGTCGGCAGCACCAACGCATCCGCCGGCGGCCCGAACTCGCGGCGGAGCCACTTGAACGTCGCCAGCTGGAATTCGAGCTCGTCCTCGTCGATCGGCAGCCTGGCGCCGAACAGCGACAGCATCAGCGGCCTGCGCCCTCGCCGCCGCCATAATGGCCGAGAATGTGCTCCCAGGCTTCCTCGGCGGTCTCGCAATAGCGGAACAGGTCGAGGTCGTCGGGGGAGACGACGCCTTCCTCGACCAGCGCCCCGAAATCGACCACCCGCTCCCAGAATTCGCGGCCGAAGAACAGGATCGGGATCGGTTTCACCTTGCCGGTCTGGATCAGGGTGAGCAGCTCGAACGCTTCGTCGAACGTGCCGAAGCCGCCGGGGAACACGGCCACCGCGCGGGCGCGGAGCAGGAAGTGCATCTTGCGAAGCGCGAAATAGTGGAACTGAAAGCTCAGCGACGGGGTGACGTAGGAGTTGGGCAGCTGCTCGTGCGGGAGCACGATGTTGAGTCCGATCGATTCCGCGCCTTCGTCGCAGGCGCCCCGGTTCGCGGCCTCCATGATCGAGGGGCCGCCGCCCGAGCAGACCACGAAGTTACGCTTGCCGCGGGCGTCGAGCGGAACCCGGCTGGCGAGCCGTGCGAGCTTCCTCGCCTCGTCATAATATTTCGACTTCGCCTTCAGCCGCTCGGCGACGATGCGCTGCTGGTCCGTGGAGGCCGCGGCGAGCAAGGCTTCGGCTTTTGAAGGCTCCGGGATGCGCGCCGAACCGTACATCGGGAAGGTCGAGGCGATGCCCGCTTCGTCGAGCATCAGCTCCGGCTTCAGCAGCTCGAGCTGGAAGCGGACCGGGCGCAGGTCCTCGCGCAGCAGGAAATCGAGGTCTTGGAAGGCGAGGCGGTAGGCGGGATGCTCGGTCTGCGCGCTGCTGGTCTGCTGCTTGGCGGTCTCGGCCTCCTCGCGGGCGCCGGGAAACAGACGGCCGGGAGGCGTGCGGGGCGTGGTTTCGTCCATCCAACGGTCCCTAGCGGCAATAAGGGCCGCGGCCCAAGTCGAAATGGAGGTGGTTGTAGTGATAGGCGTCGCTGTCCGGCGACAGGCCGACGCTGAACCGGCGGCAGCCGGCGCGGTGCACCGCTCTCAGGAACTGGCGTTCATCCTCGCCGCCCGCATTCCAGCCCTGCTCGACCGTGACCCGCCGCCCGTCCGTCAGCAGGAAGGCCGCGACGTCGACGGCATTGGCGGAGGCATGCTCGCTGAGGCGCGCGCCCGGACGGGAATTGACCGGGCGGCAGGCGTAGGTGCCGAAGCTCTCGATCCGCCGCACCGCCGAGCCGAAGCGCCGCTGCGCCTCGGGCTGCACGGCCTCGCGCACCCAGGCCGCGAAGGCGCGGGCGAGCGGGCAGCGCATCGCGGTGAGATTGGTCACCGGCGTGCCGATCTCGGTCAACTGCACCGAGCCGACGGCGGTGCAGCCGCCGCCGAAATTCCGGTCCGCAAGCACGCGGAAGCCGACCCCCTCGCGCGCGAGCGCGACATGGCATTGCAGCGTCTCACGGTCCGTGGGCGCGGGCGCGCCGGCGACCGGCGCCGGCCGCCGCGGCGCGGGCGGGTCCCGCCGCTCATCCGCCCGTGGGATGCACGAGGCGAGCAGCAGCATGGCGAAAACGGGTCCCCACCGCATGCGGGGGACTGTGCCCGCGCGCCCAAGCGCCGGTCAACTCGTCATTGACAGGCTCGCCCCCGCCTCTATCCCCGCCCACGGGCCACGCCGTCCCAACGCGGCGCGTGCTCTCTGCGAGGAGAGTCTGACAGTGACCAACATGATACCGGACGCCGCCGGTGCGCCTGCGCGCCGGGAAAAACCTGAAACCCGCCCTGCGCGTCCTTATTTTTCCTCCGGCCCCTGCGCCAAGCCGCCGGGCTGGGGCCCCGAACATCTCGCATTGGGATCGCTCGGCCGCTCCCACCGCTGCAAGCTCGGCAAGGCCCGGCTCGGCTATGCGATCGAGCTCACCCGCAAGGTGCTGCGCGTCCCCGCGGGCCACCGGATCGCCATCGTCCCCGCCTCGGACACGGGCGCGGTCGAAATGGCCTTGTGGAGCCTGCTCGGGCCGCAGCCTGTCACCGTGCTCGCCTGGGAAAGCTTCGGCGAAGGCTGGGTCACCGACGTCGTCAAGCAGCTGAAGCTCGACGCCACGATCCTGCGCGCGGATTACGGCGCCCTGCCCGATCTCGGCGCGGTCGATCCTGCGTCGGACGTGGTCTTCACCTGGAACGGCACCACCTCGGGCGTGCGCGTCCCGAACGGTGACTGGATCGCCGACGACCGCCAGGGCCTGACCATCGCCGATGCGACCTCCGCGGCGTTCGCTCAGGACATCGCCTGGGACAAGATCGATGTCGGCACCTTCTCCTGGCAGAAGGTGCTCGGCGGCGAGGGCGGGCACGGCGTGCTGATCCTCGGTCCCCGCGCGGTCGAGCGGCTGGAGAGCCATGTCCCCGCCTGGCCGCTCCCGAAGATCTTCCGGATGACGAAAGGCGGCAAGCTGATCGAGGGCATTTTCAAGGGTGAGACGATCAACACGCCGTCGATGCTGGCGGTGGAGGACTATATCTTCGCGCTGGAATGGGGGCAGGGCCTGGGCGGGCTCTCCTCCCTCATCGCCCGTGCCGACGCCAATGCCGCCGCGCTCGACGCCTGGGTCGAGGCGACGCCATGGGTCGAGCATCTCGCCGCCGACCCGGCGACGCGCTCCAACACCAGCGTCTGCCTCAAATTCGCCGCCGACGCGGTCCGCGGTCTCGAATCCGACGGCCAGGCCGCCCTCGTCAGGGAGATGGCGGCTTTGCTCGAAGCCGAGGGCGCCGCCTTCGACGTCGCCGGCTATCGCGACGCGCCGCCGGGCCTGCGCATCTGGTGCGGCGCCACGGTCGAGACCGCCGACATCGCCGCCCTCGGACCCTGGCTCGACTGGGCCTTCCACGAAGCGAGGTCGGACTGACCGTCGTCCCGGCGAAGGGACCCCATCAAAGTAGTACTTTGATGGGACCCAAGGCCGGGACCTCAGCGAGAATAAGGCACCGCGCCCTTCACCCCACGAGATCCCGGCCTTCGCCGGGATGACGGAGCAAGAAATGCCCAAAGTCCTGATTTCTGACCCGATGGACCCGAACGCCGCCGAGATCTTCCGCTCGTACAACGTCGAGGTCGACGAGCGGCCCGGCCTCTCGAAGGACGAGCTGAGGGCGGTGATCGGCGGCTATGACGGCCTCGCCATCCGTTCGGCGACCAAGGTCACCGCCGATCTTCTCGACGCGGCTGCGCGGCTGAAGGTGATCGGCCGCGCCGGGATCGGCGTCGACACTGTCGACGTCCCCGCCGCCACCGCGCGCGGCATCGTCGTCATGAACACGCCGTTCGGAAACTCGATCACCACCGCCGAGCACGCCATCGCCCTGATGTTCGCGCTCGCCCGCGAGCTTCCCGCCGCCGACGCCTCCACTCAGGCCGGCAAATGGGAGAAGAACCGCTTCATGGGCGTGGAGCTGACCTCGAAGACGCTGGGGCTGATCGGCGCGGGCAATATAGGGTCGATCGTCGCCGACCGGGCCCTTGGCCTCCGCATGAAGGTGGTCGCCTTCGACCCCTTCCTCACGCAGGAGCGGGCGGTCGACCTCGGCGTCGAGAAGGTCGAATTGGACGAGCTGCTCGCCCGCGCCGACTTCATCACCCTGCACACGCCGCTCACCGATCAGACCCGCAACATCCTCAGCCGCGACAATATCGCGAAGACGAAGCGGGGCGTGCGCATCGTCAATTGCGCGCGGGGGGGTCTGATCGACGAGGCGGCGCTGAAGCAGGCGCTGGAGAGCGGTCATGTCGCCGGCGCCGCGCTCGACGTGTTCGTCGAGGAGCCGGCCAGGGAAAACCCTTTGTTCGGCACGCAGGGGCTGGTGGCGACGCCGCATCTCGGCGCCTCGACCACCGAGGCGCAGGTCAACGTCGCCATCCAGGTCGCGGAGCAGATGAGCGAGTTCCTGGTCCGGGGCGGCGTCGTCAACGCGCTCAACATGCCGTCGCTCTCCGCCGAGGAGGCGCCGCGCCTGCAGCCCTATATGGCGCTGGCGGAGAAGCTCGGGTCGCTGGTCGGGCAGGTCGACGGCCGCCGCGCCACCGGGCTCTCGATCGAGGTCGAGGGCGCGGCCGCGCAATTGAACCAGAAGCCGATCACCGGCGCCGTCCTCGCGGGCTTCATGCGGGTCTATTCGGACAGCGTGAACATGGTCAACGCGCCCTTCCTCGCCCGCGACCGCGGCCTCGACGTCCGCGAGGTCCGTCACGACCGCGAGATCGATTACCACACCCTCGTCCGGGTCACCGCCACCACGCCCGAGGGCGAGCGCACCGTCGCCGGCACCCTGTTCGGGAACAGCGCGCCGCGCCTCGTCGACATGTTCGGAATCCCGCTCGAGGCCGAGCTCGAGGGCGAGATGATCTATATCGTCAACGAGGACCGCCCCGGCTTCATCGGCCGCCTCGGCACCACCCTCGGCGAAGCCAACGTGAACATCGGCACCTTCCACCTAGGCCGCCGCGCCGCCGGGGAAGAGGCGGTGGCTCTCGTCTCGGTCGACAGCCACGTCGAGCCGGAGACGGTCGCGAAGCTGGAGGCGATCCCGGGCGTCCGGCGCGTCAAGCCGCTGCGATTCTGACCAGAAACGTCATCCCGGCGAAGGCCGGGATCTCGGCGGGGTTAGCCACAGGCGCCGGTGGAGCGCTCCATCCACGCTCCGACTTTTCGTCCCTGAGATCCCGGCCTGCGCCGGGATGACAGTCTCGGTCATACGACCCTCGCGCCGTTCGAGTCGCCATGTTATGCCGCTGCGTTCGCTGGCATAGAGGATCGCCGATGCGCCTGTTGCTCCTGCTCATGACCGCGCTCCTGCTGACGCCCATCGCCGGCGGCGCAGCCGCGCAGGAGCCCGAATGGCGGCGGTCGGCCGATTTCGACGTGCTGCTCAAGCCCTATGCGTACGAGCCCCGCGAGCTTCGTCTCCAGGCGGGCAGGCCGGTGCGCCTGCGCTTCGTGAACAGCGGTCAGCGGGCGCTCAGCTTCTCGGCGCCCGCCTTCTTCCGCGCCGCCCGGGTCCGCTCGGGCGATCGTGACGACCTCGCCGACGGCAGCTTCCGCCTCGCCGCCGGCGAGCGCCGCACCATCCTGCTCGTCCCCGCCGCCGGCCGTTACCGGATGCGCAGCTCCAGCCTGTTCCACCGCCTGCTCGGGATGAGCGGCCGGATCGTCGTCGAATAGGCTCTAGCGCGTCGTCCCAGGCCGCGCCGGCGCCTCGCGCCGCCGCGCTTCGCCACGCAGCTGACCGCGGATCGCGCCCGCCGGGAACGCCGCATTATGGACGTTCACGTAGAAACCGTGCGGAGTCATGATCATCTCGCGGGCGAGCTCGAGGGCGACCGCGGCGCACCCCTCGCTCCGCTCCGAGGCTCCGGGCGCCGTGAGCGGCACGACCGGCGGGCCGGCGCTGCCGGCCATGCCGCGGTGGATATGCGCTCCCGTCGCGGGATCGATGCCGCGCGCATTCAGCTCCCAGCAGACCCGGCCCCGTTCGGCGTCCACCCGCGCGCGCGCCGTGCCGGTGCCGTCGAGGTCCCCAGGTCCCGGTACCGCCTGGTAGCCGGTCAGCGTAGAGGTCAGCGTCAGCTGCTGCGGCATGCCACCGGTAGCGCAACCGGCGAGCGACAAAGCCGCGCCCGCGGCTGCCGCGATCCGTCCGAGTTCCATCGCCCTCTCCTCCTGTACCTTCGCACTGCGATAGCTCAGGCGGGAGGCCGCGCCTAGTTGGGCAGGACCGTCACTGCGCGCCGGTTCCGGGACCAGGCCTCCTCGGTCGAGCCTTCGACGGCCGGACGCTCCTTGCCCCAGCTGATCGTGCTCATCCGGCTCGCCGCGACGCCTCGCGATTCGAGATAGTTGCGGACGCTGTTGGCGCGTCGGTCGCCGAGCGCGAGATTATATTCGCGCGTGCCGCGCTCATCGGCATGGCCTTCGATCGTGACCGAGACGTTCGGGTAGCGCAGCAGATATTCCGCTTGCGCGTCGAGGGTCGCGCGAGCCTCGCCGGAGAGCGCATAGACGTCGGTGTCGAAGAAGACCCGGTCCGAGGGAACCCTGCGCAGGAAATCGGCCTGCGAGCCCGGAGCGCCCGCGCCAGGGGCCCCGCCGCTCTGGTCCCCGCCGGCGGTCGAGCCGGCATCGCCGGTGGTCGTCGCATCGCCGGGCGGCGGGGGCAGCTGGTTCGGGCGCCGCGACCCGCAGGCGGCGGTCAGCGAAAGCGCAACGGCGAGGGCGGTGAAGCGCAGGGCGGTCTTGTTCATCTGGGGTCTCCAGTTCGAATCAGGGATTGATGGCGGACCAGGCAGGGTCGGAGCCGTCGAGCGGCGTCGGGATGCGGCGCTCGTTGCCGCCCGTGAGGTCGACCGACCAGATCGAGCCGCGGCCGCTGCCCTGGGCGCTGCGGAAGAAGATCAGGACGCGGCCGTTCGGCGCCCAGCTCGGCCCCTCGTCGTGCCAGCCGTTGGTCAGCAGCCGCTCGCCCGAGCCGTCCGCCGCCATCACGCCTATCCTGAAGTTGCCCGCAAGCTTGGTGAAGGCGATGAGGTTGCCGCGCGGACTCCAGGAGGGGGTGGCGTAACGGCCGCCGCCGAAGCTGATCCGGCGCTGGTTCGAGCCGTCCGCGTTCATCACGTAGAGCTGCTGCCCGCCCGAGCGGTCGCTCTCGAACACGATCCGGTCGCCGTCCGGCGAGAAGCTGCCGCCGGTGTCGATGCCGGGCGCGGTGGTGAGCCGCTGCGGCCGGCCGCCCTGGGTCGAGACGCGGTAGACGTCGGTGTTGCCGTTGACCGCCATCGAGAAGACGATCTGCCGGCTGTCCGGGGAGAAGCGCGGGGCGAAGGTCATGTGCGGATCGGCAACGAGCGGGCGGGAGCGGCCGGAGGCGAGGTCGTAGACGAACACCCGCGGCTGCTCTTCGGTATAGGTCATGTAGGTGATGGTGCGATTGTCCGGCGACAGGCGCGGCGTCAGTGCGGTGAACTGGCCGTTGGTGAGGAAGCGGTGGTTGGCGCCGTCCTGGTCCATGATCGCGAGCCGCTTGATCCGGCGCCCCGGCGGGCCGCTCTCGGCGACGTAGACGACGCGGCTGTCGAACATCGCCCCCTCGCCGGTAAGGCGCGAATAGACGAGATCGGCGCAGCGATGGGCGGCGCGGCGCCATTGCGCGGGCGGCACGGTCAGGTCCTGCCGGGTGAGCTCGGACCGCGAGGCGAGGTCGTAAAGGTGGCAGCCGACCGTGATCGTGCCGTCGGCGTTGGCCCGCACCGCGCCCTGGACGAGCGCCTGCGCGCTGGTGCCGGACCAGAAGCCGTAATCGGGCGCGGTCACCTGCGGGATCGACACTGCCGGCAGGCCCTGCGGCCCCATCGGCGTGAACACGTTCGAGTTGCGCAGGTCGCTGGCGACGATCTGCGCGACCTGGAGGCCGAGCGCGGAGGTGTTGCCGGCAGGAGTTGCGACCGCCGCGGGCGTCGGCATCGGCGGCACGGCGATCGGGACGACCGTGATGACGCCCTCGCCCAGACGGATCGGCTCGTCCTCGTCCTGCGCGTCGGTCGCCTGGGCAGGCTCCGCCGGCGGCTCCTGCGCAAGCGCGACCGAGGCAGCCACCGCCGGCACCGAGAGCGCGAACAGCAAATATGGTTTCATCGCGATGACCTCGGATCGAAGATGTAGGGGAAGCTGCGCCAGCCGCCGGGAACGTCGTAATATTGCGCATATTGCGCAGCCAGGCCGCGCAGCGAGCACTGGCTGACGACGCGGAGGGCGGCGCGGCGGATCTCGTCTTCATATTGGTTGAGCCGCGGATCGTCATTCATCACCCGCGCCCTCGTGCTCGCGAGCGAACCGTCCCGATTGAGCGTCACGTCGACCCGGACCTGGATCGCCCGCGCCTCGTCCGGCGTGGTCAGCGGCTGGCGCTCGCAGGGCAGGAGGGCGCGGCGAATGATGCCGCGAATGCCGGTGCGGGCCTCGGCGGTGAGCGCCGGCGCGCTCGGCCGCGCCGAGCGGGCGGCGGGATCGGCGCCGATGCCCTTCAGGATATCGGCATCCAGCCGCGAGCCGCGATTGGCCGCCGCCGGGCCGGGACCGCTCGCGCGACTGGTCCGCTGCTGCGGCGGCGGCGCGGGGCTCGGCGCCGCCTGGCGCGATTGAGGCTGGGGCGGCACCGGCCGGGGCGTCGGCTCGGGAATCGGCGCAGTTGCCAGCGCGGGAGCGGCCTCCTCGGGAGCGCCGATCTCCGGGGCGGCGCTCTGCGCGGCCGGCTCGCTGGTGGGTGCGCCGGAGACGGGCCCGACCTCCTCGACAAAGGAAACGTCCATCGGCGGCGGCAAGGGGGGCTCCGGCGAAGCGCGCAGGCCCAGCGCCCAGAGCAGGGCGCCGTGCGCGGCGAGCGCGACGCCGAGCCCGGCGACCTCGGCCCGCTCGACCCTCATCGCGGCTGGTCCGCCCCGGAGGAGACGAGAGCGACGCGGCGGAAACCGGCGCGGTTCAGCTCGCCCATCAACCGCATGACCCGCCCGTAATCGAGGCCGCGGTCGGCGCGCAGGAAGATGCGCGGGCCGCCCTGCTCGCGCGACGAAGCGGCGACCTGACTGAGGCGCGCCGGGAAATCCGCATCGGCGACAGGAGCCTCGTCGACGAAGATCGCGCCGGAAGCGTCGATCGTCACCGCGACCGGGGCGCGATCCTGGTCGAGCGCCGCAGCCTTTGAATCGGGCAGGTCCACCTGAACGCCCGCGGCGAGCAAGGGAGCGGTCACCATGAAGATGATCAGCAGGACGAGCATGACGTCGACCATCGGCGTGACGTTGATCTCCGCCATCGGGCTCCGCCGCCCGCGCCGCCCGGGGCCGAGGATAGGATGCATGGGCATCAGCACTCCTCCCCGGCACGGGGAGGGGGACCGCGACGCGAAGCGGCGTGGTGGAGGGGGGCTGGAACGAGGTTCAGAACCCCCTCCACCGCGCTTCGCGCGGTCCCCCTCCCCGTCCCGGGGAGGATAACCCTCATCCCTCCATCTCCAGCTCGCGGGAGAGGGTGCCGTGGAAGCCGTCGGCGAAGCGGGCCAGGCGGGCTTCGGCGCGATTGATGCCGTAGCTGAAGCGGTTGTAGGCGATCACCGCCGGGATCGCCGCGAACAGGCCCAGGGCGGTGGCGAACAAGGCCTCGGCGATGCCCGGCGCGACCACGGCGAGGCTGGTGCTGTTGGCGCCGGCGATGTCGCTGAAGCTGCGCATGATCCCCCAGACGGTACCGAACAGGCCCACGAAAGGCGCGACCGAGCCGACGGTCGCGAGGATGTTGAGCCGGCCCGCCAGCCGGTCGATCTCGGCGGTGACGGCACTGTGCAGGGCCACGGAGAGGCGCGAGCGCGTGCCCTGCTTGTCGATCGCCCGGCCTGCGGTCGAGCGCCGCCATTCGGCGATCCCGGCAGCGAGCACCTTAGCGGGCGGAATGTCATCCCGGCCGCGGGTCTCGTGGAAGTGGTCCAGATCCTCGGCCTTCCAGAAGTCGCGCTCGAAGCGCGCACTCTCGCGGCCCAAACGGTGCATCTTCCAGGCATGGGCGATGATGATCACCCAGGTCCAGATGCTGGCCGCTATCAGCCCGATCATCACCGCCTTGACGACGATGTCGGCCTGAAGAAACAAGGCGACCGGCGACATCGCTTCGCCCGCCGTGCCGCTGACGCTGGGACTGCTCACTCTTCCCCTTCCACTATCAGCCGCCGGAACGTCTCGGCCCACTCGCGCGGCTGTCGCTTGGGCCGGCCGTCGCTCGTGATGAACGCCGCCGTCACCGTCGCATCGGTCAGGATTTCGTCCCCGCGCATGACTCGCTGCTGAATGACGCAGGCGGCGGCGCGCACCTGCGTCAGCGTGCTGACGACAACCAGCTCGTCGTCGAGCCTGGCCGAGCCCCGATAGCGGATCGCGACCTCGGCGACGGCATAGACCCCCTCGCCGCTCTCCATCGCAGCCCTCTGGTCGATGCCGACGGCGCGCAGCATGTCCGAGCGGGCGCGCTCCATGAAACGGAGATAATTGGCGTAATAGACGATCCCGGCCGTGTCGGTGTCCTCGAAATAGACGCGCAGGGCGAAGCGGTGGGTCTTGCCCACGAAGCCGCCGCGATAGGGTGTGTCCAGATCCCCGCCCACCCAAAGGTCTGTAGGGGCGCTGGAATCCGGCCTGCAACCTTAAAGGAACCGGCGAAGACGAGCCGTGACCTTTTTGCGTTGACAGCTGTGTAACGCCAAGGTTACATGTCACCCACAGGTTACAAAGGGGTAAGGGCGTGACCCGGAACGATATCGAATATGCCGACCGTCTCGGCCGAATGCGGGCACGGATGCTGCCCGCCCTCGCGTTGATGTTCATCGTCCAGCAGATAAGCTTCTTCACTTCGCGTATCGAAGACCCGGCCCGCCTCGTCGATAGCGTGAAGATCGGGGCCTGGCTGCTGATGTCGATCACGCTGCTGCTCATGCTCACCATGGACGGTGCCTGGCTCCAGAGGCCAAGCGTCAGGGCGCTGCTCTACGACGAGGTGACCCGCGCCCACCGTGCAGCGGCTGCACGGGTCGGCTTCATCGCCTCGATGTTCGGCGGCGTCATCCTTTATTTCCTTACCTTCCTCGAGCCGGTGAGCGGGCGCGACGCCATCCACATGCTAGTTACGGTGGGTATCGCCACCGCCTTGATTCGCTTCGGGGTTCTGGAAAGGCGCGCGCACAAAGGTGGCTGACGGGCTCGGCAACCGGCTGCACGCCCTGCGCGCGGAACGCGGCCTCACCCAGGCGGCGCTGGCGGAGCTGGTCGGGGTCAGCCGCAAGACGATCAACACGGTCGAGAACGGGGTGTTCGTTCCCTCCGCCCTGCTCGCGCTCAGGATCGCCCGCGCGTTCGGCCGCCGGGTCGAGGAAGTGTTCTTCCTCGAAGACTAGCGCCGGCGCGCGAAAGCGGCGCTCTGCTCCTCGACCAAGGCAAGCAGGTCGCCCATCGCCAGGTTCATATCGACAAGGTGGAGCCCCCAGCCGGGTTGGGCCCGCCCGGCGAGGACGACGTCTCCCGGTATTCGGTCGGTGCGGGGATCGGCAGGGTCGGCGTTCACCTGCACCGAGAGATAGCCGACGTTGCCGCGCTGAACGCAGGCGGCGCTCACCAGGCCCTCTGTTCTCAGGAACGGCGTCGGCGGCTCTCCTTCGGCCGACCAGGCGATCGGCGTCTGCGTCGCGGTCACCGAGCGACCGGCATACCAATAGCTGTCGAGCGGCGCCGAGCCGCCGCCCAGTGCGGCGGGATTGGTGCAGGCGACCGTCATGCCCGGCCGCGCCGCGCGACCGAACAGCGCGTCCGCTGGGGGCGGACCTCCGGCCCGGAACGACACGAAGCTGACGACGCAACCGGTCTGACCTCGCGCCGTGCAGAGCGGCGTGGTGCGAAAGGTCCCGCCGACGGTCCGGCCTTCGGGGACTTCGATGTTGAAGCCAAGGAGGATTGCCGAAAGCATCCGCCCAGCCTCGGGACGCCCCTCGATCCGCGCGGCGAGCAGGCGGCTGAGATGGATCGAGCCCTGGCTGTGGCCGATGAGCACGAAAGGACGGCCGCGATTCCACGTCTCCAGATAATGTTCAAAGGCATGGCCGATGTCGTTGGAAGCGAAATCGAGCATCTCGGCGCGACTCGCGCCCCCGCGCAGCATGCCAAGGAGGGCGGCGAGAGTGGCCTGGCGGTAGATCGGAGCGAAGGTCCGGCACACCGTGCCGAAGCGCGCGAACTGGACCGCCGCCACAGCCTGCTCTTCCGGCCCCGCGTCGAGGTCCGAATTGGACCCTGAATCGCGCGATACCGTCGGGTAGACGTAGAAGCAGTCGATGGGCGGCTCGGAGGCCGGAGGGACGAGCCCGGTCGATCCGTAGCCGTTCGGATTGAGGGCGGTGGTCGGCAGCGTCTGCGAGCAGGCGTCGGTCCGCCCCGGCAAGCAGAGCCATGTCTGCTCGTTCGAATAATCGACATCCTGCGAAGCCTGAGCCGGGGCGGGCGCCAGGGCCGCCAGAAGGCAGACAGGGAGAAGCTTCAGGCGCATCGGTTTCCTTCAGGCGTCGAAGAGGCGCTCCTGCGCCGTTCGGGGCGCGGGCAGGCCGAGATGGGTCCAGCCGCGGCCGTTGAGGCAGCGGCCGCGGGCGGTGCGGGCGACGAGGCCGACCTGGATCAGATAGGGTTCGATCACCTCCTCGATCGTGTCGCGCGGCTCGGACAGGCCGGCGGCGAGCGTCTCGACCCCGACGGGTCCGCCTTTGTAGATATCGGCAATCATCGTCAGGTAGCGCCGGTCCATCGCGTCGAGGCCGAGGCCATCGACCTCCATCCGGGTGAGGGCGCAGTCGGCGACGCCTGCGTCGACCTCGGCCGCCCCCGCCGCCTGGGCGAAGTCGCGCACCCGGCGCAGCAGCCGGCCGGCGATGCGCGGCGTCCCGCGCGACCGGCGGGCGATCTCTTTCGCCCCGTCCTCGGTGAGCGCAAGGCCGAGCAGCCGTGCGGCCCGCCGGACGACCTGTTCGAGCTCCTCCACCGAATAGAAATTGAGCCGGACCGGGATGCCGAAGCGGTCGCGAAGCGGCGTCGTGATCAGCCCCTGACGGGTGGTCGCACCAACCAGGGTGAACTTGGGAAGGTCGATCCGGACCGAGCGCGCCGATGGCCCTTCCCCGATCATCAGATCGAGCGCCCGGTCCTCCATCGCCGGGTAGAGGATCTCCTCGACGGCAGGCGCCAGGCGGTGGATCTCGTCGATGAACAGGACGTCGCCGTCCTCGAGATTGGTGAGCAAGGCGGCGAGGTCGCCCGACTTGGCGATCACCGGCCCGGACGTGGCGCGGAAGCCGACGCCGAGCTCGCGGGCGACGATCTGCGCCAGCGTCGTCTTGCCGAGTCCCGGCGGGCCGAAGAAGAGGACATGGTCGAGCGCGTCGCCCCGAGCCTTGGCGGCCTCGATGAAGACCCGAAGATTCTCCCGCGCCGCTTTCTGGCCGACGAAATCGTCGAGCGTCTTCGGCCGCAAGGCGGCGTCGAGATCCTCCGGGCGCCGGTCGGGGGTGGTGATGCGATCCTGCTCCACGCCACCAGCATTAGCGCATGCGCCCGACGTGTCGAACAGCTTTGCTCGCCGGGTCGACGAAACGGCCGGCGCCCCATACGAGGCGCCGGCCTGCGCTCAGACGAATAGGCTCCTTCTGAGCAACGCCGCCAGCCGGTCTTTCACGGCCAGCCTCAGCTTCTTGAGCCGGAGGAGGCGGAGGCTGTCGGGGAGCCGCCGTTGCATTTCGAGCCGGATGGCGTCGTCGAGGCGGCGGTGGATGCGGGTAAGGCGATAGGTTGCGGATGACATGATGATCTCCAGCATGATGAGTGGCCCGCTCGGGCGGACGACTGGGTCTGTTCGGAAAAGCGCCGCGGACGGCGCGTTCACGCTGCTGGAGGTGCGCGCGCCCGATAGGAAGCGGAGGGACGCCGGGAAGGCGGGCCGTGAATGAATGCGGAGTAAGGGAGGCCCGGGCGAAGGGCGAGCGCTCGGGTGACGATGCGCCCATCGGAGGGCAGGAGCGGAGCGTCGCCGGCCCCCTCCTCTTCGAGCATGAGGTCGCGGGCGGCGGTGCGAAGAAGGACGAGGCCCTTGGCGGACCGGCTTTGCGCCGGCCGTGAGCTAGGACCCTCTCCATCGATCGCCGCGGCCGGGGCGGCGGCCGAGCCGAGGATGAGGCCGCAAAGCAGGAGCAGGACCGCGAGCGGCCCGTGCCTTGCCTGCTTCTGCGCCTCGTCGGGCACGCAGCCCTCCCCGGTCGGTTCGATTACGCATCCGATATGGGCGGCCGGTCCGGAAGCGCAACCAGTCCGGCAAACGAGGCGTGACGCGGCGGACGGATGCGTGCAAAGTCAGCCTCGGTTCAGCATCGGCGGCGCACGGTCACCGGCGCAGGATTCAAAGATAAACGGGAAGAACAGCCATGCGCACCCTCCT
>DASVVP010000091.1:0-7804 GCA_036386495.1 Allosphingosinicella sp.
CGATGGTCTCGTCGGCCTCGGCCGATCCGCTGCGCGCGAGCAGGACGGCGCGGGCGGCGCGCTCCTCGGCGATGCAGGCGGTGAAGGCCGCCTCGGCGACGTCGCGGTCGCTGCGGCGGTTGCGCGCTTCCGGCGTGCGCGGCAGAGCGTCGCCGAGGCACCGGCCCCAGGCGCGGGCCGCATCCGCCACCGGATCCGAGCCGGGGGCGGCGCGCGCGCCCAGCGCCCGACGCGCGTCGGCACGATAGAGGGCGGCGGCGCGCTCGCCCTCGGCCGGGCCGAACAATGCGGAGGCGCGGGCCGCGAGCGCCGCCTCCTGCGCCCGGCAGGCGCGGAAGCCGGCGTCGAGCACGGCGTCGGTCGCCGCGGGCGCTTGCGGGCCCGGCCGAGTCTCGGCGGTGAGGCAGCCCAGCCAGGCCGCGTGCGCCTGGGTCAGCGCAACCTCGCCGGGGGAGAGGGACAGGCTCTGGAGCGCGGCCGAGGCGAGGATCAGAAACATGCGCGATCGTCGGCCGTGAAAATAAATTTGTCAACGCCCGGAAATCGCGGAAATCCAGGGCTTTGAGGGCAGCAGCAGGGGTCCGCAGCGCCGAAGTTGACGATCCTACATGGCAAAAAGTGCTTGACAGCGTCACGCTGGTATGGCACTTTCTACTCAGGCTCTCAGAGGTGCAGCCAAGTCGGGGCGCGGGGGAGAGACGGACAGCCTGTATGCCGTCCCCATCTGCATCGGAGCTTGAAGATAGGCTGTCCCTTTCGTCCATTCCGGAGCTTGAATTGGTGAAGGGAAATCGGGGACGAAATCGGGGACAGTATACATTTAGCCGGCTCGGTCCCCGCAAGGGTCGGCTGCCGCGAAGCTAAATGTATACTGTCCCCGTTTTCGCGGCCGCTTCGCCTCTGGGCGCGGCGGCTTTTTTCTTGCCTGGCGCCGAGAGCCCATCGCGCCGGGCGGCGGCCGCCGCGGGGTCCCCTTCGCGGCGGCCGCTTCTTTTTTGCGAAGTGGAGCGGGCGGTGGACCAGGAAGAGGTGCGGCGGGCGCTCGCCGCCACTTTGCCGGGGGAAGGGAGGCACGTCTTCGGACCCGAAGAGATGGCCAAGGTCATGGTCGCGCTCCGCGCCGGCGCCACCCTCGAAAATGCCGCCGCAGCGGCCGGCTTCACCAGCGGCACGGTGCGGCGGGCGCGAAGGCGCTCACCGGATTTCCACGACGGCTGCGTGCAGGCGATCGCGGCGGCCCATGAGCGGCTGAAGCGTCCCGCCACGCGGGCGCCCATCCCGGCCCGGCAGGGCTTCGCCTACGGGCGGGGCAAGCCTTTGCTCTTCGATGCGGACCGCAAGAAAGCGTTTCTCGAACATTATGCGGCGACGCTGGACATCCACGCGGCGGCCGAGGCGGCGGGAGTCGCCTACCGGACCGTCTGCAACCATCGCCGCGACGATCCCGACTTCGCCGCGGCCTGCATCGAGGCGAGGGACATCGGCGTCGAGCGGATCACCGACGAGCTCGCGCGGCAACGGCTGGCGGCGGCGGAGAGATATCGGGTCGACGGCGACAAGATCGTCCCGGAAGCGGCGGTCGAGTTCGAGCGGGCGATCCGGTTCCTGCAGATCTACCGGGCGCAGCAGGCGCGGGCGCGGGCCGAGCCGCCGCCCGCCAAATGGAGCTTCGAGGAGACGATGAAGTCGATCGAGGCGGGGCTGGCCGTCTACCGGCTGAGGCGCGAGCGGGAGAAGAAGGAGGGGCTGGACGATGAAACCGACTGAAGCCGGGGGGCGCGCGCTGATCGACGAGCTTGCCGCGATGCGGCCGGAGGCGCTGGTCAGGCTCATGCGCTCGCTCCCGCGCGAGGCCGTGCGCAGCTTCGACGAGGAGTGGCGGTGGCGCGCCTTCCGCGGCCAGCTCGAGCCGGCCGGGGCGTGGCGGATCTGGCTGCTGATGGCCGGTCGCGGATTCGGCAAGACCAGGGCCGGGGCGGAATGGGTGCTGGCGCGGGTGCGGGAACATCCCGGCGCCAGCATCGCCCTGGTCGGCGGCAATCTCGGCGAGGTCGCGCGGGTGATGCTGCGGGGGCCGACCGGCATCCTCAGCGTCGCGGCCTTCGACGAGCGGCCGGTCTGGCGGCCGAACGATCGCACGCTGACCTTTCCGAACGGGGCGCAGGCCTTCGCTTATTCCGCCGAGCGGCCGGAATCGCTGAGGGGGCCTCAGCATGATTTCGCCTGGTGCGACGAGCTGGCCAAATGGGGCCATGCCGACGCGACCTGGGACAATCTGATGCTGGGCCTGCGCGCCGGCGAGCGGCCGCGGGCGCTGGTCACGACGACGCCGCGGGCGGTCGGGCTGCTGCGCAGGATCCGCGCCATGGAGGGGGTCGCCGAGACTCGCGGCCGGACCTGGGACAATGTGACGCTGGCGGCGGCGGTGCTGGCGGGGTTCGACGGCCTCTACGGCGGCACCCGGCTCGGGCGGCAGGAGCTGGAGGGGGAGTTGATCGACGATGTGGAGGGGGCGCTGTGGACCCGGGCGATGATCGAGAAAGCGCGGGTGATGATTCCTGCCCGGCCGGCGGCTGGGGAGGGGTGCCACCCGGAGGGTGGTGGAGGGGTATTGTCTCCGCCCCGCCAGTTACCCCTCCACCATGCTCCGCCCTTGGACGCCGCCTGCGGCGCCGCTCAGGACAGGCATGGTCTCCCTCCCCCTCGCTCGCGATGGGGAGGAGCCTACAGCCGCGTGGTGATCGGGGTGGATCCGCCGGCGAGCGCGGGCGGGGACGCGTGCGGGATCATCGCGTGCGGGCTGGATGCGGACGGGGTGGGTTACGTGCTCGGCGACCACAGTGTGCGCGGGCGCTCGCCGGAGGGGTGGGCGCGTGCCGTCGCCGCAGCCGCCGAGATCTGGAGCGCCGACAAGGTGGTGGTCGAGGCCAACCAGGGCGGGGAGATGGTCGAGAGCGTGCTGCGCGGCGCCGACGTCGCGCTGCCGGTGAAGAGCGTCCATGCCCGCTACGGCAAGGGCCAGCGGGCGGAGCCGGTCGCGACCTGGTTCGAGAAGGGCAAGGCCAAGTTCCTGGGCGCCTTTCCCGAGCTCGAGGATGAGCTGGCGGGGCTGACCGTGGGCGGCGGCTATGAGGGGCCGGGGCGCTCGCCCGACCGCGCCGACGCGATGGTCTGGGCGATGACGGAGCTGCTCGGCGGCAAGGAGCGGCCGATGCCGCGGATCAGGCGGCTGTGACCGTCAGATGCAGTCGCCGAACGCGCCGCAGACGAACAGCAGGCCGAAGGGCGGAAGCAGCAGGGCCATGGCCGCGAGATAAAGCAAGGCGACCGTGACGGCAGGGCCCAGGCGGGGACGCAGCAGGACCAGGCCGCCGAGGCCCGCCACGGCTGCGAGCGCCAGAGCAAGGCCGTCGAACGCGCCATCGTGCCCGCGGGTGAGCGCGAGCCAGCCGGCGACGAGGAGCCAGGGCACCAGCGCGAGCCAAAACAGGCCGAGCATCGTCCTGCCTCGGAGGTTTCGCGCCGTCATACTAGGAGGCTGTGAGGAGGCCGCTTTCGACGAGGCCCCAGGTCAAGGCGACGACGATGAGGAACGTCATGCCCGTGAAGGTCCAATAGGGGGCCGGGCGCTCGTCGCGGCGGAACGGCTCCCTGCTGAGGACGCGCGCCTTTCCCGTGCGCAGCATCTCGATCAGGGCGTAGAGGAAAAAGGGCGGGAAATAGAGGAGCGACAGAGAAAAGTTTTCGTCCTCGTCGACCGCCCCCGTCGCGAGCATCCGGACCGAGAGAGCGATCAGCACGAGCAGCAAAGCGAGGTAGAGGGCGTACCCGACGGGGTCGCCGCGGCGTGTGGTGCGGTCGTATCTGGGGCCGAAGCGGCCGGTCGCGAGCGCATGGATCAGGGCCGCCACGAAGGCGAACAAGGTGAGGCCGAGCAGGTAGGTTTCGAAGGACATGGGCATCCACTAGCAAGGGCGGCGCCGCCCGGCGAGGCTGGGCCCGGCCCGCGCGGCTGCGGTCAGAGCAGCGGGCCCAGCTCGTCGAGAGACGGCCCGAGGGTCAGCGCCACAGCGGCGGCCATCAGGGCGATGCCGCACCAGAAGAGCCAGGGCTGCTCGGCGCGGCTCCAGGAAAAGGCGTCGCCGCGATACAAAGCCGTTGCGAGCATCAGAAGGAAGATGAGCGGCATCGCCAGCCGGAAGCCGGTCTCGAGCGAGTCCCGATGCGAGAGACCGTAGGCCACCAACGCAAGCAGGACCAGGATGTACGCCGCTCCGGTCCCGATCGATCGCCAGAAGCGGCGCGGATCCTCGGCGCGGACGATCGCGTCTTCGCCCGAACCGGTGCGGCCGGTCACGAGCGCGTGGACGAGAAAGGCTGCGAGGAGGAGCGCCGCGGCGAGAAGGACAAAGGCAGCCGAGTCGAACGGCAGGCCCTGAACGATCGCGAGAATCCATTCGTCCATCGGCGCAGCCTAACCGGCCGCGGAGGAAGGTGTCACATCAAAATGGAGGGTGGTGGGGACAGTTACCTAACTGTCCCCTCGGAGACGCTGCGGACGATGAGCCAGGTCTCGCCTTCGCGGCGGAGGGTGAGGGTCTCGCGGGTGACTTCGGCGGTTTCGGCGCCGCGCGGGGTGCCGATGCGGACGAGGCGCGAGGTGGCGGTGGCGCGGTCGCCGTCGATCGCGACGGCGAGGCCTTCGCGCTCGATCATGCGGGCGCCGCGCTCGGGGGCGCCCCCGGCGAGCAGGGCCGCGCGGCCGAGCGGGGCGCCGGCGGCGGTGATTGCCGCGAATTCGGGGGCGAGGAGGCGATCAAGCACGCGCACGTCATGCTGGGCGCGGGCGCGGTCCCAGAAGCCGAGGACGGAGCGGATCTCGGTCTCCGGCGTCGGCACGCCGGGAACGACGGTGGCCGCGGCGAGCAAGGGATGAGCGGCGGCGGCCACGGGCGCGAAGCCCGCGGCGACGGCGGCGGCGAGGTGAAGCGGACGGACCATGCACGCCTTCTGGCGCGGCGCGGCTGAACCGGGCTTTTACGAGCGGAGAAAGATCATGAAATTCTGGTTCGGGCGGAAGTCCGCGCGCTCCGGCGCACGGGCGGCCCTGTTTCGCGCCTGGGGCGCGGCGCCTTCGACGGGGGACTGGCCGCGCTCCTACGAGGCGCAGGTGCGGGAGGGGTATCTTTCCAATCCGATCGCGCAGCGCGCGGTGCGGCTGGTGGCGGAATGCGTGGCCTGGGCGCCCATATACGTCCTCGGAGAGGGCTCGGGGCCCCCTCCACCGCGCTGCGCGCGGTCCCCCTCCCCGTCCCGGGGAGGATTGGTCACGCCGGCCTTGCTGGAGACGGTGGCTTCGCAGCTGCTGCTGCACGGCAATGCCTATGTGCAGGTCCTCTGCGACGGGGCGGGGGAGCCGGCGGAGCTGTTCGCCCTCAGGCCCGAGCGGGTCAAGGTCGAGGCCGACGCGGCCGGCTGGCCCGCCGCCTATCTCTACCGGGCAGGGGAGGCGAAGAGCAGGTTCCCGGCGCGGGACGGGCTCGGGAGGCCGTCGATCGTGCACCTCAAGTCCATGCATCCGCTCGACGACCATTATGGCCTCGGCTGCCTCGGCGCGGCGGCGGGGGCGGTGGCGGTGCACAATGCCGCGGCCAAATGGAACAAGGCCTTGCTCGACAATGCGGCGCGGCCCTCGGGCGCGCTGGTGATGGAGGCGGGCGAGGACGGCAAGCTGCTTTCGGCCGAGCAGTTCGCGCGGCTGCGCGAGGAGCTCGACGCGCAATTCTCCGGCCTGGAAAATGCCGGGCGGCCGCTGCTGCTCGAGGGCGGGCTCAAATGGGAGGCGATGAGCCTGACCCCCGCCGACATGGACTTCGCCGGATTGAAGGCGGCGGCGGCGCGGGAAATCGCCCTGGCGTTCGGCGTGCCGCCGATGCTGCTCGGCTTGCCCGGCGATTCGACCTACGCCAATTACCGGGAGGCGAACCGGGCCTTGTGGCGGCTGACCGTGCTGCCCCTCGCCGGGCGCATGCTGAGCGGGATCGGCGGGGCGCTGGCGGCGTGGTGGCCGGGGCTGAAGCTGGAAGTGGACGTCGACCAGGTGACCGCGCTCAGCGAGGATCGCGAGCGGCTGTGGGCGCAGGTCTCGGCCGCGCCGTTTCTCAGCGACGCCGAGAAGCGCGAGATGCTGGGCTTCGAAGGACGCCGACCCCAAGGGCGAGTCGAACGATTCCGTGCGCGGGCCGATGAGGAGGTCTAGAGGACGATGCTCATCCTGAGTGCGGTTTCGGAACCGACCTTGCCATCCACGAGCAGCCCCTTCCGCGTCTGATATTCGGCCACCGCCGCAGCGGTGGCATCGTCGAAGACCTCTGGATGGCCCTCCTCGAGCAGGTCTTCCGTGCGAAGCGCAGCGTGAATGGCGCGGATTACCCGCGGCAGCATGTTTGCCGCACCAGCGAGATAGACTTCGGCTCGTATCCCGGGGACGGGATGAGGACCCCTGATGTCCACCGCGACCTCGTCACTGCCTGCCCAGTCGAACAGCCAGGAAGCATCAGTGCGGTTTAAATGGATGCAGCCGTGCGATTCCTCGAACGGATCGCCTTCATGGAATGCGATGGCCAGATTTTCCGCGAGGAAAAGTGAATAGTTCATCCTCGCTCCACCATGGGGGGGAGGATAAGTAGAGCTGCGATAGTCTGCTTTCCGCTTCCATGATGAGAGCCGGGCGCCATCGATGGCCGGCGTCTGGTTGTTGTTACCTTCCTCACGTCCGAAGCCGCAATCCGTGATCAGGCGAACGGTTTCGCCATTCTCCCTGACGCGAATTTCGAAGTCAGGCATCGACACGGCAATGGACTTGCCCATGCGCCTCCCTTTCGTCCGAGAAACCGGGCCTCGCATGGTCAAACATATCAGCTCTCAATTTGCGAGAACAGCCATTTCCCTCTCCGCCAGCGGGAGGCAACCAAGGAGAGACGAGATGAATGGTGAGAGCGGATCGATGGTGGCGCGGCTGATGGCGCAGGCGCAGGGGCAGGGCGCGGACCTGGTCACCTTGCGGGCCCTGGTCGAGGAGGCCAGCGAATGCGGCGCCGGGCGGGCGCTGAACGCGCTCGGGCTCAACGATGCGACCGCGGGGCGCGACATGGCCGAGCTGCGCCAGCTGCTCAAGGCCTGGCGCGACGCGAAGCAGACGGCGTGGAAGGAGATCGTCACCTGGGCGATCCGGATCATGCTGGCGGTGCTGGTGCTCGGGATGAGCATCCGGCTCGGGCTGTTCGAGATGCTCCGGTGAGGTTCGCTGGGTATGCGGCGGTGTTCGGGCGGCCGGACCGGGGCGGGGACGTGGTGCGCGCCGGGGCGTTCGCGCGGAGCCTGAAGCGGGGGGCGGGGGCGGTGCCTCTGCTGTGGCAGCACGAGGCCGGGCGGCCGATCGGGCGGATCGAACATCTGAAGGAGGATCGGCGCGGGTTGCGGGTGATCGCGCGGCTCTCGGAGAGCGCGGCCGGGCGCGAGGCGGGGGCGTTGCTGGGCGAGGGGGCGGTGACGGGGCTCAGCTTCGGCTACCGGGTGCGGGAGGCACAGGGTGCGGCGCCGCGCGAGCTGGTCGATCTCGACCTGGTCGAGATCAGCCTGGTGACACTGCCGATGCAGCCCAAAGCGCGGGTGCACGCGCTCAGCCGATGAAGGCAGCGCGGTCGGCCGGAAGGCGGGCGAGCCGCTCGGCGCGGCGGCGCTCGCATTCGCGCGAGATGAGGTCGTAGACGGCGGCGGCGCCGTCGATCTCGAGGAAGCGCGG
>DASVVP010000092.1:0-11276 GCA_036386495.1 Allosphingosinicella sp.
CGAGGACCATCCCCGACTCTATCGCGAATTCTACAACCAGCCGAGCTTCACCTGGGGACGGACGCTCGGCGGCAACCGGCCGATCGAGCAGGGCAACCGCAACCCGTTGCTCGGCCGCGTCGCCGGCGCCGACGGCCTCAAGACCGGCCATACCGCCGAAGCCGGCTACGGCTTCACCGGCTCCGCGGTCCGCGACGGGCGCCGCCTGGTGATGGTGGTGAGCGGCCTGGCCGGCTTCAACCAGCGCATCGAGGAATCGGTGCGGTTCATGGAATGGGGCTTCAACGCCTGGCAGACCAGGCCCCTGTTCCGCGCCAACCAGCGCGTCGGCGAGGCGCGGGTCCAGCTCGGCGGCGATTCCAGCGTCGGCCTCGTGGCGCCACGCGACATCGCCGTCACCTTCGCCTCCGGCCTGGGCCGGGACGTTCGCGCCCGCATCGTCTACCAGGGACCGGTCAAGGCCCCGATCCGGCAGGGCCAGCACATCGCCGACCTCGTCGTCACCGCGGGCGGAGTCGAGCAGACCATGCCGCTGGTCGCCGAGCAGGCCGTCGGCGAGGCCGGCTTCTTCGGTCGCATTCTCGCCGGACTCGGCAGCCTCTTCGGCTGAGGCGTGAGCGGCCGCTTCATCAGCCTCGAGGGCGGGGAGGGGGCGGGCAAGTCGACCCAGCTGCGGCGGCTCGCCGAAGCACTGCGCGCCCGCGGCCTCGAGGTGGTCGAGACTCGCGAGCCGGGCGGCAGCCCAGGGGCCGAGGCCATACGCGGGCTTCTGCTCCAGGGCGACGAGCAGCGCTGGACTCCGGAAGCCGAGGCGCTGCTGTTCGCCGCTGCCCGCGCAGACCATGTCGCGAAGACGATCAGGCCGGCTCTCGCGGTGGGTAAATGGGTGCTCGCCGACCGCTTCGTCGACAGTTCGATCGCCTATCAGGGCGGCGCCGGAGACCTCGGCTTCGACCGGATCCGGGCGCTCCACGATATCGGGAGCCACGGCTTCCTTCCCGACCGCACCTTGTTGCTCAGGGTGGGCGCCGATGAAGCGGCGGCGCGGGCGAACAGCCGGGACGCCGGCGGCGGCGACCGCATTGGCAGCCGCAGCGCGGGCTATCATGGCCGCGTCGCCGCCGCCTTCGCGGCCCTTGCAGAGCAGGAGCCAGCTCGCTTCCGCATGGTCGCCGCCGGCGGCGACGCCGACGCGGTGACGGCGCGGCTGCTCGCTGCCCTTGAGGATCTGCTGTGACCCCTCTGTTCGGCCATAACGGGGCGGTCGCCGCGTTTCGTGAAAGCCTCGATTCCGGCCGCCTCCACCATGCCTGGCTGATCAGCGGCCCGGACGGGGTCGGGAAGGCGACCTTCGCCGACAAGGCTGCGCTGCGCGTGCTCGCCGCCGGCGCCGGTCCGCCAGTGACGCTGCCCGGCCTCGACGTCCCCGACGAGCATCCGGTCGCGCGGCTGGTCGAAGCGGGCAGCCACCCGGATCTGGTGCGGCTGGAGCGGGCGCAGAAGGACAGCGGCGAGCTTGCCCGCTCGATCACCGTGGATCAGGTGCGCGGCCTGCAGCGATTGTTCGGCAATACGGCGTCGCTGTCGCCCTGGCGAGTGGTGGTCATCGACGCCGCCGACGATCTCGAGCGCGGCGCCGCCAATGCCCTTCTCAAGAATCTGGAGGAGCCGCCCCCGACCAGCCTCTTCCTGCTGGTCAGCCATGCGACCCAGCGACTCCTCCCCACGATCCGTTCGCGCTGTCGCCAGCTCCGCCTCTCCGCCCTTGACGACGACGCCATGACGTCGGCCCTGAAGGCTGCCCTGCCCGATGCCGACGACGAGGAGATCAACGCCCTGTCCGAAGCGGGGCAGGGCTCGCCCGGCCGCGCCATCGCCTTTCGCGGCCTCGACATTGCCGGCCTCGAGCGGATGATGCGCGAGCTGGCTGCGACAGGCGATCCGGGCAATGTGCGGCGCTCGGCCCTCGCCGCCGCCCTCTGCCTCAAGGCGGCCCAGCCGCGCTACGAGGCCTTCCTGGCGCGCGCCCCGTCCTTCATCGCCGCCGAAGCGCGCCGGCGAGGCGGTGCGGGCCTCGCCGAGGCGCTGCGCCTGTGGGAGCGGGCATCGGACCTCGCGGGCGGCGCCGTCCGGCTGTCGCTCGATCCACAGAGCGTCGTCTTCGAGCTGGCGGGCATGATCGCCGCGCTCGCGCCGCCACGGGACAAGGCGGCGTGACGGCCCGGCGATGATGTTCTAGACGCGGGCAGCAATGCCCAAAGCCTTCTACATCACCACCGCGATCAACTATCCGAACGGCCGCCCGCATGTCGGACACGCTTATGAAGCGATCGCCACCGACGCGATCGCCCGCTTCCAGCGCCTCTCGGGCCGCGACGTCTTCTTCCTGACCGGAACCGACGAGCACGGCCTCAAAATGGCTCAGGCGGCGCGCGAGCGGGGCATCGAGCCGAAGGTGCTCGCGGACGAAATGTCGGCTATGTTCAGAGAGATGGACGAGCTGCTTCAGATCTCATTCGATCGCTTCATCCGCACCACCGATCCCGACCACCACCGCGCCAGCCAGGCGATCTGGCAGGCGATGGCCGAGCGCGGCGACCTCTATCAGGGTCGCTACGAAGGCTGGTATTCGGTCCGCGACGAAGCTTATTACGATGAAAGCGAGCTCGGCGCCGGCGCCGGCGGCGAGAAGCTGTCGCCGCAGGGCACGCCGGTCGAATGGACGGTGGAGGACAGCTGGTTCTTCCGTCTCTCGGCCTATCAGGACCGGCTGCTCGCTCATTATCGCGACCATCCAGGCTTCATCCGGCCCGAGAGTCGCCGCAATGAGGTCATGCGCTTCGTCGAGGGCGGCCTTTCCGATCTGTCGGTTTCCCGCTCCAGCTTCGACTGGGGGGTCAGGGTCCCGGGCGACGAGCGCCACGTCATGTATGTCTGGCTCGACGCGCTCACCAATTATCTCACCGGGATCGGCTATCCGGACACGGAGTCGGAGACTTACAAGCGATACTGGCCGGCCGACATCCACATCATCGGCAAGGACGTGGTGCGCTTCCACGCCGTCTATTGGCCGGCTTTCCTGATGTCCGCAGGCGTCCCGCTCCCTCGCCAGGTGTTCGGCCACGGTCACGTCCTGCTGCGCGGCGAAAAGATGTCCAAGTCGGCCGGCAATGTGATCGACCCCGAGGCGCTGATCGAGGCGTTCGGAACCGACGCGGTCCGCTATTTCCTGCTGCGCGACGTCACCTTCGGCCAGGACGGAAGCTACAGCCCGGACGCGATCGTCACCCGGGTCAATGCCGACCTCGCCAACAGCTTCGGCAACCTGGCCCAGCGCACCTTGTCCTTCATCGCCAAGAATTGCGCCGGCGAACTCCCGCAGGGGGGCAGGGGAGAGCCCGCCGACGACGAGCTGCTCGAGCTGGTCCGCCGGGCGACGGCGGAGGAGCTGCCCGCGCGCTTCTCCGACCTCGCCTTGAGCCAGGGTATCGAAGCCTGGCTGCGCGCGGTCTTCGCCTGCAACCAGTATATCGACGCGCAGGCGCCCTGGGCGCTCAGAAAGACCGAGCCCGAGCGCATGACCGCCGTGCTGGCGACGCTCTGCACTGCGCTCGTCGACCTCGCCATCGCGATCTCGCCCGTGATTCCGGCCTCCGCGGCGAAGCTGCTCGACCAGATGGGCGTTCCGGCGGACCAGCGGGACTTCACCGTCCTCTCCGACACGGGGCGTTTCGCGCGCCTCGCCGCCTCGGGCTTCATCCTCGCGCCGCCGAGCCCGATCTTTCCGCGACTTGAGGCGCCCGCCGAGGCCTGATCTCAGCCGGAGACACGCGCCGCCTGCGCCCAGCCCAGCGATTCGACTTCGCAATCGGGCGTCGACGCCACGGCGATGATCGGCGCCCGCGCCGCTGCGACCCCGATCCGGCGCTGCTCTCGCCAAAGATAGAATTCGAGGAGCGCGCGCAGCTTCGGCGGCGCGGACGTGACGGAGCCCCGCCGGACGTAGCGAAGCTCCCCGAGGCCGGAGCCGAGATCCCGGTAAACGTCGGCGAAGGTGCCGTGGGGCGGCCAGTCGCCGGCGAGGATACGGCATCGCCCGCGCACGCCCTCGGCGAGGATTCGCGGAGAGCGGTCGAGCTGCAGGATGCGGGTGCGGAAGCCTGCCTGTGCCAGCACCGCCCGCGCCGCTTCCGCCGGCGCGCGCGGGTCCGGCTCGGGCGCGGGCGTCGACCAGGCCGCCTTGCCGGCGAGCGACAGCGCGAGAAGGAGGGCGAGGGCGGGCCTAAGCACGCGGGAACAGCTCCCGCCGGGCGCCGATGACGCAGATCGCGGCCACCGCGGCCAAGGTTGCCCACATCGAGAGCTGATAGCCCCAGCCGTCGTGGATCGCCGGAAGATGGTCCGGAAAGCGGAGCATCGCACCGATGCGCAGGACGTTGATCGCGACCGTCGCGGCGAGCGCAGCGGCGAACCAGGATGCGGCGCGGCGGTCGAACCGGATTTCGAACAACTGGCTGAAGGTCACACAGAAGAGCAGGGCGAGCGACAGACCCTGGATCGACGAGCATCCCGGCGCGACGATCAGCCGCGTCCCGCCCGAGATCAGCATGTTCCCCTGCTGCTCGGCGCCGATCAGTCGCGAGACGAACAGCGCGTCGAGGTCGAGCAAAGGCCGGCTGAACACGGCCAGCGTTACTCGTCCCCAGAGCAAGGCGCCGCTCATCGCGAGGAAGACGAGGCCGGCGCGCCGCAGCGGCGTGGCCCGGGGGGCGGTGAGGATCGCGTATCCCGCGACCAGGGTCAGCGCGAGCATGCTGGCCGTCGCGACCGGCAGCAACGCCGCAACGCCGACTGCGGCCGCAATCCAGAGGTCGCCGTGACGCGGCGGCTCAGAGGCCCGTTCTTCCCGGAGAATCTTCAGACCAGCCGCGAGGGCCGCCCAGATGACGGCGCTGACGCCGAACAGGTTCGCCGCGGCGAGCGCCCAGCCATCACGGGCCACGCTCCCCGCCGCGAGGGCCGAGAGGGCGTTTAGCGACGCAATCAGAAACAGGCCCGCGAGAAGCCGGTCCCGCGACAGTGCGAAGGGTGCGCGCGGCGCCGCGCGGGCTGTGGCGGTCACGTCGCCGCGCCGTGCAGCATCAGCCGCGGCGGCGGCGCCTGATCAGATAATAGCCGCCGGCGATCAGTGCGAGCGCGGGGAGGCCGGCGCCGAGCACGGGACCGGGAACGGGGAAGCCGGCAAGCGCCGGATCGGCGGCGAGGAAAACGGCGCTGGCGAAAAAAGCCGCGCCCGATGCGATGGACTTCAACTGCTTCATCGATTCCTCCTGTTGCGCCTGTCGCGGCACGGCCGTAGCAGAAAGTGAGGGCGTAGACGCGAACGCGCAACGATTTCAAGCACCTCGAATCCTGGGAGACTTCGATTGGACGCGACTGGCTGGATCGGCGAGCTGCGGGCATGGCTACCTGTCGGTGCCGTCTCGCTGCTGCTGATCGCCTTGATCGTGCTCGAGCTGAGGCGGCCCATTCATAGCGCGCCGAAGGAGGGGAAGGGGCGCCTGTTGGCCAATTTCGGCCTCGGCGCGATCAATTTCACGCTGTTTGCGCTGCTGCCGCTGTCGAGCGTTCTTCCCGCCGAATTAGCGAGGCAGCAGAGCTTCGGCCTGCTCAACGTCCTTGCCGTGCCCGCGGCGGCTGCCTTTTTCGTCACGATTCTGGCGCGGAGCCTCACTTCCTACGCACTCCACGTACTGGCGCATCGCGTGCCCTTGTTGTGGCGAATGCACCGCATCCATCACAGCGATACGGCGGTCGATCTCTCGACGGGCGTCAGGCATCACCCGTTCGAGCTCCTGTTCGCCGCAGCTTGCCACGCCGGAGCCGCCATGCTGCTCGGCCTGTCGGTCCCGGCGCTCATCTGCTACGAAGCCACCGCCATTGCGCTCACGCTCTGGTCGCACGCCAATCTCCGGCTGCCCGCGCGAGTCGAACGCCTCGCCGCCTTCATCCTCGTCACGCCGGCCGCGCACCACGTCCATCACAGCGCCCGCCGCGCCGAGACCGACAGCAATTACGGCGAGGTGCTCATGCTGTGGGACTGGCTGTTCGGCACGCTGAACCGGCGCGACCATCGCGAGGTGGCGGCGATGCCGATCGGGCTCGGCCCGGACCATGACGCCGACGCCCCGAGCCTGGTCCGTCAGCTCGCGCTGCCGTTTCGCCGGGAGCGGGTGCCTGCCATCGACGGCGGGACGGAAGCGGCTCGCATCGGCTGAGGGGCGCCGCTATGGCAGCGGCGATGTTCGTCGATAGCCACTGCCACCTCAATTATAAGGGCCTGGTCGAGGATCAGCCGGCGGTGCTCGCGCGGGCCCGGGCCGCGGGCGTCGGGACGATGCTCAACATCTCGACCCGCGCCGCCGAATGGGACGAGGTCGTTGGCCTCGCCGAGCGCGAGCCGGACGTCTTCGCCTCGGTCGGCGTGCACCCGCACGACGCCGACACCCACGCGGACGTCGAGACGGCCACCCTGGTCGAGCGCGCCCGCCATCCCAGGGTAGTCGGGATTGGGGAGAGCGGGCTTGATTTTTATTATGATCGCTCAGATCGCGATCGTCAGCGGGCGAGCTTCCGGGCCCATATCGCGGCCGCCAGGGAGACGGGCCTGCCGGTCATCGTCCACACCCGCGAGGCGGAGGCGGACACGCACCGGATCCTGACCGAGGAGATGGGGAAGGGCGCCTTCACCGGCGTCATCCACTGCTTCACCGCCAGCCGCGACTTCGCCGACAAGGCGCTCGCCCTCGGCCTCTATGTCTCGATCTCGGGGATCGTCACCTTCAAGAACGCGCGCGACCTCCAGGAGACGGCGAAGGCGATTCCGCTCGACCGCCTGCTGATCGAGACCGATTCGCCCTTCCTGGCCCCGGTGCCGCACCGGGGACGGCCGTGCGAGCCGGCCTTCGTCGCCGACACCGCGCGCTTCCTCGCCGACCTTCGCGGTGAAAGCGTCGAACAGCTCGCCGCCGCCACTTCGGCCAATTTCCGCCGCCTGTTCGACAAGGCGGCGGCGTGAAGGTCCGCATCCTCGGCTGCGGCACTTCGTCCGGCGTGCCGCGGATCGGCAACGACTGGGGCATGTGCAATCCGGCCGAGCCACGCAACCGCCGCCTCCGGGTCTCGATCCTGATCAGCCACGACGGCACCAACATCCTGGTCGACACCGGGCCCGACCTTCGCGAGCAGCTGCTCGCCGGCGACATCCACACCATCGACGCCGTCATCTGGACGCACGACCATGCCGACCATTGCCACGGCATCGACGATCTGCGGCAGCTCTACCACGTCTACCAGCGGCCGATCGAAGGCTATGCCCGCGAAGCGGCGCTGGTCCAGCTGCGCGAACGCTTCGCTTATGTCTTCGACGGCCGCCCCGCGGGCTATCCCGAAATCGCCGTCGGTTATCTGCTGCCCGACGTGATGGAGCTGGGCGGGGTCACGATCCGCACCGTCGACCAGCCCCACGGACCCATCACCAGCGCCGGCCTGCGCTTCGAAGCGGACGGCAAGTCGATCGCTTATTCCACGGATTTCAACGATCTGACGCCGCAGATGGAGACGTTGTTTCAAGATGTCGACCTGTGGATCGTCGATGCGCTGCGGCGCCGGCCGCATCCGACCCACTCCCATCTTTCGCAAAGCCTGGAATGGATTGCGCGCGTGCGCGCGAGGAGGGCAATACTCACGCACATGGACAACAGCATGGACTACCGGACGCTGCTCGACGAGCTGCCCCCGGGAGTCGAGCCGGGCTATGACGGGCTGGAGGTCGCGCCGTGAGCCAGGGCGACCAGGCGGTCCAGCTCATCTACCTCGCCGGCGTGCTGGTGCTGGTCGCGAGCGCGCTGTTCGTGCGCCGGATCCCCATGGGGCAGGGCGTCAAGATGCTCGCCGCCTGGGTGCTGATCTTCGCTGCGGCGTTCGTGATCTTCACCATGAAGGACGATTTCGTGGCTTTGTGGGAGCGGGTCGTGCTTGAGGCGCGCGGCGGCGTGGTCCAGGAGCAGCATGGCGAGGAGCTCCGCGTGCGGCGCTCCGGAGACGGCCATTTCTGGGTCGACGCCGAATTGAACGGCGAGCCGGTCCGCTTCCTGATCGACAGCGGCGCGACCACCACCAGCATCTCCCGCGACGTCGCCCGGCGCGCCGGCATCGAGCCGAGCAGCGCCTTTCCGGCGATGGTGCGCACCGCCAACGGAGTCGTCGCCGTGCAGCGCGGCCAGGCGGGCAGGCTGAAAGTCGGCACGATCGAGCGGCGCGACGTCGCCGTCCACATCTCCGAAGCGTTCGGCGACATGAACGTGATCGGCATGAATTTCCTCTCGTCGCTCTCGAGCTGGAGCGTCGAAGGCAGGATCCTGATCCTCCGGCCCTAGAGTTATTTTACATAATGCTTATTATCGGACTTAAAGATGGCCGGTGAGGAGGCGCCCTCTTCCGGCCTCGATCGCCTCGTCGAGATCATGCGGCGGCTGCGCGACCCGGCAACCGGTTGTGAATGGGATCGCGAGCAGAGCTTCGCGACGATCGCGCCTTACACGATCGAGGAAGCCTATGAGGTCGCCGACGCCATCGCGCGCGGCGACATGACGGATCTGCTCGACGAGCTCGGCGACCTCCAGCTCCAGGTGGTCTACCATGCGCGGATCGCCGAGGAGCTTGGATTCTTCAACATCGACACGGTGTTGGACGGGATTGCGGACAAGATGGTGCGGCGGCATCCGCACATTTTCGGAGATGAATCCGAAAGTCCGGGCTGGGACGCCCTGAAGGCGGCGGAACGCGGCGGCAGCGAGGACAAGAGCGCCCTCGCCCACGTCGCTCAGGCGCTGCCGGCACTGAAACGCGCCGAGAAGATCCAGCGCCGCGCCGCCCGCGTCGGCTTCGACTGGCCCGACGCCCGCGGCCCGCGCGCCAAGATCGACGAGGAGCTGGCCGAGATCGAGGGCGCGAAGACACAGGAAGAGCTGGTCCACGAGATCGGCGACGTCCTCTTCTCGGTCGTCAACTATGCCCGCCATCGCGACGTCGACCCCGAAGCGGCACTGCGCGAAGCGGTCGCCCGGTTCGAACGACGCTTCCGCAAGGTCGAAGAAATTGCCGACAAGCCGCTGGATACAATGAATATTGATTCACTTGAGACGCTCTGGCAGCAGGCGAAGAAAGAAGTCTGAGACGTCCGCCTTTGCCGCGCACGTCATCCCGGCGAAGGCCGGGATCTCAGGACGAGAAGTCGCTTCCGCAGGTGCAAGGCGTCCTTGGTGACCTCCGTTGGCCTCTGCGCCCTTCACCCCCCGAGATCCCGGCCTTCGCCGGGATGACGGACGGGGACTGCTACCTCCGCCGGCCCTCGAAGCGCGCCCAGTCTGCCGCGGAGAGCCGGACGTCGATCTCGGCCTCGCCCTCGCATTCGAAACGCTGACCGAGGACCTCGCCGTTCGCGTGCAACCAAGCGATCGTGTCCCCTTCGCCGAGCGACAGGCGGACCGTGCGGACGTCGGAGCCCTTGCGCAGCTGGCGCGACGCGCATTCGAGCAGCGCCTCGACGCCTTCGCCGGTAAGCGCTGAGATCAGGACGACATTGTCGCGACGCTCGCCCTCGGCGCGGACGCGCTCGAGCGCCTCGCCTTCGAGGGCGTCGATCTTGTTCCAGGCTTCGATCATGGGGGCGCCGGCCCCCTCCCCCTTTGCCCCGCCGGCGCCGATGTCGGCGAGGACCTGTTCGACGTCCTCCCGCTGGGCGTCGCTGTCGGGGTGGGAGACGTCGCGGACGTGGACGATGATGTCGGCCGAGATTACTTCCTCCAGGGTGGCGCGGAAAGCCGCGACGAGTTGGGTCGGCAGCTCCGAGATGAAACCGACCGTGTCGGAGAGGATCGCCTTGTCGAAGCCCGGAAGGTCGATCTCGCGCATGGTCGGGTCGAGGGTCGCGAACAGAAGGTCCGCGGCGAGCACGTCGGCTTTGGTGAGCCGATTGAACAAGGTCGATTTGCCCGCATTGGTGTAGCCGACGAGGGCGATCACCGGCCACGGCGCCCGCTGCCGCCGCGCGCGGTGGAGGGCGCGGGTCCGGGTGACCTGGTCGAGCTCGCGGCGAAGCTTCGCCATCCGGTCGCGGATCAGCCGCCGGTCGGCCTCGATCTGGGTCTCGCCCGGCCCGCCGAGGAAGCCGAAGCCGCCACGCTGGCGCTCGAGGTGGGTCCAGGACCGCACCAGCCGTCCGGCCTGGTAATCGAGATGGGCGAGCTCGACCTGCAGCCGGCCCTCCGCGGTCGCCGCCCGTTCGCCGAAAATCTCGAGAATGAGGCCGGTGCGGTCGATCACCTTGGCCTTGGTCGCAGTCTCGAGATTCTTCTGCTGGATCGGGGTGATCGCCGCGTCGACGACGAGCAGCTCGGCCTCGGCTTCGGCGACCGCGGCGGCGATCGCTTCGGTCTGGCCTTTGCCGAACAGGGTGGCGGGACGCGCGCCACGGATGCGGAAATGGAGCTTCCCGGCGACCGCGATGCCGATCGCCTCGGCGAGCCCGGCCGCCTCGTCCAGGCGCGCATCGACATCCCGCCGTGCGCCGGTGCCGAGGTCTGGCAGGGCGATCACGGCGCGCGCGCCGCGGGCGAAATCGGGGTCGTTGGTGGGTGTCGCAGCGCTCAGGCGGGCTGCTCCTCGTCCTGCGCCTCGATGAAGCTGATCGGACTTTCCGGCTGCACCGTCGAGATGGCGTGCTTGTAGACGAGCTGCGACAAGCGATCGCGCTGGAGGAGCATGCAGAACAGGTCGAAGGCCGCGATTTCGCCCTGGAGCATCACCCCGTTCACGAGGAACATCGTCACCGGCTCGCCCGAGCGGCGGACCGCGTTCAAGAACACCTCCTGGAGCAGCGCCGCCTTCTTCCTGTCCATCTGCTCGGCGAAGGCGGCCTCGATATCGCCGAGGTCGATCGGCTGGGCGGGCATGATCGTCGAGATGGCGTGTTTGTAGATCAGCTGCGCCTGGCCCTCCCGGCGCAGCAACACCGAAAAATTGTCGAACCAGGTGATGATCCCCTGAAGCTTTACGCCCTTGACGAGGAACATGGTGACCGGAGTTTTGCTGCGCCTCAGGCTGTTGAGGAACATGTCCTGGAGGTTGTTGACCTTGTCGGCCATTCCCACTCTCCTTATTGGCGGATCGTTGCCCGCGGCGGCGCCCACGAAGGGCGTCTTTCATAATGTGGA
>DASVVP010000093.1:0-23792 GCA_036386495.1 Allosphingosinicella sp.
CGCTATGGTAGAAGAAGGCCTCGTCGCCGGGGGTCATGGCCCTGAGCTGGAGCCGCGCGGCCGGGTTGCGGACGCCGTCCCATTCGGTGGCGCCGTCGCGCAGCAGGTCCTCCCAGGAATAGCTGCCGGGCTCCGATTTCATCAGCCAATGGGCCATTCGCAGCATCCCTTTCGCCCTTCACCGACACCGGATTTAGACCGCCAGCGTCACGGTCTCAACCCGCTCCAGCGCCCTGCTCCGCCGGAGGCCGCCGCCGCAAATCTACCCAAGCGATTGAGTTTACATAGGATTTACGTTCGTTCCTCGGTTCGTCGACAGCGTTAACCATTTCGTCCGAAATGTGGCAGCGTGCTGTTGCTTCCAGCCGCGACATCGGTCAGGGACCCTGCAGCGAATGAACGCGAGAGCGGGCGCCGCCAGAGCCTGAGAGCCGGCGGCAAATGCGAGACGGGGACCTGGTCGGGGATGCGCTTTGCGCATCCGGGGGATCAGCCACCGCACTGAAAAGAACGAGGTTCAATGATCCGCACGTTTCGTGCCGCGGCGCTTGCCGTGGCTGCCTTCGCTTTGTCGGCCGCCAGCGGCGTCAGCACGCCCGGTCAGGTCAATGTGCCGACGGCGGCCGCTTTCTCCGGCACGCTCGAGCAGCAGGTGGCGAGCGCCGCCCGTGTCGAGACCGACGGCCGGGAGCAGGATTGCCTCGCCAGCGCGGTCTATTTCGAGGCCCGCGGCGAGCCGCTGAAGGGCCAGCTCGCGGTCGCCGACGTCGTCCTCAACCGCGTCGTCTCGGAGCGTTATCCCGACACGATCTGCGAAGTGGTCGAGCAGCCCTGGCAATTCTCCTTCGTCAACGCCACCGGACGCATCCCGAACGCGGACCGCTCGTCCGAGGCGTGGAGCAGGGCGGTCGCCATCGCCCGCATCGCGCTCGCCGGCACCGCCCGCGCGGTCGACAGCGACGTGCTCTGGTACCATGCCGATTATGTCTCGCCGAGCTGGGGCCGCCGCCTCGCCCGCCAGGACCGGATCGGCCTCCACATCTTCTACAGCTGAAGGCGGGGGCGCGAGGGGACGGTTCCGGGGGGAGCCGTCCCCTTCGCTGCATCGCTGGTGGTCCTTCGAGCTGGGTCTTCGCTACGCGCTTCGCGCTAGGCGCTGCACGGGGACAGTTACTAGTAACTGTCCCCGCTCAGAGTTCTGAAGGTCGCCGAGTAGCGGAGCGCAGCCACGGGGGCGAGGCTGTGCTCCCACTCGGTCCGGGCGGCTCCCCGCAGGCAATAGGCCGAGCGGGGGGCCGCCTGCAGCGTGAAGCGCTGCCACTTGCCGCCCAGCTTCCGCCGGAAGCGGAGCGGCGCCTCCGAGAGCAGGGACACTCCGATCACGTCGCCGAAGACCGGCCGGTCGCGGTGCCAGCCGAGCCCGGCGCCTTCGCCATATTCGATCAGCAAGGCGTGGACGAGCGCCTCCGGATGGAGCCCGGCGAAGGCGGCGGCGCGGGCGCGGAGCGGCTCGAGCCAGTCGGGAATCGGCTCGGCTTCGGCGAGGCCGCTGCCGTCGAAGCGGTATTGGTGGCCGAAGGAGACGGTGCGGCGTTTGCCCAGGAAGCCGTGAAACTCGAACGGCGCGAAGGGCAAGGCGGCGAAGCGCTCGACCAGCGCGCGCTCCTCGTACTCGCCGATCAGCTCCGGCGTGTAAGCGAGGCCCTCGGGCGCGCCGGCTGGAGCGTCGAACAGAGCGAGCTGGTCCATGCTCCCCCAACGCACGAAGCGATTGCGGGTTGACGAAGCGGTTGGAAAGCTTGAGTTTGCGGCCGCGATGACGACCGAACAGATCCTTCTTCCGGTTGACGGCGCCGCTCCCGCGGCCGCCGATTCGCGCGCTCAGGCCTGGCTTTGGTGGCACGGATTTCCGTCCTCCGCGGCCTGCCTGCATCGATGGTGAAGCTCCCTTAGCAGCTCACGTCCCGATCAGCCCGCCGCTCCCGGCGGGCTTTTTCTTGCGCGCATCTCCGAAGGATCACCCTCATGTACCGTGCCGACAATCTCGCCCGAATCATGCCCGAACCGGCGGAGCCCGGCGCCGACCCCGACGCGGCGCTCGCCCGCCTCTATTGCGGCGAATCGCTCTGCGAAGCCGATGCGGAGGCCCTGTTCCGCGCTCTGGTCGAAGGCCGTCTGGAGGCGCCGAGCATCGCCGCCATGCTCATCGCGCTTCGCCTCAAAGGCGAGACGGTGGAGGAGCTGACCGGCGCGGCCCGCGCCCTGCGCGCCGCCGACGCGCCGTTCGCGCGGCCGGACTACCTCTTCGCCGACAGCTGCGGGACCGGCGGCGACGGCTCGGGGACGATCAACGTCTCGACCGCCGTCGCCTTCGTCGCCGCGGCGGCGGGGCTGCCCGTGGCCAAGCACGGCAACCGCTCGGTCACCTCGCGCTGCGGGTCGGCGGACGTGCTCGAGCAACTCGGCGTCAGGCTCGACGTGCCCGCCGAGCTGTCGCGGCGCGCGCTCGACGAGACCGGCATCTGCTTCCTGTTCGCGCCGGCCTATCATCCGGGCCTGCGCCACGCCGGGCCGGTGCGGCGGGCGCTCGGCGTCCGCACCATCATGAACGTGCTCGGGCCCTGCGTGAACCCGGCCGAGCCACCGGTGCAATTGCTCGGCGTCGCCGATTCCAGGCTGCTCGAGCCGGTGGCGCGGACGCTGGCCGCGCTCGGCGTGCGCGAGGCGCTCGTCGTCCACGGCTCCGGGCTCGACGAGATCGCCCTGCACGGCCCGACCTCGGCGGTGCGGCTGAGCAAAGGCGCGATCGAGCGGGTCGCGATCACGCCCGAGGATGCCGGGCTGACGCGCGCGCCGGTCGAGGCGCTGCGCGGCGGCGGGCCCGAGGAGAATGCGGCGCGGCTGAAGTCGCTGCTGCTCGGCTACGGCGCGGCATCGGAGCGGCAGGTCGTGGCGCTCAACGCCGGCGCCCTGCTGCTGACGGCAGGGCTCGTCGCCGACCTCAAGGACGGCGTCGCGCGGGCCGGTGACGTGCTCGCATCGGGCGCGGCCTACCGCGTGCTTCGCGATCTCGCCGAGATCACCAATGACTGACGTCCTCGGCGAGATCGTGCGGCGCAAGCGAGCCCAGGTGGCAGCCCGGCTGGGTGAGTCCGTCCCGGCCGCCGAGCCGACCCGGCGGAGCTTGCACGCGGCATTGGCCCGGCCCGGGGCGCGCTTCGTCATGGAGGTGAAGCGCGCTTCTCCGTCGGCCGGAGCGATCCGGGCCGACGCCGATCCGGCGCAGATCGCCCGTGCGTATGCAGGCGCGGCGGACGCGATCAGCGTGCTCACCGACACCCCCTTTTTCGGCGGCTCGCTCGCCGATCTCGCCGCAGTCCGGCGGGTCTATGACGGGCCGATCCTGGCCAAGGATTTCATCGTCGATCCGCGCCAGGTCGCCGAGGCGCGGCTGCACGGCGCCGACGCGGTGCTGGCGATGCTGTCGGTGCTCGACGACGGCGAGGCGGCGATCGTGATGGCAGAAGCGGGGCGGCTTGGGATGGACGTCCTGGTCGAGGCGCATGACGAGAGCGAGGTCCGACGCGCTGTCGCGCTCGGCGCCGCGCTGATCGGCATCAACAACCGCGACCTGAGGACGCTCGAGGTCGACCTCGCCGTCACCGAGCGGCTGGCCCGGCTGGTGCCGCCCGACCGCCTGCTGGTCGCCGAGAGCGGCATCGGCTCTCGCGCCGACGTCGAGCGGCTCGCGCCCCACGCCGACGCCTTCCTCGTCGGCTCGGCGCTGATGCGGGCCGCGAACCCCGGCCTCGCCGCGCGGGCGTTCGCCTTCGGCCGGGTCAAGATCTGCGGGCTCACCGACGGCCGCGACGCCGAGATGGCGGCGGCGGCCGGCGCGTCCTTCGCCGGCCTGGTGATGGTGCCCCAGACTCCCCGGGCCGTGAACCTGCAGCAGGCGGAGCCGATCGTCGAAGCGGCCGCCGCGGCCGGGCTGGCCGTCGTGGGGGTGTTCCGCAACGAGAAGCTGATGCAGGTCGCGCAGAGTGCCGCGGCGCTCGGTCTCGACGCGGTCCAGCTCCACGGCAGCGAGGATGCGGCGTACATCCGTGCGCTGCGCCGGATGCTCCCGGAGCGCACGGAGATCTGGTCGGTCGGCGCGGTCGGTGAGACCCTCCCGGAACCGCGCCGCGGCGCCGACCGCACGCTGTTCGACACGTGCGTGAACGGCCGCAGCGGCGGCACGGGCCGGTGTTTCGACTGGACCCGGGTCAAGGGCCGGCCGGAGCTGAGCCACTCTCTTCTCGCCGGCGGCCTCAACCCGTCAAATGCAGGCGTTGCCGCCGGGATCGGCGCATTCGCGCTCGACGTCGGCTCCGGGGTCGAGATGGCGCCGGGCCGCAAGGATGCGGGGAAGATGCACGCCTTCTTCGAGGCGCTTCGGACACCTTCGAGAGCGGAGGCGGCGCGGTGCAACTGAGCGGCCGCTTCGGCGCCTATGGCGGCGCCTACGTCCCCGAGATATTGATGCCGGCGCTGGAGGAGCTCGAGGCCGCCTTCCTCGCCGCGCAGCAAGATGCGGCGTTCCAGGCCGAGCTCCACGGCCTGCTCACCAAATATGCCGGTCGCCCGACGCCGCTCACGCGCTGCGCCCGGCTCGGCGCGGGGACGAAGGCGCGCATCTACCTGAAGCGCGAGGACCTGCTCCACGGCGGCGCCCACAAGACCAACCAGGTGCTTGCCCAGGCGCTGCTCGCGCGGCGGATGGGGAAACGGCGGATCATCGCCGAGACCGGGGCGGGGCAGCACGGCGTGGCGACGGCGCTGGCGGGCGCGCTGTTCGGCCTCGAGACGCGCATCTACATGGGCGCGGACGACGTCGCGCGGCAGCGGCTGAACGTCTTCCGGATGGAGCTGATGGGCGCCGAGGTGGTGCCGGTGGAGAGCGGCGGACGCACGCTCAAGGACGCGGTCAACGAGGCGCTGCGCGACTGGACGGCCAGCTTCGCCGATACCCATTATCTGCTCGGCACGGTCGCCGGCCCGCATCCCTTTCCCTTGATGGTCCGCGAGTACCAGCGCGTGATCGGCAAGGAGGCGCGCGCCCAGATCCTGGAGGAGGAGGGGCGGCTGCCCGACGCGGTGATCGCCTGCGTCGGGGGCGGCTCCAATGCGATGGGGATGTTCGCCGATTTCGTCGAGGACGCCGAGGTGCGGCTGATCGGGGTCGAGGCGGCGGGGAGGGGGCTCGACGGAACGGAGCACGGCGCGACCCTGCTGCGCGGGCGGCCCGGCGTGCTGCACGGCGCGGAGACCTACGTGCTGCAGGACGAAGACGGGCAGATCGCCGACAGCTGGTCGGTCTCGGCCGGGCTCGATTATCCGGCGGTGGGCCCGGAGCATGCCTTCCTCAAGGACAGCGGCCGCGCCGAATATGTCGGCTGCACGGACCGGGAGGCGCTCGACGCCTTCGCCTTGCTGGCGCGATCGGAGGGAATCATCTGCGCGTTCGAGAGCGCCCACGCCTTGGCCCATGCGCTGAAGATGGCGGAGGCTGCGGAGGAGGAGGCGGTGCTCGTCGTCAACCTCTCGGGGCGCGGCGACAAGGACATGGTGCAGGCGCAGACTCTGCTGGGGCCGGGCGCATGAGCCGCTACGCCGCGATGTTCGCGCGGCTCGCCGCGGACGGCGAGGGTGCGTTCGGCGCGTTCGCGATGCTCGGCGACCCGGACCTCGGGACCAGCGCCCTCATCCTCGACGCGCTTGTCGAGGGCGGCGCCGACATGCTCGAAGTCGGCATTCCCTTCTCGGACCCGATCGCCGACGGGCCGGTCATCCAGGCGGCAGCCGACCGTGCGCTCGCCGCCGGGGTCAGACCCGCCGACTGCTTCCGCCTCCTCGCCGAGTTCCGGTCGCGCCACCCGGACCTGCCGGTGGGCATCCTCACCTACGCCAACCTCGTCCTCGCCCGTGGCCGCGACGCATTCTACCGCGCGGCAGCCGAGGCGGGAGTCGACAGCGTCCTCGTCGCCGACGTGCCCGCGCTCGAGGCGAAGCCCTTCGTCGAAACGGCCCGCGCCCACGGCGTCGCCCCGGTTCTCATCGCCGCCCGGAACACGCCGTCCGCGACGCTGCGGCGGATCGCCGCGCTCGGCCAAGGCTACACTTACTGCCTCGCCCGCGCCGGCGTGACCGGGGCGGGGGAGGCGGTGACGCTGGATCATGGCGAGATGCTCGGGGCGCTGCGCCGGAACCTCGCCCCGCCGCCCGTCTTCGGTTTCGGCATCTCGAAGCCGGAGCATGTCGCCGCCGCGCTGGCCGCCGGCGCAGCGGGCGTCATTTCCGGCTCCGCGATCGTCGCCATGGCGGAAGCGAACCGCGAGGATCCGGCGCCGCCGCTGCGTTCGTTCGTCGCCGCCATGAAGGCGGCGACCGCACGGATCAGCGCGTGAGCTTCTTACCCGATTCCGCCTTCGTCACGAGCAGCTCGGAAAGCGTGAAATCCTCGCCCAGCCGCTCCTGCTGGCGCCGCAGTCCCTCGACGATCTTGCCCAGCCCCTCGGTGTCGGCCCAGAACATCGGGCCGCCGCGATAGACGGGCCAGCCGTAACCGTAGACCCAGATGACGTCGATGTCGGAGGCGCGCTGGGCCATGCCTTCCTCGAGGATCTTCGCGCCCTCGTTGACCATCGTGTAGAGCGTGCGCTCGACGATCTCCTGGTCGCTGATCTCGCGGGGCTCGACGCCTTCCTTCGCGCGGAAATCGTCGATGATCCCGGCGACGACCGGGGAGGGGGAGGGGCGGCGCTTCTCGTCATAATCATAGAAGCCGGCGCCCTTCTTCTGGCCCCAGCGGTCGGCGGCGCAGAGCGCGTCGCGGACGTTCTCGACCCGGCTAGGGTCGCGGTGCCAGCCGATATCGACGCCGGCGAGGTCCGCCATTTGGAAGGGCCCCATCGGCATGCCGAACGCGACATGGACCTTGTCGATCTGCTCGGGCGTGGCGCCTTCGAGCAGCAGGCGGTTGGCCTGGACCTGGCGCGGCATCAGCATGCGGTTGCCGATGAAGCCGTAGCAGACGCCCGCCACCACCGCGACTTTCCGGATCTTCTTGGCGAGCTGCATCGCCGTCATCAGCACATCCGGGGCCGTCTTCGCGCCGCGCACCACTTCGAGCAGCTTCATGACGTTGGCCGGGGAGAAGAAGTGGAGGCCGACGACGTCCTGCGGCCGCGAGGTCGAGGCGGCGATCTCGTCGATGTTGAGATAGGAGGTGTTGGAGGCGAGGATCGCGCCGGGCTTCGCGATCCGGTCGAGCTTGCCGAACACCTCCTTCTTGACGTCCATATTCTCGAACACGGCCTCGATGATGAGGTCACAATCGCCAAGGTCCTCGAGGCTGAGCGTCGGCTTCAAGAGGCCCATCGCACCCTCGACCTGATCGGCCGTCATCCGGCCCCTGGCGGCGCTCCCCTCGTAATTCTTCCTCATCACGCCGGTGCCCCGGTCGAGCGCCTCCTGCTGCTGCTCGACGATGGTCACGGGGATGCCGGCGGAGAGGAAGTTCATCGAGATGCCGCCGCCCATCGTGCCGGCGCCGATCACGCCGACGCGCCCGATCTCGCGCGGGGTCGTTCCCTCGGGAAGGCCGTCGATCTTGGCGGCCTGGCGCTCGGCGAAGAAGAAATATTGCTGGGCGCGGGCCTGCGTCCCGCTCATCAGCTCCATGAACAGGCGGCGCTCCTCCTGGACGCCCTCGGCATAGGGCCTCGCCACCGCCGCCTCGATCGCCTGGATGTTCGCCTCGGGCGCGTCGAAACCGCGGAACTTGCGCGCATTGGCCTGGCGGAAGGCGTCGAACAGGCCGGGATTGTCGCGCGCTTGCTGGAGCTTCTCGTCGCGCTCGCTGGTCTTGGGGATCGGCCGCGCCGCCTTGACCTCGTCGGCGAAGGCGACCGCATGCTGCTCGAGGTCGCCCTCGACGATCCGGTCGACGAGGCCGGCGTCGCGCGCCTCGCGGGCGCCGATCGGGTTGCCGGTCGCCGCCATTTCGAGGGCGAGCCCGACGCCCGCGGCGCGCGGCAGGCGCTGGGTCCCGCCCGCGCCGGGCAGCAGGCCGAGCTTCACTTCCGGGACGCCGAGCTTCGCCGCGGGGACGGCCACGCGATAGTGCGACGCCAGAGCGACTTCGAGGCCGCCGCCGAAAGCGGTGCCGTGGATCGCGGCGACCACTGGCTTGGTGCAATTCTCGATGATGTCGACGACCTGCGGCAGCATCGGCGGCTGGAAGGACTTCGGCGTTCCGAACTCGCTGATGTCGGCGCCGGCGAAGAAGGTCTGGCCCTGGCAGATTATCACCACCGCCTTCACCCCCTCGTCCGCATCGGCCTCCTCGATCGCCTTCACCAGCCCCTCGCGCACCGCATGGCCGAGCGCGTTCACCGGGGGATTGTTCGAGGTGACGATGAGGATGTCGCCGTGGCGGCGTGTGCTGATGGGGCTCATGTCTGTCTCCGAAGCTGGCTCCGAGCGGATAGGCGTGCCTTTACGCGAACGTCAACCGGAGCTGCCCGCGTGAAGGATGCGACCTGCCCGGGACTTGGCTTAAGGAAGGCCACCCTCGAAAAGAGCGACCTCGGAGCCGGTTGCCGACACCATCACGCCATCGCGGAAATTGAAGGTCATCGAGAATCCGACCGTCGGCTCCTCGGTTCGGAACAGCAATGTCACTTCGTGAGTGCATATTGTGGAGAGAACCGAGATCGGGCCTGGCTGACCGATCTGTGACTGGTACCGGACCGGTCTCAGGATTCGGACCATCTCTATCGCAACGGCCCGCCCCGGCTCGCGCCCGCCGACGCTGTAGTCGCCACGCCAAATTTCCAGCGAAGCTTCGGGAGAAACGAGCGCGTCGAGCGCCGCGAGATCTTCCGCGGCCGCAGCATTCACGATGCTGATCACGCGGCGGACATAGAATCGATGGACCTCGACGGGATTGGCGCGACCACTCGCGAAGCCGGGGCAGGGGCGTACCTCCGCTGCGCTGGCCCCCGCTGCTGCTGCGGGTACCAAAGCGGCAAAGGCCAAAGGCAGAAACATGTGCGCAGCATGCGACCTACGTCCGCCTTCCGCAATGGCTGCGGGACAGTAAGGGGACAGTTACTTAACTGTCCCCACCGCGACTCTTATTGCGGCTCCCGGGCCAGCAGCATGGTGTGGCCGAAGGCCGTGACGTCCGTCACCTCGACGGTGACCGGCGGAAGCTCGGGAAAGCGGCCCCGCGCGAGCGCGACGTCCCGCTCCGATCTGTCGGAGATCACGAAGAAGCCGACCGCGCCGAGGGTCCTCTGGAGCGGGGTCCCGAGCGAGGGCGCTCTCGCGAAATTGCCGATATAGGTGGCTTGGCCGGGGCGGATCGTGAACGGGATCGAGAAGGGCCGGCGCGACCGGAACTGCCGGGTTCCCGCGAAACGGAAGCCGTGCACCTCGTAATTGCCGGGCGGCAGCCGGCGCACGAACACACGCCCGGTCTCGCGGCCCGAATATTCCGCGCCGGAGACGTGTGCGCGCGAGAAGCCGCCCGTCCGGCTTTCGATCCGGCCGCTCCAGTCCGACGCCGCCGCGCCGGCGGGGAGGCCGATGCGTCTGTACCGGAACTCGAAAGCCAGCGGCATGGCGATGCTTCCGGCAGAGTAGATGAGGATGCCGGCGTCGGCGCCGCCATAATCCTCGTCCGCGGCCGCGGCGGGGGCGTGGAGCGCGAAAGAAAGAGCGAATGCGACCAGCAGCGCGATCGCCCGAATGGTCTTCAAGGCAGTCCCCCCTTCCCCCGATGCAGGCGCATGTTGCCTGGAAAAGCGGCGCGCCGTCAACGGCTTGGTGGAAGCGGGGAAGTGCGGACAGTCAACGGTAACTGTCCCCTAAAACGATGGCCGGCCGTCCCCGCGGCGCGAGTTCGCACCTCGTTCGAACGGGGAAAGTCACAGTGACTGTCCCCAAGCCGGTTCAGGAAATTGGGCACGGCGAGAGCGGGCGCCGCGTGCGCCATCCCGAGTTGAAGCCGGGGAGCGCGGAGAAGGCGCGGGCGGATGCCGTGATCGGCGAATGGAACCGACAGAGGTGTCTGGCGGGGCGACGCTCACAGGCTTCGAACCCCGTCGGTGTCTGACACCGGCATTGGTATCAGACACCGGTCTGGATCAGTTCATATAGGCATAGACTATGACTGGGAATTTGTCCGCCGCCGTTCCGTTCTGATCGCTGCTGATTATGTTGTTGACGCCCGGTCTCACCATCTGACCTGAAAAGGTGACGACGTAGGACTGGTTGCCATCCGACCAGGCTGCGGCCACTCGACCGATCACGCTTATCAGGGGGTTAGTCCCGGCCGGCATGTTGACGGATGCCGTGCTTCCTGCAGGGATATTCGCTATTTGTATGTTGCTGTTGTCGGTTCCGCCGCCGTAGGCAGCTTTGACGGCCAGATTGCCATTAGTCTCGACTACGTCCCAGATAAACGTCGTATCCGGCGCGTTAAGCGCGGCCTTCGTAACACACAATCCTGTTGCGATCTCGGTTCCCATTAAAACCTCCTATTTTCTGGAATGTTCATGATTAAGGTGTGGCAGACGTACGTACAGGATTATTCTATCCTGAAGCACGACGCCAAGCTAGGTAACGCAACGCTGTACGAGCAACGATAGTGTCACGTTGTTTTGCGCTTGTCGAGTCAATGTACAGCGCATTAAAATGTTAGGTCATTCTCTGAGAAATTCCAGAGTATCAAAAGGGTTACAACAAACATTCCGAGGAGGAGAGCAGGCTGATCCAGTTGCCGTCTAGATCCCAGTCGGAAGATAATGTGCGATTGCTGCCGACGTCAGACCGCCGTTCGTCTACATTCCTGGCGGGAGGGCCGAGGGCCGAGGACAGTTACGTAACTGTCCCCAAACTGTCCCTAGAAGGACGTGCGGCCATATTCCTGGCGGTAGAAGGGGTGGCTCGACGACAGGCCGCCGTCCACGACCAAAGCGTGGCCGTTGACGTAGCTCGACTCGTCCGAGGCGAGAAACAAGGCGGCGGCGGCGATCTCGTCGGGGATGCCGCCGCGCTTCATCGGATTGAGGTGGCCGATCTGGTCCTCCTTGCCGGCGGCGCGGGCGTTTTCGAACAGGGGCCTGGTCATGCCGGTCTCGATCAGCCCGGGGCAGATGGCGTTGACGCGGATGTTCGACCCGGCGAGCTGGGTCGCGGCGACCTGGACCAGGCGGATCACGCCGGCCTTGGACGCAGAATAAGCCGGGCCGCCGGCGCCGGCGCGCAGGCCCGCGACCGAGGCGGTACAGATGATCGAGCCGCCGCCCGCATCCTTCATCGCCGGCGCGGCGTGCTTGATGGCGAGAAACGGGCCGACCAGGTTGACGCGCAGAATCTCCTGCCAGTCCTCGGGCGTCTGCTCGAAGATCGAGGCGAGGCCGCCCGATATACCGGCATTGGCGAAGAAGACGTCGAGCCGGCCATGCTCGGCGACGGCGCGTTCGACCAGGCCGCCCACGTCGTCCTCGCTGCCGGCGTCGGCGGCGATCACGCCTTCGGCCTCCGCCCGGTCGGCGGCGATGACTGCGGCTCCCTCCGCGCGGAACCGCGCCGCGCTCGCCTTGCCGATCCCCGATGCCGCGCCGGTGACGATCGCGACCTTGCCTTGAAGTCTCATGATGGCTCCTCGATCACTCACAGCCCCGCGCCGATCGTCGAGCCGCCGTCGACGACGATGGCCTGGCCTGTGACGTAGGTGGAGGCGCGGCTGGCGAGGAAGACGGCGGCGCCGGCGATCTCCTCGGGCTCGCCGATCCGCTGCAGCGGCGTATGCATCGTCACCGCCTTCAGCGTCTCCGGATTCTCCCAGAGGGCGCGGGCGAAATCGGTGCGGATGAGGCCCGGCGCGATGCAGTTGACGCGCACCTGGTGGGGGCCGAACTCCTGGGCGAGGTTGCGGGCGAGCTGGAAGTCGGCGGCCTTGGAGATGTTGTAGGCGCCGATCACCGGCGAGCCCTTGAGCCCGCCGATCGAGCTGACGATGACGATCGAGCCTTCCTTGCGCGCGATCATCTCGGGCGCGACCATCTGGATCAGCCAGTGATTGGCGATGACATTGTTGTCGAGGATCTTGCGGAACTGGTCGTCGCTGATCCCGCCCATCGGGCCGTAATAAGGGTTGGACGCGGCGTTGCAGACGAGGATGTCGATCCGGCCCAATTGGCGACGGGTCTCGTCGACGAGGTTCTGGAGGGCATCCTTGGACGAGATGCTTGCGGGGACGACAATGGCCGCCTCGGGTTGCTTCGCGTTGATCGCGTCGGCCACCTCCTGGCACGCCTCCGCCTTGCGGCTGGAGACGACCACCTTGGCGCCGTGGTCCGCCATGGCTTCGGCGATGGCCCGGCCGATGCCGCGCGAGGAGCCGGTGATCACGGCGACTTTGCCGCTGAGGTCGAAGAGGCTCATTTTCCCTCCTTCAGTCGAAGACGATGACCGAGCGCGCCGCGTCGCCGCGCTTCATGCGCTCGAAGCCTTCGTTGACGCGCTCGAGCGGGATCGTCTCGGCGACGATCGAGTCGAGGTCGAGCAGGCCGCGCAGGTAGAAATCGACCAGGCGCGGGATGTCGACCGGGAAGCGGTTGGCGCCCATGAACGCGCCCTGCAGCTTCTTGCCCGAGAGCAGGTCCATCGCCCCGAGGCCGACCTTCTGGTCGAGCGGCATCATTCCCAGGATGGTCGCGGTTCCGCCGCGGCGCAAGACCTTGACAGCGAGGGCGGCCGAGGCGGGGCGACCGACCGCCTCGATGGCGTGGTCGACCCCGCCTTTGGTCATCTGGACGATCAATGCGTCCGCGCCTTCCTCCAGCGGGTCGATGGCGTCGGTCGCTCCGAGCTTGCGGGCGAGATCGCGTTTCTCGGGGACCGGATCGGCGGCGACGATCCGGCCGGCGCCCGCGATGCGGGCGGCGTTGATCGTGGCGAGGCCGACTCCGCCGCAGCCGATCACCGCCACCGTCTCGCCGGGGACGAGCTTGCAGGCGTTGAAGATGGTGCCGGCCCCGGTCGTCACCGCGCAGCCGATCACGGCGGCGCGGTCGAGAGGCATCTCGCGGTCGATCGCGACGCAGGCATGCTCGTGGACCAGCATCGCCTCGGCGAAGCCGGAGAGGTTGAGCATCTGGTTGATCGCGGTGCCGTCCTCGGCGGTAATCCGGGGCGCGGCGCCTCGGGCCCGGCGGGTGTCCCCGCCCGGGCAGAGCGACATCCGGCCGGTGACGCAATATTCGCAATGGCCGCAGAAAGCGGAGAGGCAGGTGACGACATGGTCGCCGACCTTCACGGTGCGGACCTCGCTGCCGACCGCCTCGACGATTCCCGCCGCCTCGTGGCCTGGGATGCAGGGGAGGGGATGCGGGTAGGTTCCCTCGATGAAATGGAGGTCGCTGTGGCACAGGCCGCAGGCGGCGGTGCGGATGAGCACCTCGCGCGGGCCGGGGGAGTCAAGCGTGGCCTGCTCGATGGCGAGCGGGGCGCCGGGCGCGCGGAGGAGGGCGGCTTTCATAATTGAGTTCCTCCCCGGGACGGGGAGGGGGACCATGCGAAGCATGGTGGAGGGGGCTCAGTGCAGGTCTCCGGGCCCCCTCCACCACGCCGCTTCGCGTCGCGGTCCCCCTCCCCGTCCCGGGGAGGATTTCCCTTCGTCTCACACCGCATGCTTGGAGAACTCGATCCGGGCGATGGCGCGGTTGTGGACCTCGTCGGGCCCGTCGGCGAGGCGGAGGGTGCGGATCCCGGCCCAGGACTTGGCGAGCTCGAAATCCTGCGACACGCCGGCGCCGCCATGGGCCTGGACGGCGTCGTCGATGATCCTCAGCGCCATGTTGGGGGCGTAGACCTTGATCATCGCGATCTCGGCCGCGGCGGCCTTGTTGCCGGCCTTGTCCATCATGTCGGCGGCCTTGAGGCATAAGAGGCGCGACATGTCGATGTCGATCCGGGCGGCGGCGACCCTTTGCTCCCAGACGCTGTGCTCCATCAGCCGCTTGCCGAAGGCGGTGCGGGTCTGGAGGCGCTTCACCATCGCCTTCAGCGCCTCCTCGGCGACGCCGATGGTGCGCATGCAATGGTGGATCCGGCCCGGCCCGAGCCGCCCTTGCGCGATCTCGAAACCGCGCCCCTCGCCGAGCAGCATGGCAGAGGCGGGGATCCGGACACCCTTCAGCTCGACCTCCATGTGGCCGTGGGGGGCGTCGTCATAGCCGTAGACGGTGAGGGCGCGCTCGACGGTGACACCGGGCGCGTCCAGCGGCATCAGCACCATCGACTGCTGGCGGTGCCTGTCGGCGGACGTGTCGGTCTTGCCCATGACGATGGCAACCTTGCAGCGCGGATCGCCGGCGCCGGACGACCACCATTTGCGGCCGTTGAGGACATAGTCGTCGCCGTCGCGGCGGATCTCGCACTGGATGTTGGTCGCGTCCGAGGAGGCGACGGCGGGCTCGGTCATCAAAAAGGCGGAGCGGATCTCGCCGTTCATCAGCGGTCGGAGCCACTGCTCCTTCTGCTCGCGCGTTCCGTAGCGGTGGAAGACCTCCATGTTGCCGGTGTCGGGGGCGGAGCAGTTGAACACCTCCGACGCCCAGCCGATGCGGCCCATCTCCTCGGCGCAGAGCGCATATTCGAGGTTCGTGAGCTGGGTGCCCTCGAACGCGAAGCTCTCGTCGACGTGGCGCAGCGCCTGCCCTGGCGGCATGAACAGGTTCCACAGGCCCGCCGCCTTCGCCTCCGGCTTGAGCTCCTCGATGACCTCGATCGGCTGCCAGCGGTCGCCGGCCTCGAGCTGCGCCTTATAATCCTTGTTGCGGGGCCGAATCCGAGTCTCGACGAACTCCCGCACCCGGTCGCGGTAAAAAGCCTGCCGTTCCGTAAGGTCGAAGTCCATGGGCGCGGTAACCCTTCTGTGGCTGCGCCACCCCGCTGCCAGAAACCGCGGTTTCGCGCCAGTGCCGGGCGGTCAGGCGGCGCGAAGCTCGCGAGTACCGATCTCCGCGCGCACGCCGCATGCCGTGAGCGCCTGCTCCAGCTGGGCGACGGTCGAGCGGTGACGCAGGTCCAGCAGACGGTCGATCTGGCGCGGGTTGAGGTTCAGCGCCCGCGCGAGGTCCGCCTTGCGCCATCCACGGCTCCGCATCGCCCGGTACACGGCTACTTTCAGCGAGCCGAGGAGCGTTGGCGCCACCGTCCTCCGCCCGGCAGCCGCTCCAGCAGGCGGGATGTCGCGTCGATCTGCAATCAGGCCGGAGAGGATCGTCTCCAGCGCGTCGACCGCATTCGCCAGTGCCTCCTCCTCGCTCGCCCCGAAAGTAATCGCGCCGGGCAAGTCCGGCAGCCGGACGAGGATGGTGTCGTTGTCATCGCGGGTGATCTCCGCCGGATAGCCGTTCATTCGATCCCCGGCTCCTTCTTGATCGCATTCATCAGGCCGGTCCCAAGCTGCTTCTTGCCCCCGTGCCTTGGCAGGGCAGCCATCCGGCGGCCGCGGCGGACGAGCGTGTGTCGCTTGCCTTCCTCGAACGTGCAGCCGGCCTTGGCCAGATAGCGGCGGAACTGGCTGCTGTTCACACCGTCACTGTAGACAGATATGTCTATGTTCGCAAGGGAGGGGTGCGATTGCTGCCCGGTTGAAGCGCGGCGTCCGAGCACCCCGCGGCGCTTCCCGGGGTTGACGCGAGCGCAGCGCGGGCCCCAACGCGGGCGCCGAGGAACCCCACCAATGCGCCAACCCGACCATCCGATAGATCCGCTCTTCCTCGAGCGCTGGTCGCCGCGGGCGTTCGACGGGAGCGACATGCCCGACGAGGATCTGCTGGCCGTCTTCGAGGCGGCGCGGTGGGCGCCGTCGGCCTTCAACTCGCAGCCGTGGCGCTTTCTCTATGCCAAAAGCGGCGATCAGGATTGGGAGCGCTTCCTCGGCCTCCTGATCCCCTGGAACCGGGGCTGGGCGCAGAGCGCGTCGGTGCTCGTCTACATCCTCTCGGACAGCCTGCCCTTCACCGACAAGGCGACCGGCGCGCCGGCGCCGTCGCACACCCACAGCTACGATGCCGGCGCCGCCTGGGTCAGCCTCGCGCTGCAGGCGACGCGGATGGGCTACCATGCGCACGGCATGTCGGGAGTCGATTTCGACGGCGTCCGCAGCGAGCTCGCCGTCCCCGAGCGCTACCGGGTCGAGGCGGCGGCCGTGATCGGCAGGATCGGCGATCCGGCCATCCTCGACGAGCGGCAGCGGGCGCGGGAGTTCCCCAGCGACCGCAAGCCGCTCTCCGAACTGGTCTTCCGCGGCGGCTTCCCCGCCTGACGGCGCGGCCCTTGTGCGCCGCGCGCTTCTGGTGGACATTCCGGCGGAACGGAGGGCGCGCATGGCGGTGCAGACGGGGGCGGCGGGTCGGAGCGACGGGCGGCGCTATGTGACCCTGCCGGCGCGGCCCGAGCCGGTCCGCGTGGCGGTCGAGGAGACCGCCGTCGTCGTCATCGACATGCAGAACGCCTATGCCTCGCCCGGCGGCTATGTCGATCTCGCCGGCTTCGACATCGCCGGCGCGGCCGGCGTCGTCGAGCAGATCGCCAAGGTGGTCGAAACCGCGCGCAGTGCGGGCGTCCAGGTCGTGTTCCTGCAGAACGGCTGGGATCCGGATTATTCGGAAGCCGGGGGCCCCGGTTCGCCCAACTGGCACAAGTCGAATGCGTTGAAGACGATGCGGGGGCGGCCGGAGCTTCACGGGAAGCTGCTCGCCCGCGGGGGCTGGGACTATGATCTCGTCGACGCGCTGACGCCGCAGCCCGGAGACATCAGCCTGCACAAGCCTCGCTACAGCGCCTTTTTCAACTCCCAGCTCGATTCGGTGCTGCGCGCGCGCGGCATCCGCAACATCGTCTTCGTCGGCATCGCCTCCAACGTCTGCGTCGAATCGACTTTGCGCGACGGCTTCCACCTCGAATATTTCGGTGTGATGCTGGAGGATGCGACCCACCATCTCGGCCCCGATTTCGTCCGCGAGGCGACGCTCTACAATGTCGAGAAATTCTTCGGCTGGGTGTCGAGCGTCGCCGATTTCTGCGGCACGTTCGGGCAGATCGCGGAGGCGGAATGAGGTCCTTCGATACGGCATTTCGACTTCGCTCAATGCCTACTCAGGATGAGCGGATTCTGGTTTACTCCTCCCCCGCTCATCCTGAGTAGCGGCTGAGCTTGCCGAAGACGCGTATCGAAGGACCCGGAGAAAAGTCACATGCCGTTCGAGCCGATCAATCCGCCGCAATTCCCGACCCCGATCGCGCCTTATTCGGCGGGCACCAGGGCCGGCGACACCGTCTACGTCTCGGGCACGCTGGCGCTCGGGCCGGGCGGCACCGTGCTCCACCCGGACGACGCCGAGGCGCAGACGCGGCACGTGCTCGAGACAATCCGGATCACGCTCGAGGCCGCCGGCGCGACCATGGCCGACGTCGCCTTCAATCACATCTTCCTGACCGACTGGGCGCACTATCCGGCAATGAACGCGGTCTATGCGGAATATTTTCCGGGCGCCAAGCCGGCGCGCTACTGCATCCAGTGCGGGCTGGTGAAGCCGGGCCTGGTGGTCGAGATCGCCAGCGTGGCGCATATCGGCTGATGCGGCACTCTGCCGGGCTCTGGTACCAGTTCGCAGGCTCCGAGGAGGCCGAGACGGTGATCCTCTCGGCCGGCCTCGGCGGCACCGCCGGCTATTGGGCGCCGAACCTGGAAGCCTTCCTGCCGCGGTTTCGCGTGCTCCTCTACGACCAGCGCGGCACCGGCCGGAGCGACCGGGCGCTGCCCGCCGAGGTCACGGTCGAGGACATGGCGCAGGACGTGGCCGGGCTGATGGATGAGCTTCGGGTCGAGCGCGCGCATTTCGTGGGCCATGCTGCGGGCGGGCTGATCGGCCTCGCGCTCGCCCTTGCTCGGCCGGAGCTGGTGACCAAGCTGGTCGTGGCGAGCGGATGGGCCCGGCTCGACCCCTATACCGCCCGCTGCTTCGACGTGCGGCTTGCTTTGCTGCGCGACAGCGGACCGGAGATGTATCTCAAGGCGCAGCCCATCTTTCTCTACCCCCCTTATTGGGTGTCAGAGCATAGCGATCGTCTCGATGCCGAGGCGGGGGAGCAGCTCGCGCATTTCCCCGGCGCGGAGAATGTCGAGAAGCGCATCGCCGCAGTGCGTGCCTTCGACATCTCCGGTCGACTTCGTGAGATCGAGACTCCGACGCTCGTCCTCTCCGCCTTCGACGACGCGCTCGTCCCGAGCGAAGCGACCACGGCGCTCGCCCATGGCCTGCCCAACGGCCGTCACATGGGCCTGATGGGCGGTGGCCATGCGGCCAACGTCACCGATCCAGATGAATTCAGCACGATCGTTCCGCCCTGGTTAGCGGGCGAAACCATCTTCGAGGAGTGAGATCATGGAAATCGGCATCTTCACGCCCATCGGCAACAATGGCTGGCTGATCTCGGAGAACAGCCCGCAATATATGCCGAGCTTCGACCTCAACAAGGAAATCGCCCAGAAAGCGGAAAGCTACGGGGTCGATTTCCTGCTCTCCATGATCAAGCTGAGGGGCTTCGGCGGCAAGACCGAGTTCTGGGAATATAATCTGGAAAGCTTCACCCTGATGGCCGGCCTCGCCGCGGTCACCGAGAAGATCAAGATCTACGCGACCTGCCCGACTTTGGTCATCCCGCCGGCCTTCTGCGCCCGCATGTGCAACACGATCGATTCGATCAGCCACGGCCGCTTCGGGCTCAATCTGATCACCGGCTGGCAGCGTCCCGAATACAGCCAGATGGGGCTGTGGCCGGGCGACGAGCATTTCCGCAACCGCTACCAGATGCTCGGCGAATACGCGCAGATCCTGCGCGAATTGTGGGCGACCGGAGTCTCGGACTTCAAGGGCGAATATTACCAGATGGAGGATTGCCGCGTCCGGCCGCTGCCCGAGGGCGAGATGAAGATCATCTGCGCCGGCTCGTCCGACGAGGGCCTCGCTTTCTCGGCGCAATATGCGGACTATGCCTTCTGCCTCGGCAAGGGCGTCAACACGCCGACCGCCTTCGCCTCGAACAACCAAAGGCTGATGGCGGCGACCGCCAAAACCGGCCGCGACGTGCGCATCTACGCCTTGTTCATGGTCATCGCCGCCGAGACGGACGAGCAGGCGATGGAGAAATGGATCTCCTATCGCGAAGGCGTCGACGAGGAAGCGGTCGCCTGGCTCGGTGCGCAGGGCGCGGCCGACAAGACCTCCACCACCACCAACGTCCGCCAGCTCGCCGACCGCGAGAGCGCGGTCAACCTCAACATGGGGACTTTGGTCGGCTCCTACGAAAATATCGCGCGGATGCTCGACGAGGCCTCGACGGTGCCGAACACCGGCGGCGTGCTGCTCACCTTCGACGACTTCATCGAAGGGACGGAAAAGTTCGGCACCCGCATCCAGCCGCTGATGAAATGCCGCGAAGGGGTGGTCTCCGCAGCCTAGCGGCGGCTCTTGCGCGCCGCGTAGCGGGCGTCGCGGGCGGCCTTGCGCTCTTCTTCGGTGGGCTGGGGAGCGGGCGCGCTCGCCGCAGCGGCCTCGCTGGCGCGCGCTTTCGCTTCCACTTTCGCGGCGGCGGCGGCTTCGCGCTTCTCGGCCCGCGCGGCGTCGCGGGCCTCCCGCTCGGCCTTGCGCGCCGCTGCCGCCTCGGGGTCGGGCGCTGGCTTGGCGCGCAGCTGGTCGAGCGCCTTCTGCCTCGCCTCGGTCGCCCGGCCGACCCTTTCCTGGTAGGTTTCCCCCTTGTTCGACTTCATTCCGGCCTCCTTTCGGCCGCCCAGCGCACGGCGGGAGCGGCGGTTCCGCGCCGCCTGAAGCTCATGCCAGCCTTTCGGGCACCGCCAGCGCTTCGACTTTCAGCGTCGCCTTCGGCGCCACCGCTTCCCAGGGGAAGACGAACCAGCGTTTGTCCCGGTCGCGGTCGATCTCGCTGCCGTGATATTCGGCCCGTGCTTTCGAGCGGACATTGTGGACGAGGACGGCGACGCGCAGCCGGTCGGGCGTCTCGACCTTGGCCTCGATCGCGGCGCGCAGATAGTTGATCGTGCCGCCGCTGTCGTTGATATCGTCGACGATCAGGATGCGGGCGCCGTCGCGGATCTTGGCCGCCAGCTTGTCGAGCAATTCGTCGCCGAAGCCGCTATCCTTGGTGCTGTGGTCGACCGAAAGCATCTGCAGGCCGGTGCGGTGCGAGAGATAGGCCGCCGGGACCAGCCCGCCGCGGCCGATGCCGACCAGGAAATCGGGCTTCCATTCGTCCGCCTCGAGCTGGACGGCGAGCGCTTCGACCTCGTCGAGGAAGCGCTCGTACGGAATGTAATGAAGGGTGGGTTCCGCCATGGCCGCGACAGCAATAGGGCTCTGTGCCACCGCCGACAACGCCGTCATTGCGAGGAGCGAAGCGACGAAGCAATCCAGCGGGCCTCCGGGGCCGCACTGGATTGCTTCGCTGTGCTCGCAATGACGGTGGAGGGACCCGCCGCCCTCCCCGCGCGTAGTCCGCGCCATGGCACAGCGAGAAGGCATCTTCCCGACCTTCTTCCTGTCGGGGTTCGAATGCTCGACCTTCCTCTGGAAGGACCAGGGGCGCCGCGACCTTTGCGCCGAGACCCATCATTACCAGCATGCCGACGAGGATTACCGGATGCTCCGCGACATCGGCATCGGCGTCGCGCGCGAGGGGATTCCGTGGCCCTTAGTAGACAAGGGCCGCGGCTACGATTTCTCCTGCATCGACCCGTTCCTGGCGGCGCAGCGGCGGCATGGGGTGCTGCCGATCTGGGACCTGTGCCATTACGGCTATCCGGACCGCCTCGACCCGTATCGCGAGGATTTCGCCCCGGCCTTTGCGGCTTATGCGCGCGCCGCTGCCGAATATGTGATCGCGCGCGCCCATCACGGCCCGCACGCCTTCACGCCGATGAACGAGATCACCTTCTTCGGCTACATGGCCGGCGAATGGGGCTGGGCGGCGCCCTTCGGCAAGGACCGCGCGACCCGGCGGCGGCTCACGCTGGCCATGTGCGCCGCGGACATCGCGGCGGTGCAGGCGATCCGCGAAGTCGATCCGGAAGCGCGCATGGTCCATATCGATCCGCTCATCTGGGTGGTGCCGCCGCGCGACCGGCCGGACCTCGCCGAAGCCGCGCACCGCGAAAGCTACGACGATGCCTATATCGCCTGGGACGCGATCTCCGGCCGGCGCTTCCCCGAGCTCGGCGGGACGCCCGAGACGCTCGATATATTGGGCTTCAACAATTACAGCTTCGGCCAGATGGAATATCGCGAGGAGGGGCCCCATGCCGCGCTCGATCCCGGCGACGACCGCATCCGCCCGCTCTGCGACCTGATCGAAGAAGGCTGGCAACCCTATCGGCGCCCCTGCATCGTCGCGGAAACCTCAGGTCTTCGCGGCGGCCGTCCCGACTGGCTCAACGACATCGTCCACGAGGGTCTCGCCGCAGTGAACCGCGGCGTCGACCTCCACGGCCTGTGCCTGTTCCCGGCCGTCGACATGCCCGACTGGCACAAAGGCGGCTGGCTCCACAACGGCATCGCCGACGTGGAGCGGCTGCCGGGCGGGGCGCTGATGCGGGTGCCGTTCGTGCCTTATGTGGAGGCGCTCCAGGGCTGGCAAAGGCGGCTGAACCGGGTGGCGAGGCTCGACGAGGATTCGTTCGACGAGGCGGTGGACCTGGAGGACATCGTCCGGGCGGCGAAGGAGATGGCGCCGGAGGCGGACGCGGACTGGAGCTAGGCACGCCGTCGCCGACGGGTCGCGCAGCGGCTGGGCGAAGTCCGGAGGAATTGCCGCCGCGCGGGGGAGAGTGCACAACGGTAATTGGGCCGGGGAAGGATCATCCCCGGGTCGAGGGGGCGAATCGACATGGCGGAAGACGACCCGAGGGAACGCGTCTGGAGCTACGTAGCCTCCCGGGTCGCGGAGGGATTTGGGCTTTTCACGGGCCGCTCGCCGACCCTGACGGCGACGATCAACCATGGCGCGCGCTACGTGAAACCGGCAGAGGACGAAGTCCTCTTCGATGCCCGCGCGCTCACCCTCGGCCTTCTGGCTGCCGGCACGTCCGATCCGACCGGCATCACCTTCAGCAATGCCGCCATGTGGTTTCGGGAATGGGTCGAGGGTCGGACGGTTGCCGACGCGGTGGGCGTAGCGCTCGTGAGATTTGCAACGGAGGTCGAGGCGGTCGAGCGGGCGCTCGATCGGAAGGCTCCGGTCGGGCTCTCGATTTCCGTGCAGGACCTTCTCAGCCGCGCCGGCAGGATATGCGACGCGACCCTGGGCCATACCGCATTCGAAGGCCGTCATCTTTTCGCGGCGATGCTCGCGAAGGGAACGATCGCGGAGCAGCTGCCGCAGCTGTTGGACCTCTCCGTCACGGCGGATGACATCAGGGACCTCAAGACCTTTCTGGTGGACAAGATCCTGCTGAGCCCCGCGGCGGGCGAGACCCGCGACCGCTGGATTGCGGCGCTCGACTTGCCTAGCAGCCCGCCGCCGCCGCCGCCGCCGCTGCCGGAACCGCCGGGGCAGGAGATCATCCGGTTCAGCCACGACGGTGCCCGCCGCGGCGAAAATGTGCTCGAGACGAAGCGGGATGTCGAGGCGCTCGCCAAGCTCATCTGCCTCAAGGGATCGACTCCGCTCGCCGTCGCGATCTTCGGCGGATGGGGCTCTGGCAAGACGACCTTCATGGACGCGCTCGACGAAAAGATCGACGCCATCGCCGTCGCCGAGGCGCTCCGGACCAGCTCTGGCGCAGCCGGCCCTCTCGTCACCCGGATCGTCCAGATCAAGTTCAACGCTTGGCAGTTCGTCGACGCCAATCTGTGGGCGAGCCTGACCGCCGAATTCTTCGACCAGCTCCGGGCGGGCGGGTGGCGACGGGCCGGAACCGTGCGTCACGCCGGTCTGGTCGAAAGGGTCAACAGCCATGTCCATTCGCTGAGCGCCGAGGCGGCCGCTCACCGCGCCGCGGTCGTCGAGAGCAACCGCCAGGTTCTCGAAGCGCAGGAGGCGCGCGACGTCGCCGCCAAGGCGGTCCGCGAGGCCGCGGCGAAGGCGATGAGCCAGGCCGCCATGGACACGCTGGGCGAAATCTACGACGGACAGAAGGCCAATTTGCGCGCGCTGGGCATTGCCGCCGGCGGCCAGGATCCCACGCAAGGCGTGGACGCGGTGATCGAGGCGGTTAGGAGCTCCCGCTCGACCGCCCGGCAGGCGGGAACCGTCCTGCGCATGGTCTGGAAATATCGGGCCGCCACGGCGGGGCTGGGCGCATTCCTTTTTTTGCTCGCCGCCGGCCTCGCGCTCTGGATGCTGTGGTCGGAGTCGTTCGAGGGTATGGACTCCGCGGCAACCGTTGCGACGGTACTGGGGGTGCTCGGCTCGGTAGCGGCGTTCTGGCGCGCCGCCGCGCCGGCGTTTCGGTTGGTAGGCGGGGTCGCTCGGCGCGGCGCCCACCTGGCTCAAACGCTGGAGACGGCCGACAAAGACGCGGTCAAGGAGCTCATCGGCAAGGAGGCGGCGCTTCGCGATGCGACCGCGGAGGCCGAAGCCCAGGCCCGCGTGGCCGAACGCGCCGAACGGGCGCTTGCGCGCTACGTCGATCCGACCGGGCCGTCCAA
>DASVVP010000094.1:0-6590 GCA_036386495.1 Allosphingosinicella sp.
CGGCGAGCGCGCGCCAGCGCTCGTCGTTGCACGTCGGGTCGCCGACCTCGGCATGCAGCGCATCGCGAACCATCCGGTAAAAAGTCGTGTCGAAGGTGCCCTGGAAGAGCATCGCAAGCTCGTCCGTGTCGCGCCAGTTGCGGCGCGTGCCCAGCTGGGCCGCCACGCGCTCGTGGAAGATGGTGCCGGGAAGGGGATAGGCGACGGAGACGCCGATGTCGTCAGGCCTCTCTTCGCGCACCAGGTCGCGGGTCAGAAGGATGTCGTCCCAATCCTCCGGAGGATAGCCGAGCTGGAGGAACCAGCCGACGCGAATACCCTCAGCCTTGAGCGCGAGCGTGGCGGTGCGCACCTCCGCAACGACGCTGCCCTTGTCCATCGCGTCGAGGATGCGTTGCGAGCCCGATTCGACGCCGAGCCAAACCTCCGCAGCGCCTGCGGCCCGCAGGGCGCGGGCGACGCCGGGGTCGATGAGGTTGACCCGCGACTGCATCATGAAGGGGATCAGCGCATCCCGCCGGACGACCTCCTCGGCAAACTGGGCGATCCAGCGCGCGGTCATCCCGAAAATGTCATCGGCGAACCAGACGTGATCCGGCGCGACATCGCGCTTGAGGCGGCGCATCTCCTCCGCGACCGATGCGGGGGAACGCTGGGCATAGCCGCGGCCGAAGGTCGGCTTGGCGCACCAGTTGCAGCTGTAGGGACAGCCGCGCGAGGTCGCGAGGTTCCAGGAGAAAAAACCGTGCGCATCGGTCCAGGCCCGCCGGTACGCGTCCGCATCGACCAGGTCCCAGGCCGGGAAGGGCAGCGAATCGAGGTCGCGGACGTGCGCCCGCGGCCGTGTCCGGCGCAGGTCCCCGCCCTTGTCCGAAAGGGTCAGCCCCGGCATTTCGGCGAGCGTCTCGCCCCCGGAGGCGAAAGCCGCGACCAGGTCGGCGACGGCGACCTCACCCTCGCCGTCGATGACCGCGTCCGCGCCCGCCTGGAGATAGAGGCGCGGCTGATCGGAAGCGTCGGGGCCGTTGATCGCCACACGGCAGCCGCGCCGCGCCGCCGCCCGCACCATTGCCAGCGCGTCCTCGCGGCGGTTTACCGTGCACATCTTGGTGATGAAGTTGAAATTGTCCTCGATGAGGAGGACGATCGACGGGTCGAAGCGGTCGAGCGTCGCTGCGAATGCTTCGGCCGAAGTTTCGAAGGTCGCGTCGAACAGGGCGACTTCATGGCCCTGCTCGCGCAGGATGGCGGCGGCAAGAAGGGTCGCCAGCGGCGGATATGGCTTCAGGCGCGCGAACTGCTTAGCGTCTCGCTTGAGAAAGTACGAGTGAGCAATGACGATCACCAAGCCGCCTCCTACGCCCCTCACGCGGAATCAAATCGTGAATCCGGGCGAGTGTCGCACCTCCCGGGACTTTTCGCCACTCGGAATTCTCCTTACAGTCGAAGCGGATAGTGCAGAGCTGCTCGAACTTGTCGCGGAGACCTGCCGCGGCTGGGAGTGCGAGCCCGAGTCGGGTCTCCTCCTTCGGCTCGATCTGACCGTCAGCAGAGGGCCGTTCGGGGACGGCCCGCCTCAACTCGCAAGCGACGGTCGGCGGCTTCGGATCTGCGGCGAGAAAGTGGACGCGTCTGCGGACGCGGAGACCGGCTTGGCCCGCTGCGCCATCGACCCGGCGCTGCTCGAAGAGGGGCAGACGCTTCGCGACGAGGTGATCGAACCGCTGCTCCTTTTCCTGCTGACCCGACACGGCCGGGCGCCGCTCCACGCCGCCGGTTTCCTGGCGGACGACGTCGCGGTCCTGCTGCTCGGCCCTAGCGGCGCCGGGAAAAGCTGCCTGGCACTCGCGGCTCGCGCAGCCGGCTACGAGCTGCTTTCGGACGACACCGTCTATGTCCAGCTGCGGCCGGAGCTGCGCATCCGGGGCATTCCGCGCCCGATCCACCTGCTCGCCGGAGACGCGCCCGAAGGCGCCGGCGGCGCGGTGCGCCTGCGCAAGGGCAAGCTCAAACATGTGGTGCCCGCCGATGCGCCGCGGCGGGCGCCGGTGGCGCGCAGAGCCGTCTTATGCCTGCTCGCGCGCGGCGACGAGGCGCGACTCGAACCGATCGGGCCGGCCGAAGTGCAGGCCCTAGCGGAAATCCTCGAGCCGGGGTTCGATCTCCTCCGCCCCGAGATCGAAGCGGTCCTCGCGCGGCTCGGCACGGGCGGCGGATGGCGGCTGACCCTGTCCGCCGACCCCGCCGAAGCGATCGATCTTCTGACCGCCAATCTCGACCGGCTCGAGGCGTCCGCGGCACGATGAGCTTGCGCGTCGTCCAGGCGAACTGCCTCATCGACGGACAGCGCCGGGAGCCGGACGCCCTGCTCGAAGCCTGGCCGACTTTGCCCGCGATCGCGGAAGCGGCGGCGGCGGCTGGCGCCGACGTCACCGTGCTGGTCGCGAGCCACGCAGCAACCCTGTTTCGGCGAAACGGGGTCTCCTACCGCTTCGTCGCCGAGCCGCGGCTTCGCCCGGGGTCGGGAGCGGGACTCTTTCCCTGGCGCCTCGCGGCGGCGGTCCGCCGCGAACGGCCGGACGCGGTCCACTTCAACGGATTCGGCTTCCCGTTTCACGCCCGCGCCGTCTGCGGCGCCGGTGTCCCTGTGCTGGTCCAGGACCATGGCAGCGGCGCCGGCGGGCGGGCGGCGGCGCTCCGCCGCTGGGGCCATGCGCGCATCGCCGGCGCCGCCTTCACCGCCGTCGGCCAGGCGGAGCCGTTCCGGCGGCACGGCCAGATTCCCGCCCATGCTCGAGTGTTCGCGATCCCGGAATCCTCGAGCCGGTTTCGCCCCGGCAGCAAGGCCGAGGCGCGGGCGACGACCGGCCTGTACGGCGACCCCGCCTTGTTGTGGGTCGGGCATCTCGATGGCAACAAGGACCCGCTCACCGTCCTCGAGGCGGTGCGGCAGGCGCTGCCGTCTCTCCCGGGGCTCCGGCTCTGGTGCGCTTATGGGACCGCGCCCTTGATGCGAGAGGTCGAGTCCGCGCTCGCGGCGGACCCGGCGCTCGCGGCGCGCGTCCATCTGCTCGGACGAGTTCCGCACGACCGGGTCGAGCTGCTGTGCCGGGCGGCGGACCTGTTCGTGCTCGCCAGCCGCCGCGAAGGGAGCGGCTACGCCCTGATCGAGGCGCTGGCCTGCGGCGCGACGCCGGTCGTGAGCGACATCCCCTCTTTTCGCGAACTGACCGGCGACGGCGCGGTGGGAGCGCTCGCTCCCCGCGGCGACGCGCGCGCCTTCAGCGAGGCCATCGTCCGCCTCGCCGCGCTCCCGCGCGAGCCGCTGCGCGAGCAGGCGCTCGATCATTTCCGCACCAGCCTTTCGTTCGAGGTCGTCGGCAGGAAGCTCCTCGAAGCCTATCGTGCGCTGGCGGCGGCAGGGCCGGCACGGTGAAGATCGCCATCCTCACCCCCGGCGGCGTCGACCGCAGCGGCACGGACCGGGTCATTCCCTGCCTGCTCTGGCTCATCGAGCGTCTGGTCGAAGGGGGGGACGAAGTCCACGTCTTCGCCTTCAGCCAGGAAGCGGAGCCGGGTCACTGGCCGCTGCTCGGGGCCCAGGTCCACAATGCCGGGCGCCGGCCGCGCTCGGCGCGGCTCGCGAGAATGCTCGTCGCCGAGCACCGGCGCGCGCCGTTCGACGTGCTCCACGCCTTTTGGGCGCTTCCCTCGGGCTTCGTCGGCGCCATCGTCGGCCGCCTGCTGCGCCGCCCGCTGCTGCTGACCCTGCCGGGCGGCGACGTCACCTTCCTGCCCGACATCGGCTATGGCAGCCTCGGCCGTCGTTGCGACCGGCTGCGGGTACGCCTGGCAACTGCCGCCGCCCGACGGATCACCGCCCCCAGCCGCTTCCTGCAGCAGCAGGCGAAAGCGGCGGGCGTGGAGGCGGTCGTCGTCCCCCTCGGCGTGGCCCTCGACCGCTGGCCCCGGCGTCCGCCGCAACCCCGCGATCGCGACGCCCCGCTGCGCCTGCTCCACGTCGGCAGCCTCAACCGCGTCAAGGACCAGGGCACCTTGCTCGAGGCGGCGGCGCTGTTGAAGGAGCGGCAGATCCCCTTCGTTCTCGACATCGTCGGCGAGGACACGCTGGGCGGTGCGGTTCAGCGCCGCGCCGATGCTCTGGACCTCGCCGGGCAGGCCCGCTTCCACGGAGGGCTACCCCACGCCGAAGTGCGGCCCTGGATGGAGCAGGCCGACCTCCTCGTCGTCAGCTCCCGACACGAAGCGGGGCCGCTGGTTACACTGGAGGCGGCGATCGCCGGCGTTGCGACGGTGGGGACCGCCGTCGGCCATATCGCCGATTTCGCGCCCGCGGCCGCTGTCGCCGTGCCGATCGGCGACGCGGCGGCGCTTGCCGAAGCGATTGGAGGGCTCGCGGCCGACGAGCCGGAGCGGCTCCGCCTGGCAGGGGCCGCCCAGGCTCTCGCGCTGGCCGCGGACGCCGATTTCACCGCCGCGGAATTTCGTCGTCTCTACGCGGAGCTGCGATAGACAAACTCATTGTCGGGCCGTCACGTCCAGGCTATCATTCTCTTCATGTCGGGCATCGATCTCGTGCGCGTTGCGAGCCGGGTTTCGTCCACGTTCGCAGCGATTTACTGCCTCGCCGCCGCACTGCCGGCCGCCGCGCAATCCACTCCGGAGACGGAAGAGCAGGGCCCGGCGGTCGCGGAGACGACCGCGCCGGAGGAGGGCCAGACGGCCGCCGACCAGGGCGTCGTAGTCGACGAGGCTGCGGTCGAAGGCTCCGGCTCGGGCACCGACATCCTCTCGCTGCGAACCTTCTCGCTGGTTCTCGACGGCCGGCTGGCCGGGGCGGACGGCGGGCCTTCCTGGCTCGACCGCGGCTTCGGCAAGACAAGGTTCGACGGCGATAGGGACGGCGATTTTCAGCCGAATTTGCTGCCGATGCAGGCGACCCTGGTCTGGCAGCCGCGCTTCTTCGACAGCCTCAGCGCGACCGTGTCGGGCGGCTGGCAGCGGGACCAGGAAGAGCCGCTCGACATCATGGAGGCGTTCCTCAGCTTCCGCCCGAGCCCGCAGGCGCGGACCCGCTTCCATGCGCGGGCGGGCATCTTCTGGCCCAATATCTCGCTGGAGCATGCCGGGGCGGCCTGGAGCGTCACCGAGAGCATCACGCCGTCGGCGATCAACAGCTGGATCAGCGAGGAAGTGAAGGTCCTCGGCCTCGAGGCGACCCTGACGACGACGCTCGGCGAACACCAGCTCTCGCTGACCGGCGCCGCCTTCGGCTTCAACGACACTTCGGGGACATTGCTCTCCTTCCGCGGCTGGGCGCTGCACGACCTCAACGCGACGGTGTTCGGCTACTTTCCGCTGCCGGTGCTCAACCCGTTCATGACGGTCGCGCAGGAGGACCGGACCAAGTCGTTTATCGAGCTCGACGACCGCGTCGGCTTCTACGGCAACCTCGAATGGCGGCCGCCCTGGCCGTTCGCGCTCAACGTCTTCTACTATGACAATCGCGGCGATCCGGAGGTCTTCAACTCGGACCTGCAATGGGGCTGGCTCACCCGTTTCTGGAACGTCGGCTTCAACGCCGACCTCGGTCCCAGCACGCGGCTGCTCGCCCAGGGGATGATCGGCGACACGACGATGGGTATCCCAGGGCCGCCGAACGGCAATTACTGGGTCGAGACGCGCTTCCGCTCGGCCTATGTGCTGCTCCGCCACGATTTCGGGCCCGCCACCCTCACCGGCCGCTTCGACTGGTTCGACACGCGCGAGCAGGGCCGGCGGATGGACCCGACCGAGAGCGAGGAGGGCTGGTCGATCATGGCGGCGAGCCGCGTCCGGGTGAACGACCAGGTCAACCTGTTCCTCGAGGCCCTGCACGTCAGCAGCGAGCGCGGCGTTCGGACCAGAATCGGCCAGCAGCCGACCGAGAATCACACGGTCCTCCAGGCGGGGCTGCGCCTCCAGCTCTAGCGTCGTCGGGCCGCTGCCCGGGAAAGAGCTCCGGAACGCCGATTCAGGCCGAGTTCCGGAGACGGAGCCTAGCGCGAGACGGTAAGCTGCCCGCGCATCTGCGGGTGATAGATGCAGTAGATGGGGATCGTCCCGGCCTGGCGGACGGTCATGGTCGCGCGCCGTCCCTGCGGGATGTTGACGTTGAAGCTGCGGTTCCGCGCCGTCGCCGTGTGGGGCACATTGTCGCGATTCACCCAGACGAGGGTGTCGCCGACCTTGATGCCGCTCGGGATGCGGCCGTAGCTCATATTCGCCATGGTGATCACATGCTGGCGGGGCTGCGCGTCCGCGCGGCCGGCCAGTGTCAGCAGTGCAAGGGCAGAGCCCCCCTGCAGCAGTTCTCGCCGATTCATGGGCACCTCCAACAGGTTACGCCTGAGCTTACTGCAAACGCCCGGCCGAGTCATCACCTCGCGCAGTGCTCGATTCGGGTGCAGTCAGCGCGAATTTGCTGTTACATCTCCGATTCGCGAGCTTCGAGCGGGAGGAATGATGGGCGATCGGCGGGCCCCGGCGGTTTCGGTGCTGATGCCGGTGCGCAACGGCGTCCCCTTTCT
>DASVVP010000095.1:0-11023 GCA_036386495.1 Allosphingosinicella sp.
TCGCCGGCGGCGTCGTCGATGGTCGTCGCCAGCCGCGTGTAGCGGCCGACGCCCTCGACCAGCAGCAGCTGGCAATGACCGCCCGACACGAGCAGCAGCAGATAGGGGAAAGCGAGGTCCGGCTCGCTCAGCATCGGCGAAAGCGCATGGCCTTCGAGATGGTTGACCGCGACGAGCGGCTTCCCGCTCGCGAGCGCCAGGCCCTTGGCGGTAACGAGGCCGACCATCACGCCGCCGATCAGGCCTGGCCCGGCAGTGGCCGCGATCGCATCCACTTCGTCCAGTTCGATACCGGAATCGGCGAGCACCTCCCCGATCAGGCCCGGCAGGATCTCGACATGGGCGCGCGCCGCGATTTCGGGGACGACCCCGCCAAAGGGCCGGTGCGCCTCCTCTTGCCCCGCCAGGCGGTGGGCGAGGATGCGGCGGTCCGAAGTCACCAAAGCCGCGGCGGTCTCGTCGCAGGAGGATTCGATGCCGAGGATCAGGGTCACCCCGCTTCCCTGCCATTGCCGGAGCCGCTAGCACAAGCGCCGCATGATCGAGCTTCTCCGGATCGGTACCCGCGGATCGCCGCTCGCCCTCGCCCAGGCGCGGCTGGTGGCCGACGCGCTGCGCGAGGCGCACCGATGGGGGCCGGAGCGGATCGAGATCGTGCCGATGACGACCACCGGCGACATGGTGAGCGATCGCCCGCTGGCCGAGGCCGGCGGCAAGGGTCTGTGGACGAAGGAGCTCGACCGCGCCTTGGCGGAGGGCATCACCGACATTTCCGTCCATTCGATGAAGGACGTCGAGACGATCCGGCCGGCCGAGCTGCGCATCGCCGCGATGCTGCCGCGAGCCGACGTCCGAGACCGGCTGGTCGGCGCCGAGACGATCGCGGCGCTGCCGGAGGGCGCCCGGGTCGGCACCTCCTCGCCGCGCCGTGCCGCGCAGCTGCTGCGGCGCCGCCCCGACCTCGCCATCGTGCCGTTCCGCGGCAACGTCCAGACCCGCCTCAGGAAGCTCGAAATGGGCGAAGCGGATGCGACCCTGCTCGCCGCCGCCGGCCTCGACCGGCTCGACCATCCGGGAATCGGGACCCCGCTCGACGACCTGCTGCCGGCGCCGGGCCAGGGCGCGATCGGGATCGAGATGCTGGAGGGCAACCGGCGGCTGAGGCCTCTGATCGAGGCGATCGACGATGCCGCTACCCATGTCTGCGTGGCGGCGGAGCGGCGGCTGCTCGCGGGACTGGGGGGCAGCTGCCGATCGCCGGTGGCGGCGCTGGCGACGCTGGAGGGCGGCCAGATCCGTCTGCGCGCCGAAATCCTCACCGGCGACGGCAGCGACTGCCGCGATCTCGACACGCGCTACGCCGCCGGGGACGAGCAGGCGCCGCTGGCGCTGGCGCGCGAGCTGCTGCGCGGCGCCGGGCCGCAGCTCTGGGCTCTGTTCTCGGGGTGAGCGGCCTCGTGCTGGTGCTGCGGCCGGAGCCCGGCGCGACCGCGACCGCGGCGCGCGCGCGGCGGCTCGGGCTGGAGCCGATCGTGGCACCATTATTCGCAGTCCGCCCGCTCGCCTGGGACGCCCCCGATCCGTCCGGATTCGACGGCGTGCTGCTGACCAGCGCCCATGCCGCGCGCCAGGCGGGGTCGCAGCTCGCTCGCTTCCTCCATCTCCCCTGCCACGCCGTCGGCGAGGCCACTGCCGCGGCGGCAGGCGAGGCGGGGTTCGCCGAGCTGCGCATCGGCGCGGGAGACGGGGCCGCGGCGGTGGCAGCGGCCGGCGGGGGCCGGCTGCTCCATTTGTGCGGCCGCGATCACATCCCCCTCGAGCATGCGGCGGCCGGGATCGAGCGGCGCATCGTCTACGCGGCGGATGCCGTCGCCGCGCTGCCCCACGAGGCGCGGCGGGCGCTGGCAGGCGGCGCGCTCGCTTTGATCCACTCGCCACGCGCGGGCAGCCTGTTCGCGACTTTGGTCGATCGGGCGGAGGCGCCGCGTTCGCACATCGCTCTCGCCGCGATCAGCGAGGCCGCCGCCGCCGCGGCCGGCTTCGGGTGGCGCTTCGCCGCCGCCGCGGCGCGGCCCCGCGACGAGGCTTTGCTGGAGCTTGCCGCGCAGCTGTGCCAGACTGAGCGCCAGGTGCGGGAGTGAGCATGGCGAGCGTCGATTACGATCCGGTGACGGGGTTGGAGCGGCGGCGCTCGATCTGGACCCGGCTGGCGCTGCCGATGATCGCCTTCGTCCTCGGCCTCGCCGCAATGGGCTGGATGCTGGCGCGCTGGCAGACGGCCGCCCTGTTCCTCGGCGTCGCTCCCGAACCCGCACCGCCGGCGCCTGTCGTCCGCCCCGCACCGCCGCCGGCGACGGTTCAGCCGCAGGCACAGCCGGCGCCGCCGCCCCTCGCCGACGGCGAGCAGCGCCTGGTCATCGACCCGGAGACGCAGCGCCGAGTAACCCGGCTCGAGCAGCGCCTCGGCGAGCTCGACAACGCCTCGCGCGCCGCGGTCGGCAATGCCGACCGGGCCGAGGGGCTGCTGGTCGCCTTCGCCGCCCGCCGGGCCCTCGATCGCGGAGTCCAGCTCGGCTATATCGAGCATCTGCTGCGCCAGCGCTTCGGCCAGACCCAGCCGCAGGCGGTCGGCATGATCATCACCGCCGCGCGCCAGCCCGTCACCCTGCAGGAGCTGCAGCGCGAGCTCGAGGAGGTCGGCCCGCGCCTTGCCGCCAGCGGTCCCAACCAGAATTGGTGGTCGGCGCTGAAGCGCGAGCTCGGCAGCCTGATCACCATCCGGCGCGAGGGCACGCAGTCGACCATCCCCTCCGAGCGGCTGCGGCGGTCCTACGCCCACATGTCGGCCGGGGAGGTCAATTTCGCTTTGGTCGAGGTATTGCGGATGCCGGGCCGCGAGCAGGCGCGGGCCTGGGTCCAGAAGGCCAGGCGCTATGTCGCCGCCCGTTCCGCGCTCGACGCGATCGAGACCGCGGCCCTGCTCGATCCGGTCAACCCGCCCCAGCCGCCGGCCAACCAGCCGCAGCAGCCGCGGCCCGCCAGCCGCCCGCAGCCGGCGCGGCGCTAGGGCGTCGCGGGTTTAGATTGCATATCCCAATCCGTTCGCCCTGGGCCTGTCGAAGGGCTTTCCTTCGTGTTCTGAAAGGGAAAAGGAGAGGGCTTCGACAAGCTCAGCCCGAACGGGAAAAGGGACAACTGACTCATCAGCGTTCTAGGCCCCTAGACCTCGATCAGGGCGTAGGGCCGGCCGAATTCCGCTTCGACGACGTAGCGCGCGCAATTGTAGACCGGGACCCCGCGCGGGGTGGCGCCACTGTAGCGCCCGCGATGGGCGTGGCCGTGGACCACCGCCTTGACGTTGTCGAAGCGGTCGACCGCGTTGGCGAGGCGCGAGGAGCCGAGGAACGGGTAGATTTCCAGCGGCTCGCCTTCGACCGTCTCGCGGATCGGGGCGTAATGGAGGACGGCGACGGCGCGGTCGGTCCTGAGCGAACGCAGGGCGTTTTCGAGCTTGCGCGCTTCGTTGCGCGCCTCGTCGACGAAGGCCTTGATCGCATCCTCGCCGAACGCGCCGAGCTCGCCCCGCCCGAAGCCGCCGAGGAAGCCCTTCACCCCCGCGAAGCCGACGCCCTCGATCACCACTGCCTGCTCGTCGAGGACGGTCACTCCCGCCTGCTCGAGGATGCGCACCACTTCCCCGGCGCAGCCGGCCTCGACGTCGTGATTGCCGAGCACGGCGACGGTCGGGATGGTCAGCGCCTTCAAATCCTCGGCAAGCAGCTCGGCCTCGCGTACCTTGCCGAAATTGGTGAGGTCGCCGCACAAGGCCGCGACGTCGGCTGCATCGGACATTTCGGCGAAGAGGTCGCGAAACTGGTGCTCCGAATGCTCGGTGACGTGGAGGTCCCCGATCGCGGCGAGGGTGAGCATGTCAGTGCCTGGGGCGTTCATGCTTCTCGTCCACGCCCTTGCCGACGACGTCGGCGAAGCCCCATTCGGTGACGTCGACGACATAGTCGGTCGGGCTGATCAGCCGGCCCCGGCAGATCCTGATCGTCGCCGGCGGCATGTCGTCCTGGGCCTTCAGCCGATCAAGCAGCTCTTGGTACAGCCAGCGCGGGACCAGGTCGCGCTCGGTCGGGTAGACGAAGCGGAAATTGAGGATGTTGATCAGCAGCACCTCCCAATAGAGCTCCATCTGGGCGAGCAGCCAGCGCCAGTCGGTCTCGTCATGCTTGATCAGCATGACGTGGACGATGTCGGCGCCGTCGTAGCGGTAGCGGGTCTGCAGGAAGAGCTTGGAGAGGATGAACTGGGTCGGGGGCGTGACCCGCACGCGCGTCCCGTAGACCTCGGCCTCGTAGACTTCCGCGAACCAGTCGTCGGTGATCGGGATCGAGGCCGAGCTGATGTTGAAGATGACGTCGAAGAAATGCTCGCCGCGCCAGACCTTTCCGATCCAGCGCTCGTCCTCCATCTGGATCTCGTAGCCCTTGGCCTTGAAGAAGGAGAGGATGCGGGGCGCGTCCGAGGGCTTGCAGAAAACGTCGAGGTCCTTGGTCGGCCGGGTGATGCCGGTGAAGCAGCCGAGCGCGTAGGTGCCCGAAAGCAGGAAGGGAATTCCGGATTCCTTGAGCAGCTTCAGGCTCTCGACGTAGAAATCGACCGCCTCGGGCGGCGGCTCGAAGATCGAGTGGTCGAACGATTCCAGCTGGTGGCCCATGCCACGAGAACGGGACCGAAAGGATTGCGTTCCGCCGCGGCGGTGGGCATTCGGCTCCCGCGATCGTCGAATGAAGAATGGAGCGGGCGAAGGGATTCGAACCCTCGACCCCAACCTTGGCAAGGTTGTGCTCTACCCCTGAGCTACGCCCGCTCTGAGCTGAGCCGCTCGGTCGGCACGCTTCATGCGGGCTGACCGACGGTTCGGGTGGCGGCGGCTGCTAGCATCGCGGCGGCTGCCCGGCAAGCCCTAGATAGGCTTGGCAGATCGGGGCACAATACCACATAGGGCGCGATATTCCTGGACCGGCTGGAGACAGAGCAGATGGCGTCACTGGGCATGAGCGCGGCCGAACGCGAAGCGCTGGACGCGTTCCGGCGCGACGTGATCGAGCCGTCGCGCGACGCGCTGGTGATCGTCGGTTTCTGGGCGGAATGGTGCGGACCGTGCAAACAGCTGGGTCCCGTCCTCGAGAAGGTCGCCGCCGATTATGCGGCGCGGGGCGTCAAGCTGGTCAAGATCGACGTCGACGCGAACAAGGCGATCGCGGCGCAATTCCGGGTCCAGTCGATCCCGACCGTCTATGCGATCTTCCAGGGCCAGCTGGTTGCCGACCTGACCCCGGCGCGGACCGAGGGGCAGCTCACCCGCGCCCTCGACCAGATCCTGGCGCAGCTGCCGGTCGAAGGCGAGGAGCAGCAGCTCGAGGCGCAGATCGAGCCGCTGATCGCGATGGGCGAGGAGGTGCTCGCCGGCGGCGATGCGGAGCGGGCCGCCGGCATCTTCGGGCAGATCCGCGACATGGCGCCCGACAATGCCGAAGCCGCCTCCGGCCTCGCCCGCGCGCTGATCGCCGCCGGCCGCACCGACGAGGCGCGCGCCTTGCTCGACTCGCTGCCGGAGAAGCTTGCCGCAGACCCCGCCCTCGCCCAGCCGAAGTCGGCGCTCGCCATTTCGGACCTCGCCCCCGCCGGCGTCGAAACCGCGGATCTCGAGCGCCGGATCGCTGCCGATCCCGACGACCATGAAGCACGCTACGACCTCGCCGCCGCCCTGATGGCGCGCGGCGATCGCGACGGCGCGGCCGACCAGCTGCTCGACAGCATCGGACGGGACCGCGAGTGGAACGAAGGCGCGGCCCGCGCCCGCCTCCTGCAGTTCATCGAGGCGGTCGGGCTCGAGGATCCGTGGGCGTCGACCCAGCGCCGCCGCCTCTCCGCGATCCTGTTCGGCTGATGGGTCAGGGCGCCCTGCTGCGGGTCCCCATCTTCCCGCTGGCGGGAGCATTGCTGTTTCCGCGCGCGCAGCTGCCGCTCCACATCTTCGAGCCGCGCTACCGGGCGATGGTGCGCGACGCGTTGGCGAGCGACGGGCTGATCGCGATGATCCAGCCGCGCGACGAGAACGAGCCGCCGGCCTTGTTCGAAATCGGCTGCATCGGCCGGATCGCGGCCAGCGACGAGCTCGACGACGGCCGCTTCAACATCGTCCTCGAAGGGCTCGGCCGCTTCCGGATCGCGCGCGAGGCCGAGGTCGAGACGCCCTATCGCCAGGTCGACGCCGATCGCGAGGGCTTTGCCGAAGAGGGCGAGCCGGAGCCGCTCGGCATCGCCCAGCGCGCCGAGCTCGAGCGTGAGGCGCGGCGCTATGCCGACGCGCTCGGCTACCAGATCGAGTGGGAATCGGTGGCGCGGCTCGACGACGAGATGCTGGTCAACGGCATCGCCCAGATCGCGCCGCTCGACGTCGGCTCGAAGCAGGCCCTGCTCGAAGCGCCAGACATCGCCGTGCGTGCCGATCTCCTCGTCCAGTTCATGCAGTTCCAGCGCATGGCCCCCGGCGGCGCGGACGGGCCGGAGACGATGCAATGAGGCGTTTCGATCCCTCCCTGCTGGACATCCTCGTCTGCCCGCTCACACGGACGAAGCTGCGTTACGACGAAGCGGCGCAGGAGCTCGTCTCCGACGAAGCCGGGCTCGCTTACCCGATCCGGGACGGCATCCCGGCGATGCTCGTCGACGAGGCGCGACCGGTCGCCGGAGAGATGGACCGGGATGGCGCCTGACAATGTCGTCTTCCAGGTCGCGACCTGGCTGATCCCGCTCGTCTTCGCGATCGTGCTCCACGAGATATCTCACGGCTGGACGGCGAACGCTTTCGGCGATCCGACGGCGAAGCGGCTCGGGCGGCTGAGCCCCAACCCGATCCGCCATGTCGACCCAGTCGGCACGGTCGCATTGCCGCTGCTGCTCGCGGTGACCGGCGCGCCTGTGTTCGGCTGGGCGAAGCCGGTACCGGTGGTCGCGAGGCGGATGCGCAAACCGCGCTTGCACATGATGCTGGTCGCGCTCGCCGGGCCGGGCATGAACCTGCTCCTCGCCCTGCTCGCCGCCTTTGCGCTCGCGCTCGTCGCCGGCCTCGCCAAGTCGCCCAGCTTTCTCAATCTCTTCGTGCTGGCGAACCTGCAAAACTTCCTCGTCATCAACGTCTTCCTGGCCGTGTTCAACCTCCTGCCGATCCCGCCGTTCGACGGCGGCCACGTCGTCGAGGGACTGCTGCCCCGGCCGCTGGCGGCGCAGTGGCGCAGGCTCGGCCGCTTCGGCTTCGTCCTACTCCTGGTGCTGCTTGTGGCGCTGCCTCTGCTGCTGCCGAGCGCCAATCTTGTCGAGCGGCTGGTCGTGCCGCCGGTCGCCTGGGTGATCGGCCTAATCGCCTCGATCGCCGGGATCGGCTAGGGTCCGTACTCGATACCCGCAACGGTCGTGACGGAGCGGATTTTGGGCCAGGGCAAGGAGCGAGGAGGGAGCGATGCTGCGCATCGTGACCGACGAGGGACGTGGCCCTGGCCCAAAAGCCGCCCGCCCCTGCGGGGTCGTCCGGAGAAGGCCTCCGGCTCTGTCGGCCGGCTTGTCCGGGCAACCAGCCCGGCCTGCGCCGCCCTCCTTGCCGGAGGCCTTCTCCGGACGATCCCGACCATTGCGAGTATCGAGTACGGACCCTAGGCTCGCGCCATGGCCAAGCTCTATTTCTACTACGCGTCGATGAACGCGGGCAAATCGACGATCCTGCTGCAGACGGCGTTCAACTATCGCGAGCGCGGCATGGAGCCGATGCTCTGGACGGCGGCGATCCACGACCGCTCGGGCTTCGGGGTGATCGATTCGCGGATCGGCATCACCGCCAATGCCAACGCCTTCGAGCCGGCGACGGACCTGCGCCGCGAGGTCGAAGCACAGCTCGCGACGAGCCGCGTCGACTGCATCCTGATCGACGAGGCGCAGTTTTTGGGCCGCGCCCAGGTCCATCAGCTCGCCGCGATCTGCGACGAGCTCGACATCCCGGTGCTGACCTACGGCCTGAGGACGGACTTCCAGGCCAATCTGTTCGAAGGCTCGGCGAGCCTGCTCGCGCTCGCCGACAAGCTGGTCGAGCTGAAGGCGATCTGCGAATGCGGGCGCAAGGCGACGATGAACCTGCGCGTCGACGCGCAAGGCCACGCGGTGTCGAGCGGGCAGCAGACCGAGATCGGCGGCAACGACCGCTATCTCGCGCTCTGCCGCCGCCATTTCATGGAGCGGATCGGGGACGCCGAGGCACGCCAGCTCAAGCTCAGCCTCGCCGCCGGCTGAAGGCGCGTGCACGGCTGGATCGTCATCGACAAGCCGGTCGGTCCGGGGTCGACCCGGATCGTGTCGGCGGTGAAGCGCGCGCTGCGCGAGGGCGGCTACCCGAAGCTCAAGGTCGGCCACGGCGGCACGCTCGATCCGCTCGCCAGCGGGGTGCTCCCCGTCGCGATCGGCGAGGCCACCAAGCTCGCCGGCCGCATGCTCGACGCCGACAAGGTGTACGAGTTCACGATCCGCTTCGGCGAGGAGACGGACACGCTGGACGCCGAGGGCGAGGTGATCGCCCGCTCCGACGTGCGGCCGGCGCTGGCGGAGGTGGAGGCGGTGCTCGCCCGCTTCACCGGCGAGATCGAGCAGGCGCCTCCCGCTTATTCGGCGCTGAAGGTCGGAGGGAAACGCGCCTATGCGCTGGCGCGGGCGGGGGAAGAGGTCGAGCTGAAGAGCAGAAAGGTGACGATCCACTCTCTCACCGTTCGGGCTGAGCCTGTCGAAGCCCCTCCCTACCCAGGCCCCGGGGAAGCTAAGGAGAGGGCTTCGACAAGCTCAGCCCGAACGGTTTCCGCAATCACTCTGGAAGCCCGCGTCTCCAAGGGCACCTACATCCGCTCGCTCGCCCGGGACATCGCGCGCGCCCTGGAAACATTGGGGCACGTCACCATGTTGCGGAGGCTGAAGGCCGGGCCGTTCACCCTGGAACCGGCGATTTCGCTGGACAAACTGGACGAACTCGCTAAGGCGCGCAGCCTTGAACAGGCACTCTTGCCGCTGACGGCGGGGCTGGACGACATCCCGGCTCTTCCCGTCACCCCCGACCAGGCAGGGGCGCTCCGCGAGGGGCGCGAAGCGGTCGGGACCGCCGCACAAACCGGCCTCCATCTGGCAACCGACCAGTCTGTTCCGGTTGCGCTCGTGGAGGCGGACGGAGGAAATCTCCGGGTCGTGCGCGGCTTCAACATGTGACGAGAAGGAGTTTACGATGTCGGTGACAGCCGAGCGCAAGACTGAGATCATCAAGGACAATGCCCAGAACAAGGGCGACACCGGTTCCCCGGAGGTGCAGGTCGCGATCCTCACCGAGCGGATCAACAACCTCACCGACCATTTCAAGGCCCACGCGAAGGACAATCATTCGCGCCGCGGGCTGCTGATGATGGTCAACAAGCGCCGCTCCCTGCTGGACTATCTCCGCCGGGAAGACAGCGAGCGCTACACCGCACTCATCGCGAAGCTGGGTCTTCGCAAGTAATTGTAAAAGCGGCCCCGCGCGGGCCGCTTCTTATTTCTGGCGTCCGCAATCCGGCGGCGCCGACCCGGGACCCTGTGGTCCCTACAAGTCCGGCCCTCGTGCCGGCACATTGGCCCCCGCCGGCATATGGCCGCGGGCGTTGAAGGAAAAAACGAATGTTCGACATGAAGAAAGTGGAAATCGAGTGGGGCGGCAAGACGCTCACGCTCGAAACGGGCCGCGTTGCCCGCCAGGCCGACGGCGCGGTGCTCGCGACCCTCGGCGAGACCGTGGTGCTCTGCGCGGTGACCGCGGCGAAGCACGTCAAGCCGGGGCAGGATTTCTTCCCGCTGACCGTGCATTATCAGGAAAAATTCTCGGCCGCCGGGCGTATCCCGGGCGGCTTCTTCAAGCGCGAGCGCGGCGCCACCGAAAAGGAGACGCTGACCAGCCGCCTCATCGATCGCCCCATCAGGCCGTTGTTCCCGGAGGGCTTCTACAACGAGGTGCTCTGCATCGCCCATGTGATGTCCTATGACGGCGAGAACGAGCCGGACGTGGTGGCGATGATCGCGGCCTCGGCGGCGCTCACCCTCTCCGGCATTCCGTTCATGGGCCCGATCGCCGCGGCGCGCGTCGGCTACCAGGACGGCGACTATATCCTCAATCCGAGCCAGGACCAGATCCAGGCGGGCGCGCTGGACCTGGTCGTCGCCGGCACCCACAATGCGGTGATGATGGTCGAATCCGAAGCCAAGGAGCTGTCGGAGGACGTCATGCTCGGCGCGGTCATGTTCGCGCACCGCGCGATCCAGCCCGTCATCCAGGGCATCATCCGGCTCGCCGAGCAGGCCGCCAAGGAGCCCTGGGAGCTCGAGGAAGGCCCCGACATGTCCCCGATCAAGCAGCGCCTGAGGGAGCTGATCGGCCAGGACCTCGCGAGCGCCTACCGCCTCACCGACAAGCAGGCCCGCCAGACCGCGGTCAACGAAGCCCGCGCCAAGGCGCGCGAAGGCCTCGCCGACATGGAGGCCAGCGACCCCGCCGGCTATCTCGGCGCGCTCAAGCTCGTCAAGAAGCTCGAGGCCGAGATCGTCCGCGGCGCCATCCTCAAGGACGGCATCCGCATCGACGGCCGCGACACCAAGACGGTCCGCCCGATCGAGGCCATGGTCGGCTTCCTGCCGCGCACCCACGGCTCGGCCCTGTTCACCCGGGGCGAGACCCAGGCGATCTGCACCACCACGCTCGGCACCAAGGACGCCGAGCAGATGATCGACGGCCTCGAGGGCCTCTCCTACCAGCGCTTCATGCTCCACTATAACTTCCCGCCGTACAGCGTCGGCGAAACCGGCCGCTTCGGCGCTCCGGGGCGGCGCGAGGTCGGCCACGGCAAGCTCGCCTGGCGCGCGCTCCACCCGGTGCTGCCCTCGATCGACGAATTCCCCT
>DASVVP010000096.1:0-33973 GCA_036386495.1 Allosphingosinicella sp.
CGGGCAATCTACAAGGACATCCCCCAAGTCTTCGGCGTGGTCCCCTTGTCTCCAAATGGCCGCCGTAAGCATGGCGCCGAGCTCGCGGGCCCGGCGCCGATCGGCGGTCTTCAGGGAAAGACGAATATCACAGCTGGATTCGTCGGCGATACAGAACTCGCCGCCACCAGAAGACGTGGCCGCGGCGGTAGACGTGCTGGATCGAAGCCAAGGATGGTCTCCCCGGGCTACGCCACTGCACATCGACCTGCACAATCGATGCGCGCAATGTTCGCAGCCCGCTATGGTGGAGCCAGCAAAATCAGAGACTTAGCTTGAAGCTGGCTGGGGCGGCAGGATTCGAACCTGCGAATGCCGGTACCAAAAACCGGTGCCTTACCACTTGGCGACGCCCCAGCAGGCGCGGGGCGGACATATAGCGGCGCGGGGCGCGGGCGGAAGCCCTCCGTGCGACTCTCGCACCCGGCTCGTGCGGCGGTCAGCCGATCAGTTCGAACGGCGGCAGCGGTTCCGGCCCGCCCAGGCCGGGATACATCGTCCCGTCGCCGATGAGGCCAGGATGAATCACGCCGTCTCCGGTCAGCCAGGGGTGCATGACGCCGTCCCCGGCGAAGCCGGTATGAATGATCCCGTCGCGGGCGAAGCCCGTTCCGATCCAGCCCTCGTCGGTCGAGTGGGTGTCGTCTGCCACGGCGAGTCTCCTGCTTGCCTCAAAGACATAGCAGGGAAACGGTCTCGACGTCAGTCCCTCCGGTCTGCATCGCGCGGAGGACAAAGCAGGGTTCCTGGGCGGGGGGGGGGCGCAGCGCAAGCCGCATGGCGCGGTTTCGCTTGCCCGCGCGCATCTTGGTCCATTACGGTGCCGACTTCGCTGGCCTTGCGGCGCGCCGGGGTGGATGATCCGTGCCAGCATCATGGGGGGAGCGGCAATGTGGCACGGTCACGGGGCAGGGGTGCCCATCTTTCGGACCTTCCAGCCGATGGTCAACAGCGAGTGCGGCCGGCTGATCCTGCGCTGCCACCAGATTCCCTATCGCGAGATTGACGATCTCCCCGGCTGGGGCAATTTGCGCTCGATCCTGCGCACCGGCAAGTTCGAGCTGCCGGTCCTCTACGGGCGCGGCCTCACTCTCTCGACTCCCCGCGTCATGGTCGAGCATTTCGACGCCGCCGCTCCGCCCGAGCGGCAGCTGATCCCGGTCGCGGAGCCGCAGAGGAGCGAGGTCGAGGCGGACTGGGCATTGTTCAACGGCGGCATGGGCGCCTGGACCGCCCAATATGCTTATTACCACCTGCTCAAGGACCGGCGGCTGATGAGCCGGATCTTCGCCGCGCCGGTGCCGCATATGCAGTCGAAGCTGGCCGGGCCGCTTTATCCCTTGATCCGCAAGGTGATCGGGCTCGGCGTCACGCTGTCCCCCGAACAGTCGGTGGCGGCGCTCGACCAGATCCGCGCCGCTTTCGACAAGGCCGAGAAGAAGATCGCCGACGGCCGGCCCTTCCTCGCCGGAGACCGGATCACGCTGGCCGACCTCGCGCTTGCTTCCGGATCGGCCGCCTTGCTGCTGCCGCGCGGCTACGAGGCGGTGCTGCCCAGGCTCGACGAGATGCCGCAGCCGCTCCGGGCCGGGATGGACGAGCTGCGCGCCCGGCCGATCGCGCCCTTCGTCCAGCATATCTACGATTCGCTGCCGCCCTCGACGGCGGTCGCCGCCTAGCTGTTCGACAGGCGGCGGTGGACGAGGTCGAGATAGTCTTTGCGCAACTGCAGGCTGAGGTCGCCGATCTCGAACGACCAGGGTCCGGCTGAGGCCACGGGGGTCACCTCCGCGGCGCTGCCGGTGAGGAAGAACTGCTCGAAGCCTTCGAGCTCCTCCGGCCAGATCGCCCGCTCGACCACCTCGATGCCGCGGCGGCGGGCAAGATCGATCACCGTCCGGCGGGTGATGCCGTCGAGGAAGCAATCGGGGGTGGGCGTATGGAGCTTGCCGTCCTTGACGAAGAAGGCGTTGGCGCCGGTCGCCTCCGCGATCTGGCCGCGCCAGTCGAACATCAAAGCGTCGTTATAGCCTTTCGCCTGCGCCTGGTGCCGGGCGAGGGTGCAGATCATGTAGAGGCCCGCGGCCTTGCTCTCGGTCGGCGCGGTATAGGGCGCCGGCCGCCGCCACGACGAGATGTCGAGCTTCAGGCCCTTCCGGATCGCTTCCTCGCCGAAATAGGCGCCCCAGGACCAGCAGGCGATGGCGAGATGGATTTTCGCATTCTGCGCGGAGACGCCCATCTGCTCCGACCCGCGCCAGGCCAGCGGCCGCATATAGGCGTCCTCGAGGCCGTTGGCCTCCAGCACCTCGCGGCAGGCGGCATCGATCTCCTCGACGCTCCAGGGGATCTCGAAATCGAGCAGGCGCGCGCTCTTCCTGAGGCGGGTGCTGTGCTCGGTCAGCTTGAAGATTTCGCCGGCATAGGCCTTCTGTCCCTCGAACACGGAAGACGCGTAATGCATCGCGTGGGTGAGCACATGGACTTCGGCCTCGCGCCACGGGACGAGCCGGCCGTCGAACCAGATCACGCCGTCGCGGTCGTCGAAGCTGCGCTGGTCGCTCATGGCGGCGGGATAGGGCCGGCGCCGGGGAGCGTCAACTTGAGCGCCCTGTTCCTCCCTGCCGCCGCAGGCGGTGGGGAGGGGGACCACCCGAAGGGTGGTGGAGGGGTAGCTAGCTCGGCCTGTGCCAGTTACCCCTCCACCATGATTCGCATGGTCCCCCTCTCCATCAGCACCGCTGATAGGGAGGAACTAGCGGCGGGCGTCGGCGGCCATTTCGAGGCTGCGGCGGCGGCCGGCCTCGACGGTGCGGCGGAGGAGGGCGCCGAGGCCGTCCGCCTCGTCGAGGACCCGCAGGCCCGCCTCGGTGGTGCCGCCCGGACTGGCGACGCGGCGGGCGAGCTCCGAGGGCTCGTCGTCCGATGCGGCGGCCAGCGCGGCCGATCCTTCGATCATGGCGGTGGCGAGGCGCAGCGCCTGGGCGCGCTCCAGACCCACCGCCTCGCCCGCTTCGGCGAGCGCGTCGATGAAGCGGAACAGGAAGGCGGGGCCGGCGCCAGTGAGGATCCCGGCAGCCTGGAACAGGCCTTCGTCGGCGAACCACTGCGCGTGGCCGAGCGCCGCCATCAGCCCGCTGACCAGCGCCCGCGCCTCGGCGTCGCCGCCGTCGGTGTAGAGATTGGTGACGCCCTTCGTCAGCCGCACCGGGAGGTTCGGCATCGCCCGAACGATAATGCGCGGCGCCTCGAAGCGGGCGCGGAGCGAGGCCTGCTCGACCCCGGCGAGGATCGAGATCAGGATGGTCCGCGAGTCGAGCGCGGGGGCGAGCGAAGGGGCGACGGCATCGAGCGTCTGCGGCTTGAAGCCGAGCAGGACCAGCGCCGGGACCTCGTCCTCTGGAAAGTCGGTGAGGACGCGTATCCCTTCGCCGGCCGGCCGGCCGCTCGGGCGGATGACGGTGACGTGGGCGGGGTCGATCCCGCTCGCCCGCCAGCCCGCGAGCATCGCCCCCGCCATGTTGCCGCAGCCGACGAGCCAGAGCGGGCCGGGGAGGAGGGGATCGGTCATCGTCCGTTCGTCCTGAGTAGCCGTCGAGCGAAGTCGAGACGGCGTATCGAAGGATCAGGTCCTTCGATACGGGCCCTCGCTACGGCTTCGCCTACTCGGTCCCTACTCAGGACGAACGGGGTGTGTCACGCAATCCACCCGGCCGAAAGTACCACTTTCGGACGCTTCCCTAAGCCTCGCCCTGGGTCTCGATCAACGCCGCTGCGATGGCCTCCTGGGGGGTCTTGTCGGCCCAGAGGACGAACTGGAAGACCGGGTAGAAGCGTTCGCATTCCTCGATCGCCGCCTCGACCAGCGTCTCGGCCTGCTGAAGCGTCAGGACGCCGCCTTCGTCGCTCTCGATCAAAGCGGCGTGGCGGAAGAGGACGAGGCCCGAAGTGCTCCACAGCTCGAAATGGCCGAGCCAGAGCTGCTCGTTGATCAGGCCGATCGTCTCGTAGACGGCGGCGCGCTTGTCGCTCGAGACGCGCACGTCCGGAAGGGCGAGGAACTGAAGGACATGATCCTCCTCCCGCCAGATCGCGCGCAGCTCATACTGGGTCCAGCTGCCCTGGAAGTTGGCGACGATCTCGTCGTCGCCGCTCCGCTCGCAGGCCCAGCCGTGCGCCGTGAAATAATGTTCGAGCATTTCGATGGGAGCGCTGGTGTCCCGCTCCAGCTCAAACTCGTCGACGTTCATCCATCTCTTCCTGCCGCACCCCTTTTGTTCGGGCAAATCTGCCCGTGGCGCCTCGAAAGCGCAAGGAGAGCTTCGGTTCCGCCCCGACAAAGCCGTGGATAAATCAGCTTCCGGCCCCGCCGTCGCCGGCCGTGCGCGCGGCGCCGCCGCCAGGCGCGCTCCTGCTGCGGCGCGCGGCCGGAGCATTCGCCGCCTCCAGCGCTTCGATGCGGGCGCGCAAGGCCTGCGCCTCCTCGCGGGCCGCCACGGCGATCGCCTTCACCGCCTCGAACTCGTCGCGGCTCACCATGTCGAGCCCGCCGATCCAGTCGCGGACGCGGTCGCGGAAAGCGCCTTCGGCCTCGCGGGTCATACCGGCGAAGGTGCCGGCGGCGCCGTTCATCATCTTGACGAAATCGTCGAACATCCGGTTCTGGGACTGCATGATGCGCTCCTATGATCCTCAGGTCTCGTCGATGATATCGGAGCTGCTGCCGCCCGGCACAAGCTCGGCCGCGTCCGGGTTGAGCCGGATGATCTCGAAAGTCAGCGCGGCGGCGAAGCAGAGCCAGGCGAGATAGGGCAGCATCAGCAGCGCCGCCGATCTGCGGATCGGCCAGAGCATCACCGCCGCCGCGACCGAAAGGCCGATCATGGCGAGGATGACGATCAGGGCGGTCATGGTCTGGTGGAGCGCGAAGAAAAGCGGCGACCAGGCGTAATTGAGCAGCAGCTGGGCGACGAACAGCCCGAGCACGGCGCCGCGGCCGCGGGCGCCGCGGGCGTGGAGGATCGTCGCCAGGACGAAGCCGAGCAGGATGTAGAGCAGGGTCCAGGCGACGCCGAACACCCAGCCCGGCGGCATGAAGCCCGGCTTGGCGAGCGCGTCGAACCAGGGATTGCCGTAGCCGCTGCCGGCGAGCCGGCCGGAAAGGATGCCGAGCAGGACGACCAGCGGCACCGCGACCAGCGCATAGCGCAGGAAGGACATCCTGAGCTGCCCCTTGGAGGCGATTCCCCTCATTCGGCGGCCTGCGGCTGGGCGCCCGCGGCCAGCTGCGCCTCGAGCTTGCGGGTCACGGTCAGCGGCGAGCCCGTGAAGCGGGCGAGGCGCGAATAGAGGAGCGGGATCAGGAACAGGGTGATCAGGGTCGAGATCGACACGCCCCAGACGATGACCACGCCGATCGCGCTGCGGGCTCCGGCGCCGGCGCCGTGGGCGATCATCAGCGGCACCGCGCCGGCGACGGTGGCGATCGAGGTCATCAGGATCGGACGGAGGCGACGGGCCGAGGCCTCGCGGATCGCCTCGCCGATGTCGCGGCCCTGGTCGCGCAGCTGGTTGGCGAACTCGACGATCAATATGCCGTTCTTGGCGGCGAGGCCCACGAGCATGATCACGCCGATCTGGCTGTAGAGGTTCATCGTCTGGCTCATCACGGCGAGGCCGATGAGGCCGCCGGCGACCGCGAGCGGGACCGTGGTGATGATCACCGCCGGGTGGACGAAGCTCTCGAACTGGGCCGCGAGCAGCAGATAGACGACGATGATGGTGAGGGCGAAGACGATCCAGATCGAGCTCCCCGCCTCGCGGAAGGACTGGCTCTCGCCGCGATAGCCGATTGCGCTCACTTCCGGCGCCTGCGCGGCCTCGGCTTCGAGGAAGGTCAAAGCCTGGCCCAGCGAATAGCCTTCGGCGAGGCCGCCGGAGAGGGTGATCGCGCGCATCTTGTTGTAGCGGCCGAGATCGCGCGCGCCCGCCGCCTCCTGCGTCCGCACCAGGCTCGAGAGCGGGACGACGGCGCCGGTACGGCTCCTGACGTAGATGGAGGCGAGGTTCGCCGCCGTCGAGCGCGACTGGGCCTCGGCCTGGACGACGACCTGATATTCCTCGCCGCGGTCGACATAGGTGGAGGCGCGGCGCGAGCCGAGCAGGCTCTGCAGGGCTTGCGACACGTCGGCGACCGAGACTCCGAGATCGCCGGCGCGGGCGGTGTCGACCTCGATCCGGAGCTGCGGCTTCGATTCCTTATAGTCGCTGTCGAGGTTGACGATGCCGGGATTGCGCGCGGCGGCGGCAAGGATGCGGTCGCGCGCGCCGGCGAGTTCGGGATAAGTGGCGCCGGCGATGACGAGCTGGAGGGGCTGGCCCCGCCCGCGCCCGCCGAGGCTGGAGCGGACCTGCGCGTTGCCGCGCACCGCCGGCACCTGGCCGATCGCGCGGTTGACCTCGCGGACCAGGTCGGCGGTGGTCTCCTCGCGCTCCTCCCAGGGAGGCATGAACAGGCTGAACGAGCCGTTGTTGAAATCGTCGCTCGGGCCGAAGCCGCCGGGGGTGCGGGCGATGATCGAGCGCACCGTGCCTTCCTCGATCAGCGGCAGCAGCCGGGCCTGCGCCTCGGACATGTAGCGCTCCATCTCGGCAAAGCCGGTGCCTTCGGGCGCCGAGAGCTGGGCCTGGACGATGCCGACATCCTCGGTCGGGGTCAGCTCGGAGTTGATCCGGGTGAACAGGAAGGCTGAGCCGGCGAGGACGAGGATGACGACGATCCCCGGCACGAGCGGCCGCTTCAGCACCCCGTCGAGCCGCCGCGAATACCAGCCTTCGAGGCGGCGGAAGTTGCGGTCGATCGCCGAGGCGAAGCGGCCGCGCCTCTCGAAGCGCAGCAGCTTCGAGCACAGCATCGGCGCCAGCGTCAGCGCGAGGAAGCCGGAAAAGGCGATGGCGCCGATCATCGCCGCCGCGAGCTCGCGGAAGAGCAGCCCCGTCTGGCCGGAGATGAACATCACCGGCACGAACACGGCGCAGACCACGAGCGTCGTCGATACGATGGCGAAGGCGACCTGGCCGGCGCCGTTGAAGGCGGCGGCGAGCGGCGGCTCCCCCGCCTCGATCCGGTGATAGACGTTCTCGAGCACGACGATGGCGTCGTCGACGACGATGCCGATGGTGAGGACCAAAGCAAGCAGGGTGAGAAGGTTGATCGAGAAGCCGAGCGCCCAGAGGACGGCGAAGCTGGCGAGGATGCAGAGCGGCACCGTCACCGCCGGGATCAGGGTGGCGCGCCAGCTGCCGAGAAACAGGTAGATGACGAGGATTACGAGCACGGCCGCTTCGGCGAGTGTCCGGTAGACGTTGTCGATGGCGCGGCCGATGAACAGGGATTCGTCGAGGGCGACGGTGAAGGTCATGCCGTCTGGCAGGTTCGGCCGGACCTCCTCCGCCATGCGCTTCGCCGCCTCGGCGACGGCAAGGGTGTTGGCGCCGGACTGGCGGATGATGGCGATGCCGATCGCCGGTTCGCCGTTCAGGCGGAAGGAGGTGTAGGGATTTTCGGGCGCCTGCTCGACGCGGGCGACGTCGCCGAGCCGCACCTGGTAGCCGTTGGCGCCGCGGGCGACGACCAAAGCGGTGAAGTCGGCCGGAGAGGCGAACGGCCGCTCGACCCGGAGGGTGACGTTCTGGGTGCTCGATTCGAGCCGGCCCGCGGGGAGCTCGACATTCTGGGTCCTGAGGCCCTGCTCGACGTCGGCGGGGGTGAGGCCGAATGCGGCGAGCCGGTCCGGCCGCAGCCAGACCCGCATCGCCGGCCGCGCCTCGCCGCCGATGAAGACGCGCGCCACGCCGGGGATGTTGGCGAAGCGGTCGGCGAGGTTGCGGTCGACATAGTCGGAGAGCTGGAGCCGCGACCAGCCGGGCTTGGAGACGACCAGGAACAGGATCGGGGTGGCGTCGGCGTCGACCTTGCGGATGGTCGGCGGGTCGATCTCGGGCGGCAGCGAACGTCCGGCCGCTCCGACCCGGTCGCGGACGTCGTTGGCGGCCTCGTCGACCGAGCGGCCGGGCGCGAATTCGAGCGTGATCGACGACTGGCCGTCGCGCGAGCGCGAGCTGATCGTCTGGAGGCCCTCCAGTCCCGACAATTGCTCCTCGAGCACTTGGGTGACGCGCGTCTCGATGACGTTGGCGGCGGCGCCGGTGTAAGTGGTCTCGACGGAGACGATCGGCGGGTCGACGGCGGGATATTCGCGCACCGGCAAGCTGAAGAACCCGACCAGGCCGACGATCGCGATCAGCATCGCGACGACCGCCGAGAAGACCGGCCGCCGGATCGAGATTTCGGAGAGCTTCACCGGCCGGCGCCGCCGCCCGGGCCGCGATTGGCGCGGCCGGCGGCGTTGCCGGTGCCGCCGAGCCGGACCTGCATGCCGTCGGCGACCTTGACCACGCCTTCCGTGATCACCCGCTGCCCGGGCCGCAGTCCCTCGAGGATCTCGACGCGGCCGCCGCTCCTGAGGCCTGTGCGCACCTCCGTGCGCCGCGCGCGGTTACCGTCGCCCAGCGCGAAGACGTAGCGCCGCTCGCCTTCGCCGACGACGGCGAGCTCCGGCACCGACAGCGAATTGCGCGGCGCAGTCTCGATGGCGACGGTCATCATCATCCCCGGACGCAGCCGCCGGTCGGGATTGGGGATGCGGGCGCGGACGGTGACGGCGCGGGTGTTCGGGTCGACCACCGGGTCGATGGTGTGGATGGTGCCGCGGAAAGGCTGTCCGGGCCACGCAGCAGAAACGGCTTCGATCTGCTGCCCCGGCCGGATGACCGACAGCATCGTCTCGGGGACGGGGAAGTCGAGCTTGATCGTGGAGACGTCGCTGATCGTGGCGATCGCGGTGCCCTGGTTGGCGATCGCGCCCGCGGAGATGTTCCGCAGCGACACCCAGCCGGAGAAGGGCGCGGTGATCACCCGCTCGCCGATCTGGGCGCGGACCTGCTGGGCCTGGGCGCGGGCCGCCGCGGCTGCGGCGACCTGGACGTCATAATCGGCGCGGGTGGCGAAGCCGCGATTCTTGAGCTGGGTGACGCGGCCGAGCTGCTGCTCGGCCTGGCGCGCCCGGGCCTGGACTTCGGCGAGCTGCGCCGCTTCCTGGCCCTGCTGGAGCACGGCGACGATTTGGCCGGCGCGGACGAAGCTGCCGTCGTCGAAATTCAAGCGCACGATCCGCTCGGTGACCGGCGCCGACAAAGTGACCTGCTCGTTCGCGACGGCCGTCCCCACCGCCTCGATCCGGTCGACGAAGCGCATCGTCGTCGCCGGCTCGGCCCTGACCAAAGGCGGCGGCCGGTCGCGGCCCTTCTCCTGGCCGCTGGCGCCGCAGCCGGCGAGCGCAGCCGAGAAAGCAAAGGCGATGAGGAGGTTAAGAGCGCGCACTAGCGGCAGCTAGTCCGACGCCGGGGACTGCGCAAGCCGCACCGCCCCAAGCAGGAACTCGACATTGCCTTCAGGCCCGGTGATCGGGCTGCGCTCGATGCCAGCCACGGTCCAGCCGCGCGCGCTCACCCACTCCGCCGCCGCCGCGCAGACGCGTTCGTGCACGGCGGCATCGCGGACCACGCCGCCCTTGCCGATCTCGTGCCGCGCCGCTTCGAACTGCGGCTTGACCAGGGCGACGAGGCGCCCGCCCGGCTTTGCGAAGCCGAGCGCCGCGTCGAGGACCTTGGCGAGGCCGATGAAGCTCGCGTCACAGACGATGATGTCGACCGGCTCGCCGACGATATCGGCGGTGAGATAGCGGGCGTTGGTCTTCTCGTGGACGACCACCCGCGGGTCCTGGCGAAGCGTCCAGGCGAGCTGGTTGGTGCCGACGTCGATCGCGTACACCCGGGCCGCGCCGCGCTGGAGCAAGACGTCGGTGAAGCCTCCGGTCGAGGAACCGATGTCGAGCGCCGCCGCGCCCGCGACGTCCCAGCCGAACACGTCCAGCGCGTGGGCAAGCTTGACGCCGCCCCGCGAAACCCAGGGATGCTCCTTGCCCCGCACTTCGAGCGCTGCATCCTCGGCCAGCGGCTGCCCCGCTTTGTCGATCCTGCCGCCGCCGGCGAAGACGAGGCCGGCGAGGATCAAGGCCTGGGCCTTGCTCCTGCTCTCGGCGAGCCCGCGCTCGACCAGCAGCTGGTCAGCGCGCTGCTTGGGCACGGTCACGAAACTCCTGCAAAATCATTAGATCTCCGTGTCCCGAACGGCTCAACGCGGCGCGATCCAGCGGTGGAGCCGGACCTTGAGCAAGGCGACCAACTCCGCCTGCATGTAGTCATATTCGTCGGGGATGCCGAGCACGATGATCGGCTTGCCCTTGAGCTGGGCCCGGAACTTGCGATTGATCCGGTTGCGGTGCTCGCGCTCCATCGCGATCACCACGTCCGCCCACTCGATCAGGTCGCCGGTGAGCGGTTGCTCGGCGTCGTTGTTGGTGCCGGCCGAGATCGCCTCGATTCCTTCGATGCCCTGGCAGAGGGCCTCGGCGGTCGGGCTGCGCAGCCGGTTCTGGCTGCAGACGAACAGGAGGCGGCGCGGGCGACCCATCGACGCGATCGAGGGCCGCTCAGCGCCCCAGCATCTTCTCGGGCTTCACGACCCGGTCGAACGTGGCCTCGTCCACGAGCCCGAGGGCAAGGCCCGCCTCCTTCAGCGTCAGGCCCTGCTCGTGGGCGTGCTTGGCGATCCTGGCGGCATTGTCGTAGCCGATCTCGGGCGCGAGCGCGGTGACCAGCATCAGCGACCGGTTCATCAGCTCCGTAATGCGCCGCTCGTCCGGCTCGAGCCCCTCCAGCGCGCGCGCGGTGAAGCTCTCCATGCCGGTGGCGAGCAGGTCGATCGAGCGCAGCACGTTGGCGCCGATCAGCGGCTTGAAGACGTTGAGCTCGAGATGGCCCTGGAGGCCGCCGACCGTGACGGCGACATGGTTCCCCATCACCTGGGCGGCGACCATGGTCAGCATCTCGGCCTGGGTCGGATTGACCTTGCCGGGCATGATCGAGCTGCCGGGCTCGTTCTCGGGGAGCTTGAGCTCGCCGAAGCCGCAGCGCGGGCCGGAGCCGAGCAGGCGGAGGTCGTTGGCGATCTTCGTGAGGGAGACGGCAAGCACGTTGAGCGCGCCTGACAGCTCGACGAGGGTGTCGTGGCTGGCCAGCGCCTCGAACTTGTTCGGCGCGGTCTCAAACGGAATGCGGGTCAGCCTGGCGATCTCGGCGGCGAACTCGCGCGCGAAGCCCTTGGGCGCGTTCAGCCCGGTGCCGACCGCCGTGCCGCCCTGCGCGAGCAGATGGAGCCGCGGCAGCACCGCCTGGATGCGCGCCATCCCCATCTCGATCTGCGCCGCATAGCCGGAAAATTCCTGGCCGAGCGTGAGCGGCGTCGCGTCCTGGAGGTGGGTCCGGCCGATCTTGACGATCCGGTCCCACGCCTCGCCCTGCGCGGAGAGCTTGCGGTGGATCGTCTGCAGCGCCGGCATCAGCCGCTGGTGGACGGCGCGGGCGGCGGCGACGTGGAGCGCGGTCGGGAAGCTGTCGTTCGAGCTCTGGCCCATGTTGACATGGTCGTTGGGGTGGACCGGTGCCTTGCCGCCGCGCGTGCCGGTCAGGATCTCGTTGGCGCGGCCGGCGATCACCTCGTTGGCGTTCATGTTGGACTGGGTGCCCGAGCCGGTCTGCCAGATGACGAGCGGGAACTGGTCGTCGAGCAGGCCGCCGGCGACCTCGCCCGCCGCGGCCTGGATCGCCTCGGCGAGCCCGGCGTCGAGGCCGCCCGCCTTGGCGTTCACCCGCGCCGCGGCCTGCTTGACGAAGCCCAGGGCGTGGACGATCTCGCAGGGCATCTGCTCGCGCTGCGCGAACGGGAAATTCTCGATCGAGCGCTGGGTCTGCGCGCCCCAGAAGCAGTCGGCGGGGACCGCGATCGGCCCGAAGCTGTCCGACTCGCTGCGCGTGTTTCCGTAGGAAGCCATGGGTGGGCCTTTATGGACGGGGAGAGGTCCCGGCAAGTTCCTCCCCGCCGCCAAACGGGGGCGCGGGGCGCGGAAAACAGGGACAGTATACATTTAGCCTGACGCACGCGGGTGCAGATACCGCCCGCACCGCCGCTAAATGTATACTGTCCCTGTTTTCCCCTTCACCGTCATTTCTTCCGGCTGAAGTCGACCGAGACGACGTTGGAGCCGTCCTCGACCGGCTCGGGGCGCGGCGCGTCGTTCTCGGCCTGGTCGTGGCCCTGCGGCCCGGCCTCGTCGACCTGCGCCTGGAACTGGAGCGCGAAATTGACCGCCGGATCGACGAAGCCGGTGATGGCGGCGAACGGGATGACGAGCTTGGCCGGCGCCTGGTTGAAGGAGAGCCCGACCTCAAACCCGTCATCGCGCACCTTGAGGTCCCAGAAGCGGTTCTGGATGACGATGGTCATCTCGTCCGGGAATCGCTCCGACAGATGCCGCGGTATCTCGACGCCGGGAGCCGCGGTCTTGAAGGTGATATAGAAATGATGATCGCCGGGAAGGCCGGTCGCCTCGACCTCGCCGAGCACGCGTCCGACCACCGCGCGCAGCGCCTCCTGGACGATCTCGTCATAGGGGATCAGGCTGTCGGGGGCGTCGTCGCTCATCGGCACCTGTGGTAGCGCGCGGCGGTCACGGGTCAAGCGCGTTGCGCGGCGCGGTCCGGCGCGGCATCAGGGGAGCGAGGAGAGGATGGATGCCGATCGACGCGACCCTGCCCTATGACGACGGCAACATCTTCGCGCGCATCCTGCGCGGCGAGATTCCGTGCCGGAAGGTCCATGAGGACGAGCATGCGCTCGCCTTCCACGACATCAATCCCGCGGCGCCCGTCCATGTGCTGGTGATCCCGAAGGGGCCCTATGTCTCCTGGGACGATTTCTCGGCGAACGCTGCGGAGGCGGAAATCGCCGGCTTCGTCCGCGCCGTCGGCCATGTCGCGCGCGAGCAGGGCCTGGTCGCCGAAGGGTACCGGCTGCTCGCCAACGCCGGCACCAACAGCGGCCAGGAGGTCCCCCACCTCCACGTCCATCTGTTCGGCGGGCGGCCGCTCGGGCCGATGCTGGGGCGGTGAAAGGGGACAGTTACTTTCACGCGGCAGCGCCCGGCCGGCCGCTCCGAGTCTGAAAGTAACTGTCCCCGGCGGCGCGTGGGAAGGGGACAGTTACTTTCACGCCGCAGCGTCCGGCGGACCGCTCCGCGCCTGAAAGTAACTGTCCCTCCGATGGGGCTAGGCGGCTGCTTCTTTACTGGCTAGGTTCCCGCCCGAAACCAGACGAGGGCGCGCAAAGCGGCCTGCAAAGCCAAGGGGACGGAGATGATTTTCGGGCGCGTGAAGCCTCTGGACGCCATTCTCGCCACGGCCGAGAAGAAATCGCTGCATCGCTCGCTCGGGCCGATCCAGCTGACCCTGTTCGGCATCGGCTGCATCATCGGCACCGGCATCTTCGTGCTCACCGCCGCCGGCGCCCAGAAGGCCGGCCCCGGCCTGATGCTCGCCTTCGTCATCGCCGGCGCGGTCTGTGTCGTCGCGGCGCTCTGCTATTCCGAGATCGCGACCATGATCCCGGTCGCAGGCTCCGCTTATACCTATACCTATTCGGTGATGGGCGAATTCCTCGCCTGGACGGTCGGATGGGCCCTCGTCCTCGAATATGCGATCGCGGCCAGCGCGGTGTCCGTCGGGTGGTCGGGCTATTTTACGGGCACGATCCTGCAGGAAACGTTCGGGGTGGCATTGCCGGCCTGGCTCAGCGCCGGGCCGCTGGCATTGGGCGGCGCGCCGGGCGGGCTGATCAACCTGCCCGCTCTGGTCATCGCCCTCCTGATCACCTGGCTGCTGATGATCGGGACCAGTGAATCCGCCCGCGTCAACGCCGTGCTCGTCATGATCAAGGTCACCGCGCTGACCGTGTTCATCATCCTGTCTCTGCCCCAGGTGGACAGTGCCAACTTCAGTCCATTCCTGCCGGCGGGCTCGTTCGGCGGCTTCGGATCGGGCGTCGGCGCGGTCGGCGCCGCGGCCACGATCTTCTTCGCCTATGTCGGCTTCGACGCGGTCTCGACCGCGGCCGAGGAGACCAAGAACCCGCAGCGCAACGTGCCGATCGGCCTGATCGGCAGCCTCGGCATCTGCACCATCTTCTACATGCTCGTCGCCGCCGGCGCGGTCGGCACGATCGGCGGCCAGCCGATCATGGGGCCGGACGGGATCCCCTTCCCGGCCGGTTCCGAGGAGCTCGCCCGCCAGTGCGCCATGCCGCAATATGCGGAGGCGCTGGTCTGCTCCAACGAAGCGCTCGCGCACGTGATGCGGACGATCGGCTATGGCGCGATCGGCGACGCCATCGGCTATGCCGCGATCCTGGCGCTGCCGTCGGTGATCCTGATCCTGCTGTTCGGCCAGACCCGCATTTTCTTCGTGATGTCGCGCGACGGCCTGCTGCCCGACCGCCTGTCGACGGTGCACCCGAAATGGAAGACGCCGCACATCGTGACCGCGATCACCGGCGTGGTCGTGGCGGTCGCCGCGGCGTTCCTTCCGGTCGGCCAGCTCGCCGACATCGCCAATGCGGGAACCCTCTACGCCTTCTTCATGGTGGCGATCGCGGTGATGATCCTGCGCAAGCGCGATCCGGACCGGCCGCGCAAGTTCCGGGTGCCGGCTTTGTGGCTGGTCGGTCCGCTGACGATCGTCGGCTGCCTGTTCCTGTTCCTCAATCTGCCGACGGCGGCCATGCTGATGCTGCCGATCTGGACCGCGGTGGGCCTCCTCGTCTACTTCCTCTACAGCCGTAACCACAGCCATCTCGGCCGCGGGCTGGTCGAAGTTCACGAGCCCGAGCTCCACGATCTCGAGCCGCCGATCCCAGGGGTCGACGAGCCGCGCTGACAGGCGGCGCCCCGGCCCGGAACCCGCCGGGGCGCCGCCCCTCACAACGCCGACTGCGGGCCGCGGGCGACTGCGAAGGACGACGCGCGCTTTCTCGGGCTTGACGATGAAGCGTGCAAAAAGTACGACGAGTCGTGATGCTGATCGGAGGTCGCGACATGCCGCAGGAGCGTTCGCCAGGAAACAAGCTCATCCTCGTCATCCTGGTCGCGGTCATTCTTTCGGTGCCGCTCTTCATGGTGTGGCTCGTCGTCTACGATCGCCAGTCGCAGTCCGAGGTGGCGCAGCAGAGCATCGCCGAAGGCTGGGCCGGGCCCCAGACGATCGCCGGCCCGCTGCTGGTCATCCCCTATCGCGTGGCGACGACCGAGACGGTGGTCGAGGGCAATCGCCAGGTCACCCGCGCTGGCTCCGTCGAGCGCGAGCTGACGCTGGCGCCCGAACTTGCCGACCTTAGCGCCGATGTCCGGCCCGAGCGCATCAGCCGTTCGATCTACGAGGCGGTGGTGTACGAGGCGGCGGTGCGCGGCCGCGCGCGCTTCGCCATCCCGCAGGACCTGGCGCGGCTCGGCGTGCAGCCGGAGACGCTCGACCTTGCCCGCGCGGAATTGCGCTTCGGCCTCTCCGATCCGCGCGGCCTCGGAGCGAACCCGCACGTCACCGTCGCGGGTCAGGCGCTCCGCCTCCAGCCCGGCAGGGGCACGCCGACGACTGGCGGGGCGGGCTTCTTCGCCTGGATCGACGCCGGCGCCCTTCGCGAGCGGCCGCTGGACGTGGCATTCGACTTCAGCTTCCGCGGCAACCGGTCGCTGGCGCTCGCGCCCCAGGCGGGGGAAACGCGCTGGCGGCTGCGCTCGCCCTGGCCGCATCCCAGCTTCCAGGGCAGCTTCCTTCCAGCGGAACGGCGGGTCGGCGGCGACGGCTTCGAGGCCCGCTACCGCGTCGGCAATCTCGCCCTCGGCCAGTCGCTGGTCGACACGCGCGACGCCGGAGCCGCCGCTGCGACGGCGCAGGCTCCCGAGACAGCGATGCGGACGCGCTATCCCGATGGGCGCCCGGCGCAGCCGCAGGCGGCGGGCTCGGCCCAGGTGAGTCTGGTCCAGCCCGTAGATCTCTATTCGCAGGTCGATCGCGCCACCAAATACGGGTTCCTGTTCATCGGCTTCACCTTCCTCGCCTTCCTACTGTTCGACGTGATCGGCGGCGTGCGGGTTTCGGCGGTCGAATATCTGCTGGTCGGCGCGAGCCTGATCCTGTTCTTCGTGCTGCTGCTCGCCTTTGCCGAGGTGATGGGCTTCACGCCGGCCTATCTGGTCGCGGCGGCCGCCATCGCGGGCCTCAACACGGCTTATTCGGCGGCGGTGTTGAAGAGCTGGCGGCGTGCGGCCTTCATCGGCGCACTGCTCGCGGCGCTCTACGCGGTGCTCTACGTGCTGCTCAGCCTCGAAGCCTATTCCCTGCTGATCGGTTCGCTGATGCTGTTCGCGGCGCTGGCGGCGGTCATGTACCTCACCCGCAATCTCGAATGGGGGGCGACGGCCGAGCCGTCTGAGCCCGCGCCGGCCGCCTAGCCGGAGACGGCGAGCAGCGCCTCGCGGATGCGCCGCATGTCGCCGCGAAACGATGCTTCGAGGGCATCGTCGTCGAAGGCCGCGCGCTCGACGAGAAGCGGCATCGCAAGCGCGATCCGCAGCGTCGCGCCCCAGCCCCCGCCGGGGAGCTTCACGCATTTGACCGGCTGGCCGAGGCGCACGCCGTGGCCGATCAGCTTTTTGTGCCAGCCGGTCGCATCCTCGAACGTCGCCGCCCCGCCGCCGAGGCCGGTGAGGTCGAGGGTGGAAAGGGTCCGCATCTCGATCGGGTGGGTGTCGGCCTCCTCGCGCTCGCCCGGCGGATAGGGGGCGACGCGGCGCGCGGCCGTCGGCTCGATGATCTCGGCCCGGACCACGGCATGGAAGCACAGGATGACACGCTCGACGGACTCCGGGGGGAGACGCTGGAAGCGTTCGAGTTCGAATATCGCCGCCTCGAGCCGGAGCAGGAGGCCGAGATTTGCGCCGTCGGCGAGCCTTTGGGCCCCGGACCAGCCGGCCGGCCATTCCGCGCGGCGGAAGATCGTCGCCAGCCCCTCGGGCAAGGGCGGCGCGGCCTGCGCCAGCGCGGCGGGGACGAGCGCGAAGCCGCTGAACGGCGGGCCGCCCATGAATTTCGATCCGGTCACGCACACGATCGCGCCGCGCGCCAGATAATCGCCGATCGCGGCCGAGGTGATCCGCCCCTGGCAGGCGTCGACCAGCACGGTCGCCGCCTCATTGTGGCGTGCTGCTAGCGCGCCCAGGTCGTCCAGCGAGGGGAGGATGAGCCCCGTCTTAGACCCGTGCACTGCGTGGACGAGGATGTGGCGGCCCGCTGCGCGTGCCCCGGCGACGGCCTCGTCCATTCGCGCGGCGATCTCGGCCGACGGTCGCGGCTGGCCGTGGGGATCGCGGACGGGGATGTCGATCATCTCGACCCGGGTGTCGCCGAAGCCGGGGACCGGCTGGCCGGGTTGGACGGCGACGCCGATCGCGGTCTCCTCGGCGAAATAGTGGCCGTAAGCGGAGTGGATGCAGCCGCTGCCGACCTCGTCTGCGCCGAGCAGGATGTTGTGCGTCCCGGCCGGCCCGCGGCCCTCGACGGCGGCGAGGCCGACATATTCGAGGTCGGTCCCCGAGGGGGAGAAGACGATGGCGACATCCTCCGGCAGCGAATATGCTCTGCGGATGCGTCCGCGCAGGCCCTCGAGCCGTTCGCCATATGCGGCGCCGTCGAGCTCGCCGCCCAGCTCCGCCAGCACGGCCTCGACATGCGCGAAGGCCGCTGCGGAGACGTCGTTGGCGGTCGAGGAGGCGTAGGCGATCACGCCGCTCGGCCGGGGCGCGCTGTAATAGCGGTTGAGGCCGGTTGCCGGGTCGAGCACGATCCGGGCGTCGCCGCCCTCGGTCATGATTTGGGTTGCGCCCGCATCGGAAACCTTGTGGTACGCGCTCACGGGCCTCGCTCTTGGCTCCACGCGGCCGGGACATTATGGCCGCCTGCGCTCTCCCCCTGAAAGGCCCGGTTGCCCGTGTCAAACATCCGCCCGCTCGTCATACCCCAAGAGGCCAAGGAGCGGCTGCGCATCCTGTTCATCGCCAAGCACGCTTTGTGGGACGCGGGCCTGCATCCGGAGGACGGCAATCATGCGCTGTATCACGTGGAGGTACGGGAGATACTGAAGGAGCTGGGGCTGAAGCATCTCAGCCTGGCCGACCGCTACGACGTGCTTTTCGACAGGCCGGACGTCGATTTCGTGTTCCCGCTACTCAACCGCGGCGGCTTTCTCAACAGCGAGATGATGCTGCCCTTATTGTGCACGCGGCACGGCCTCCCTTTCCTCGGCGCCTCGCCGATCCTGCGCGGGGTGGCCGACGACAAGCACCTCACCAAGATGGCCGCGCACGCCCGCGGCGTCCCGACCGCGCCCTGGGCGATCTACCGCCGCGGCGCCCCGGTAGCCGAGGAGAAATGCCCGTCCGCCACGCGCCTGGTGATCAAGCCCAATGCGAGCTCGGCGAGCTGGGGCGTCCAGGACTCGAAAGATTGGGCGGGCGTGGAGGCCGCAGTCGCCGACATCCACTCGCAGGGCCACGACGCTATCGTAGAGCCCTTCCTCAACGGCAGCGACGTCGAGGTGCCGGTGATCACGATCGGCGGCGAGCCGGTGGTGATGCCGATGATGCTGTTCGAGCAGGCCGACCCGACCCATCTTCGCACCTATTACGAGAAGCGCGACCTGGTCGACCGGGCCAGCAAATACCGGCTCGTTCCGTTCGACGGAGCCGACCTGATGCCGACGATCGCCGACTATACGAGGACGATGGCCGACGAGTTTCGGCCGTTCGACTACGGCCGGTTCGAGTTCCGCGTCGACCTCGAGACGGGGACGGTCAACTTCCTCGAGGTCAACCTCCAGGCCAACCTGTGGTCGCAGAAGGTCTACGGCCGTTCCGCCGCGCTCGCCGGCCTCAGCCAGTCGCAGCTGATCGAGACGATCCTCACCGAGAGCCTGGCGCGGCATGGCCTCCTCTGAGCGCGGCTTCACCGCGATCGTCCTCGCCGCCCAGCGCGGCGGCCGCCTCGATCCGCTCGCCGACCGCTTCGGCGTCAGCCACAAGTGCCTGGTGCCGATCGTCGGCAAGCCGCTGCTCGAATGGGTGCTGCGCGCCCTCGCCGAGGTGCCCGGCATCAGCCGCATCCACATCAGCATCGAACAGGAGGCGGTCGAGGCGGCGCGCGCGGTCCCGGGAGCGAAAGGCGAGCTCGGCGTGCCGGTCGATTTCGTGCCGTCGGCGCCGACCCTCACCGACAGCGTCTACGCGGCGGCGCACGGCATCGAGGAGCCGATCCTGATCACCACCGCCGACAATGTCCTGCTCTCGCCCGGCGTCGCCGCCGAGGCGGTGGCGAAGATGCATGCCGGCGCCGAAGGGGTGCTCGTGGTCGCCACGCGGGAGGCCGTCCTCGCCGCTCATCCCGAGGGTCAGCGGCGCTTCTACAAATTGCGCGGCGGGGCTTATTCCAACTGCAACCTCTACGGGCTCCACGGCCCGCGCGCGCTGAAAGTCGCCGAGACCTTCCGCAGCGGCGGCCAGTTCGCCAAGAACCCGAAGCGGCTGGCCGAGACGTTCGGCCTGCTCAACCTGCTCCTCGTCCGTTTCGGCCTGGTGACGCTGGAATGGGCGGTCCGGCGGATGGCGCGCCGCTTCGGCATCCGCGCCGAGCCATTGGTGGTGCGCGACGGCAGCCAGGCGATCGACGTCGACAATCAGCGCACCTACGATGTCGCGAGGCAGCTCCTGGAGCGGCGGCGCGACGTCTAGGGCATTGAGCCGGGCGGAGCTTGGCCTTATCGGACGGCGCGACACGAAGGACTGAGCATGGCGGAATTCGCGCTCCCGAAGAACAGCAGGATCAAGGGCAAGGGCCGCGAGCATCCCGCGCCCGCCGGAGCCGGGCGGGTGAAGAGCTTCCGGATCTACCGCTACGACCCCGACAGCGGCGAAAATCCCCGCTACGACCGGTTCGAGATCGACCTTGACGACACCGGGCCGATGATCCTCGACGCGCTCATCAAGATCAAGAACGAGATCGATCCGACCCTGACCTTCCGCCGCTCCTGCCGCGAGGGGATCTGCGGCTCCTGCTCGATGAACATCGCCGGCCGCAATGGCCTCGCCTGCACCACCGCGATCGAGGATTACAAAGGCGAGATAAGGATCACGCCGCTGCCGCACATGGACGTGATCAAGGACCTAGTGCCCGACTTCACCCACTTCTTCTCCCAATATGCCTCGATCCGGCCCTGGCTGCAGACCGGGCCGCCGCCGCCCGACGGCAAGGAAAGGCTGCAGGCGCCGGAGGACCGCGCCAAGCTGGACGGCCTCTACGAGTGCATATTGTGCGCCTGCTGCTCCTCCTCCTGCCCGAGCTACTGGTGGAATTCGGACCGTTTCCTCGGGCCCGCGATCATCCTCCAGGCCTATCGCTTCCTCGCCGACAGCCGCGACGCCGCGAGCGGGGAGCGGCTCGACGAGCTCGAGGACCCGTTCCGCCTCTATCGCTGCCACACGATCATGAACTGCGCCAACGTCTGCCCCAAGGGCCTCAACCCGGCCAAGGCGATCGCCGAGACCAAGAAGCTGCTGGTGGCGCGGGCGGTCTGACGACGCAGGCTGGGGTGGCCTTGCCGCGAACGGCCCGGCTATGCGTACGTCCATGCTGATCGAGGTGCTGCAGACCGCTGCCTACGCGAGCTGGTTCGCGAACTTGCGCGACGAGCGTGCGAAAGCGCGCATCCTCGCGCGCGTCCGGCGGCTGACCCTCGGCAGTTTCGGCGATATGAAGTCGGTAGGAGGCGCAGTCCACGAAATCCGCATCGACTACGGACCCGGTTACCGCATTTACTTCGCGCGGCGCGGCTCAACGGTCGTGCTGCTTCTGCTGGGAGGTGACAAATCCCGACAGCGCGCCGATATTGCGAGGGCACGCGAAATGGCGGCGCGTTGGAAGGACGAGTGATGGGCATCGAGACCACGCGGTGGGACGCCGCGGACCATCTTGACGGCACCGAGGCAACGATCGCCTATCTGGAGGCAGTGTTCGAGGAGGGCGATCCGGCACTGATCGCCGCGGCCCTCAACGATGTCGCCCGTGCGCGAGGCCTGGGCGACGCGGCCCTCACCGGCGCGACGGACCTCTCGTCAGTCATCCGCACGTTGAAGGCCCTCGGCCTGGAACTGACGGCGAAAGCGGCATGAATTTGCCGTGCCGCCGGCCCCTGGGCCCCAGTGCCGGCAAGGTGATCGCCGAGATCAGCAAGATGCTTGCGGATCGGGCTGCCTGAGGTCTTCCCCTCCCTTGTCTCGGAGGGAAAATGTGCTCACTGCACCGGGGATGACCGAACGCACGATCCACCCCCGCATCCGCCACGAGCCCGATCCCGACCATCCCGGCTGGTGGACCTGGGAGATCGAGGAGGAGGACCGCTTCAACGCCACCATCGGCAAGCTGCTCGTGCGCGCGGACGGCGAGCGGCGGGCGCGGTGCCGGATGTTTCCCGGGCTGCGGCAGAGCAATCTCGGCAACGTCGCCCATGGCGGCGCGATCCTGACCTTCATCGACATGGCGATGTTCGCCGGCGGCCATCTGGCGGGCGCGGACATTGCTTATTCGGTCACTCTCGACCTTTCGGCGCAATTCCTGTCGCCGGCGCGCCTCGGCCGGCCCCTGGATTCCACCGTTGAGTTGCTGCGTGAGACCAAGCGGCTCGCGTTCATGCGCGGGCTCGTGGTGCAGGAGGAGGAGACGGTGGCGTCCTGGTCGGGCACTCTGCGGAAAGGGCTCAAGCTGTCGTGACCGCCGTGGCGGTGCGGTATCGAGAACTGCTCGCCGCCGGCGAGCTCCGCCCGGACGAAGACCAGGCCCGCGCCGTCGCCGTCCTCGACCGGCTCGCCGCCGAGCTCGAACCCAAGCCCAAGGGGCGCTTTCTCGCGCGCCTGTTCGGGCAAGAGGGACCGGCGCCGCGGGGCGTCTATCTCTGGGGCGGCGTGGGGCGCGGCAAGTCGATGCTGATGGACCTCGCTTTCCGCGCGATCGCGGCAGAACCCAAGCGCCGCGTCCATTTCCACGAGTTCATGCTCGAAGTGCACGAAAGGCTGCGCGAGGAGCGGGCGAAGGAGGAGGGCGATCCGATCCCGCCGGTCGCCCGCGCCATCGCCGCCGAGGCGCGGCTGCTCGCCTTCGACGAGATGGTGATCAACAACAGCGCCGACGCGATGATCCTGTCGCGCCTGTTCTCGCGCCTGCTCGAGGCGGGCGTGACGGTGATCACCACCTCGAACCGGCCCCCGCGGGATCTCTATCTCGGCGGCCTCAACCGCGAGCTGTTCCTGCCCTTCATCGACCTGATCGAGGGCCAGCTCGACGTGGTGCCTCTGAACGGGCCGGCCGATTACCGGCTCCAGCGTCTCGGCGGCTTCCCGACCTGGTACGTGCCGAACGGCCCCGCGGCGACGCAGGCGCTGAGCGCCGCTTTCTTCCGGCTCACCGATTATCCGCCCGAGGACCGGGCGAATGTGCCGAGCGAGGATATCCCCGTCCAGGGCGGCCGCACCCTGCACGTGCCCAAGAGCCTGAAGGGAGTGGCGGTATTCTCGTTCAAACGGCTGTGCGGCGAGCCGCGCGGGGCGTCCGATTATCTCGCCATCGCTAGGCGCTTCCACACCGTCCTCGTCGTCGGCATCCCGAAACTCGGTCCCGAGAAACGGAACGAGGCGGCGCGTTTCGTGACCCTGATCGACGCGCTCTACGAGCATAAGGTGAAGCTGCTCGCCGCCGCCGACGCGGAGCCGGCCGCGCTCTATCCGGAGGGCGACGGCGCCTTCGAGTTCCAGCGCACCGCCTCGCGCCTGATCGAGATGCAGTCGCAGGACTATCTCGCCCTGGGCCACGGCGAGGGCTGACGCCCGAAAAAGCCGTGCGGGCGGTTGCCCCTGCGGCGCGGCGGGACTAAGCGGGCGCCACATTTCCTCGGCCGTTCCCCTCGGCCGGCCCGTCCCGACCCGGAAAGGCTGGAGCTGCTCATGGCTCGCAAGAAGATCGCGCTCATCGGTGCCGGCATGATCGGCGGCACGCTCGCCCATCTCGCCGCCGTCCGGGAGCTCGGCGACATCGTGCTGCTCGACGTCGCCGAGGGCATCCCCCAGGGCAAGGCGCTCGACCTCGCCCAGGCAGGCCCGGTCGAAGGCTATGACGCGACTCTGACCGGGACGCAGGACTATGCCGAGATCGCCGGCGCCGACGTCTGCATCGTCACCGCCGGCGTGGCGCGCAAGCCCGGCATGAGCCGCGACGATCTGCTCGGCATCAATTTGAAGGTCATGAAGGCGGTCGGGGAGGGCATCAAGGCCCATGCGCCCGACAGCTTCGTGATCTGCGTCACCAACCCGCTCGATGCGATGGTCTGGGCGCTGCGCGAATTCTCCGGCCTGCCGCACAGTCAGGTGGTCGGCATGGCGGGCGTGCTCGATTCGGCGCGGTTCCGCCATTTCCTCGCCGAGGAGTTCGGGGTTTCCGTGCGCGACGTCACCGCCTTCGTGCTCGGCGGCCATGGCGACACGATGGTGCCGATCGTCCAATATTCGACCGTCGGCGGCATCCCGATCCCGGACCTGGTCAGGATGGGCTGGTCGACCCAGGAGCGGATCGACGCGATCGTCCAGCGCACCCGCTCGGGCGGGGGCGAGATCGTCGCTTTGCTGAAGAGCGGCTCTGCCTATTACGCACCGGCGACGGCCGCGCTCGAAATGGCCGAGAGCTATCTCAAGGACCAGAAGCGCCTGCTGCCCTCGGCCGCCTTCCTCACCGGCCAATATGGCGTGAACGACCTCTATGTCGGCGTGCCGGTCGTGATCGGCGCCGGCGGCGTCGAGAAGATCGTCGAGATCGAGCTCGACGAGCAGGCGCGCGCCAACTTCGAAGTCTCGGTCGAGGCGGTGAAGGAATTGCTGGTCGCCTGCAGGAACATCGACCAGAGTCTGGCCTGACGCATCCCGAAGGAGCTGGTCATGGCCGTCGCCTCGCACATTCTCGCTTTGACGCTCGCCGCCGCGCAGCCCGCAGCCGCGGAGGGCGCCACCGCAGCGCCCGCGGCGGACGCCGCCATGCTCCTCGACCTCTTCGATCGGGTGTGCCTCAGGGGAGAGGACGCGCCGGCCGGCTTCGCGCCCGTCCAGTGGAGCGAGTTTCCCGAGCCGCTGCGGCTCCTCAACACCTACGATCATGCCGGGACGTTTCTGAGAAGCGACGCGCCGACCCTTGTCTATGTCGCCCGCACGCGCGGTCCGGCGCATATGGCCCAAGGGGTGGAGAGCAGGTGCGGCGTGGCCGCCCGCGGCGCCGACACGCGGGAGATCGTCTCCGCCCTCGCCCGGCGCACCGGGGCGCAGGTCATGCCGCCGATGGCGACCGGCGGGACGACGATGACGATGCTGATGGGCGAGGGCGCGTTCACCGTCTACTCGACGGAGGACCGGTGGGTCATCGTCCGCAGTCTCGGCATGATGATCGCGCTTCCTCAGCAGAACGAGCGGCGCCGGCGCGGACGGCGAGAGAGGCGCGACTGAATGACCGGCAAAGCGCAACTCCCAGGGACTCGTCGATGCGGTGAGGGGACTGCTCGCCACCTGCAGGGGAGCGAGCCATCGCTGGGCTGATCTTCTGGACGGCGGCGTTCGCCTATGCGGCGAGCCTCGTGGCGAGCCTGTGGTTCGCCTGGCGCGGCGAGCCGCGGCGCTTCGGGGCGGCCTATATGTCCGGCTGGGGGCTGATCATCGTCGCGATGATGTGGCTGCTCTCCGGGGAGCATGGCAGCCATGGCGATGAGAGCTACATGCTGGCCTGGGGCCTGGCCTATCTGCTCCCGATCGTCGCCATGGTTTCGATCGGCGCCGCCTTTCTGGCGGGCGGCGCATTCTATCTCGGCAGCAAGCTTCGCGAAGGCTAGAGGCCTCCTCCGCAATTGAAACGGCAAAGCATATGAGCATCCTCGTCAATTCCAACACGCGCGTCATCACCCAGGGCATGACAGGGGAGACCGGCACCTTCCACACCGAGCAGGCGCTCGCCTACGGGACGAAGATGGTCGGCGGGGTAACGCCGGGGAAGGGCGGGCAGACCCATCTCGGCCTGCCGGTCTACGACACGGTCGCGGAGGCGGTGAGGGAAACGCGCGCGGACGCGTCGGTGGTCTACGTGCCGCCGGCCTTCGCGGCGGACTCGATCCTCGAGGCGGTCGACGCCGAGGTGCCGCTGATCGTCTGCATCACCGAGGGGATACCGGTGCTCGACATGGTGCGGGTGAAGCGGGCGCTCAGCGGCTCGAAGTCGCGGCTGATCGGGCCGAACTGCCCGGGCGTGCTCACGCCCGACGAGTGCAAGATCGGGATCATGCCCGGGAACATCTTCGAGAAGGGCTCGGTCGGCGTGGTCAGCCGGTCGGGCACGCTCACCTACGAGGCGGTGTTCCAGACCACCCGCGAGGGGCTGGGGCAGACGACGGCGGTGGGCATCGGCGGCGATCCGGTCAACGGCACCGACTTCATCGACGTGCTCGAGCTCTTCCTCGCCGACGACGAGACCAGGTCGATCGTCATGATCGGCGAGATCGGCGGCTCCGCCGAGGAGGATGCGGCGCAGTTCCTCAAGGACGAGGCGAAGCGCGGCCGCGCCAAGCCCACCGTCGGCTTCATCGCCGGGCGTACCGCGCCGCCGGGCCGGCGCATGGGCCATGCCGGAGCGATAGTCTCGGGCGGCAAGGGCGGCGCCGAGGACAAGATCGCAGCGATGGAAGAGGCTGGAATCCGCGTCTCGCCGAGCCCATCTGAGCTGGGCACGACCCTTAGCGCGCTGCTGACGGGTTAGGGGGGGACAGTTACGTTCCCGCACGGCGACCGCAGGTTTGACGGGGCCGAGCCGGAAAGTAACTGTCCCCGCCCTCGCGGAAAAGTAACCGTCCCCGGGCGTTCCCCGGCTATGGCGACGAAGAAGGCATGAGTTCAGTGGATATTTCAGGCATCGTCGAGCGCGTTGAGGGCCCGAGCTGGGCGCGCGACAATTGGCCTCTGGTCGAACTCGACGAGACCAATGCGGGCCTCGATCCGACCCGCCAGGCGATCGAGCAGGTCGCGAAGCAGGCGGGCGAGCGCGCCGCCGCGGCCGGCAAGTCCGAGGACGAGGTCCGCCGCGCCGCCAACGATTCGATCTGCGCGATGATGCTGATCCGCACCTACCGGGTCCGCGGCCACCTCGCCGCCGATCTCGATCCTCTCGGTCTCGTCAGGCGCGAAATGCCCGCCGATCTGACTCCGGAATTCCACGGCTTCACCGGCGACGCGCTCGACCGGCCGGTCTGGCTCGGCGGCGCGCTCGGGCTCGATCAGGCGAGCGTGCGCGAGCTGGTCGAGATCCTGCGCGCCAATTACTGCGGCAAGATCGGCCTCGAATATATGCACATCAACGACCTCGAGGAGCGGCGCTTCCTCCAGGAGCGGATGGAGGGGCGCGCGGCCGAGATCAGGTTCACGCCGGAGGGCAAGCAGGCGATCCTCGCCAAGGTCGTCGAGGCCGAGCAGTGGGAGAAGTTCCTCGCCAGGAAATATGTCGGCACCAAGCGCTTCGGGCTCGACGGCGGCGAATCGATGGTGCCGGCGCTCGAGGCGGTGATCAAATATGGCGGCCAGTACGGCGCCGATTCGATGGTGTTCGGAATGGCCCATCGCGGCCGCCTCAACGTCCTCGCCAACGTGATGGGCAAGCCCTATCGCGCGATCTTCTCGGAATTCGCCGGCGGCGCGGCGAATCCGGAGGATGTCGGCGGGTCGGGCGACGTCAAATACCATCTCGGCACCTCTTCCGACCGCGAGTTCGAGGGCATCAGGGTGCACCTCTCGCTCGTCCCCAATCCGAGCCACCTCGAAGCGGTCGATCCGGTCGTGCTCGGCAAGGTGCGCGCGCAGCAGGTCGCCCGCGACGACGCGAGCGGCCGCAGCGTGCTTCCGGTCCTGCTCCACGGCGACGCCGCCTTCGCCGGCCAGGGCATCGTCGCCGAATGCCTCGGCTTCTCGGGCATCCCAGGCTACGCGACCGGCGGCTGCCTTCATTTCATCATCAACAACCAGGTCGGCTTCACGACGTCGCCGCAGTTCGGCCGCTCGTCCCCTTATCCGTCCGACGTCGCCAAGGGCATCCAGGCGCCCATCCTGCACGTCAACGGCGACGATCCCGAGGCGGTGACCTTCGCCTGCAAGCTCGCCATCGAATATCGCCAGCGCTTTCACCGCGACATCGTCATCGACATGTGGTGCTACCGCCGCTTCGGCCACAATGAAGGCGACGAGCCCAGCTTCACCCAGCCGCTCATGTACGCGAAGATCCGGCAGCACCCGCCGGTGTCGCAGCTTTATGCCGAGCGGCTGGAGCGCGAGGGCGTGATCGGCAAGGGCTGGCTCGAACAGCAGGTGGCATCCTTCACGGAGCTGCTCGAAGGCGAGTTCGAGGCCGCGAAATCCTACCTCCCCAACAAGGCCGACTGGTTCGAGGGGGCCTGGGCCGGGCTCAACAAGCCCCAGGAAGCGATCACCGAGCGCCGCAACGTCGCCACCGGCGTGCCGGCGGACATGGCGCGCGAGGTCGGGCGCATTCTCACCACGCTTCCCGCGGACCTCGCGGCTCACAAGACCCTCGGCCGGATCGTCGATGCACGCCGCCAGATGTTCGAGAGCGGCGAGGGCTTCGACTGGGCGACGGCCGAGGCGCTCGCCTTCGCCACCCTGCTGCGCGAGGGGCATCCTGTGCGCCTCTCGGGGCAGGACAGCGGCCGCGGCACGTTCAGCCAGCGCCACGCCGTCTGGCTCGACCAGAATAAGGGCTCCAAATATATCCCGCTGACCCGGATCGGCCCGGCCCGCTTTGAGGTGCGCGACAGCCCGCTCTCCGAGTTCGGCGTGCTCGGCTTCGAATATGGCTGGTCGCTCGCCGACCCGCAGACCCTGGTCCTCTGGGAAGCGCAGTTCGGCGACTTCGCCAACGGCGCGCAGGTGATGATCGACCAGTTCATCTCGGCCGGGGAAGCGAAATGGCTGCGCGCTTCCGGCCTCGTCCTGCTGCTGCCGCACGGATACGAGGGGCAGGGGCCGGAGCACAGCTCGGCGCGGCCGGAGCGCTTCCTGCAGCTTTGCGCCGAGGACAATATGCAGGTCGCGAACTGCACGACGCCGGCCAATTATTTCCACATCCTGCGCCGCCAGATGCACCGCGACTTCAGGAAGCCGCTGGTGATCATGACCCCCAAGTCGCTGCTCCGTCACAAGCAGGCCGTGTCCAGCCTCGCCGACTTCGCCGGCGAGAGCCATTTCAGGCGGATCCTCTCCGATCCCTCGGCGCCGCGCGACGAGCATGTGAAGCGGCTGGTCCTGTGCACGGGTAAGCTCGCCTACGAGCTGCTCGAAGCGCGCGACAAAGCGGGCGACGCGAACATATCGGTGGTGCGGATCGAGCAGCTTTATCCGTTCCCCGGCGAGGCGCTGCTCGCCCGGCTCAAGCGCATGACCAGTCTCGAAGAGGTCGTCTGGGCGCAGGAGGAGCCGCAGAACCAGGGCTATTGGGCCCATGTCGCGCCGCGCATCGAGCGCCGTCTTCGCGAGGCCGGCCTGAAGCCGCAGCGGCCGGTCTATGCAGGCCGCGCGGCGGCTGCCTCGCCCGCCACCGGGCTCGCCAAGCGCCATGCCGCGGAGCAGGCGGCCTTGATCGCGGAGGCGCTGGGCCATAGCAGCGAAGCCGCGCCGCAGCTTCTGGCCGGATAGGACATATGGCAACCGACATACTCGTACCGACGCTGGGCGAATCGATCACCGAGGCGACGCTGGGCCAGTGGCTGAAGAAGCCGGGCGATCCGGTGAAGGCCGACGAGCCGGTCGCGAGCCTCGAGACCGACAAGGTCGCGGTGGAGGTCCCCGCGCCCGTCGACGGCGTGATGGGCGAGCCGCTCGTCGCCGAGGGCGACACGGTCGCGGTCGGCGCCGCGATCGCGCGGATCGAAAGCGGCTCCGGCGCGCCGGCCGCGGCCCCGGTCGAGACGCCGCTGCCGGAATCGACCCCCGTCAACCCGGAAGGAGCGGGCGAGAATATCGAGGTGCGCGAGGAAGAAGGGGGCGAGGAAGGCCCGCATCTGACCCTGTCGCCGTCCGTGCGGCGGCTGGTCCTGGAGCATCATCTCGATCCGTCGACGATCAAGGGGACCGGTAAGGACGGCCGGCTGACCAAGGACGACGTCCTCGGCGCGGCGCAGGCGCAGAAAGCTGCGCCGAGTCCGGCTCCCGCTCCGTCACCTGCTCCCGGCCCGGCGCCCCGCCCGGCCGCCGACGGCCGTCGCGAGGAGCGGGTGCGCATGACGCGGCTGCGCCAGACGATCGCGAAGCGGCTCAAGGAAGCGCAGAACACGGCGGCCCTGCTCACCACCTTCAACGACGTCGACATGACCGCGGTGATGGAGGCGCGCAGCCGCTACAAGGACCTTTTCGAGAAGAAGCACGGCATCCGCCTGGGCTTCATGGGCTTTTTCGTGAAGGCCGCCTGCCTCGCGCTGAAGGACCTGCCCGCGGTCAACGCCTCCATCGAAGGCGACGAGATCGTGTATCACGATTATGTCGACGTTTCGGTGGCGGTGTCGGCGCCGAACGGCCTCGTGGTGCCGGTCATCCGCGACGCCCAGGCGCTGAGCTTCGCCGAGATCGAGAAGAGGATCGCCGAATTCGGGGCGCGCGCCAAGGCGGGCACGCTGACGATCGACGAGATGAAGGGCGGCACCTTCACCATCTCCAACGGCGGCGTGTTCGGCTCGCTGCTCTCGACCCCGATCATCAACCCGCCCCAGTCCGCCGTGCTCGGCATGCACCGGATCGAAGAGCGGCCGGTGGTGCGCGGCGGCGAGATCGTGGCCCGCCCGATGATGTACCTCGCGCTCAGCTACGACCACCGCCTCGTCGACGGCCGCGAGGCGGTCACCTTCCTCGTCCGCATGAAGGAAGCGCTGGAAGACCCGACGCGGCTGTTGATCGATTTATGATGATAGTGCTCCGGCAAAGGCCGGAGCGCTGGGTTAACGCGATGAGGCCGGAAGCGACTGGCCAACGCTCCGGCCTTCGCCGGAGCGCCGAAGGGTCGGAATGATTTGTGCTCCGGCGAAGGCGGGAGCGCTGGATGGAGCGCGATGAAGCCAGGTTGCGTTTATCTGATGGCGAACCATCGGCGGGGGCAAACCTATCTCGGGGTAACGAGCAACCTTCCGCAGCGTACGTGGCAGCATCGCAATGCAGTTATCGAAGGGCACTCGAAGGACAAGGGTTGCGTACGGCTCGTCTGGTACGAATATTTCGATGATCTGCAGGATGCGCGCGCCTGCGAGTATCGCATGAAGAAATGGAAACGCGCATGGAAAATTCGCCTGATCGAGGAGCGTAATCCCGACTGGCGCGATCTCTACGCCGAGATCTGCACCTGAGGCCAACGCTCCTGCCTTCGCCGGAGCACTGAAGGGTTGAATGACGGTTGTGCTCCGGCGAAGGCCGGAGCGCTGGGTTAGAGACAATGAGGCCGGAAGCGACTGGCCAACGCTCCGGCCTTCGCCGGAGCACTGAAGGGTTTGAGAATGACCGACACACAATTCGACGTGATCGTGATCGGCGCCGGGCCGGGCGGCTATGTGGCGGCGATACGGGCGGCGCAGCTCGGGCTGAAGACGGCCTGCGTCGAGAGCCGGGAGACGCTCGGGGGGACCTGCCTCAACGTGGGCTGCATCCCGTCCAAGGCGCTGCTGCACGCTTCCGAGCTGTTCGAGGAAGCGAACCACGGCACGCTGGCCAAATGGGGGGTCAAGGTCGGTGCGGTCGAGCTCGATCTCGACACCATGCATGCCGGGCGGCGCGAAGCGGTCGGCGGGCTGACCAAGGGCATCGAATTCCTGTTCAAGAAGAACAAGGTGACCTGGCTGAAGGGGCAGGGGCGATTCACCTCGCCGACCGCGCTCGACGTTGCCGGGACAAGCTACACGGCGAAGAACTTCGTCATCGCCACCGGCTCTTCCGTGACGCCGCTCCCCGGAGTGGAGATCGACCAGCAAAGGATCGTCGATTCGACGGGCGCGCTCGAGCTGGCCGAGGTGCCGAAGCATCTCGTCGTGATCGGCGGCGGCGTGATCGGGCTCGAGCTGGGCTCGGTGTGGCGCCGGCTCGGGGCGAAGGTGACGGTGGTCGAATATCTCGACCAGATCCTGCCTGGCATGGACGGCGAGGTCCGCAAGGAAGCGGCGAAATTGTTCAAGAAGCAGGGCTTCGACATCCGCACGTCGACCAGGGTCACGGGCGCCGAGACGACCGGCGAGGGCGTCCGCCTTACCGTCGAGCCGACGAAGGGCGGCGAGGCGCAGACGATCGAGGCGGACGTGGTTTTGGTCTCGATCGGCCGCCGCCCGAACACCGAGGGGCTCGGCCTCGAAGCGGCCGGAATCGCGCCCAACAAAGGTGGCCAGATCGAGGTCGATCACGATTTCCGCACCGCGGTCCCCGGCATCTACGCGATCGGCGACGTGGTTCCGGGGCCGATGCTCGCCCACAAGGCCGAGGATGAGGGCGTCGCCGTCGCCGAGATCCTCGCCGGGCAGGTCGGCATCGTCAATCACGAGGTGATCCCGAGCGTCGTCTACACTTATCCCGAGATCGCCGCGGTCGGGAAGACCGAGGAGGAACTCAAGCAGGCCGGAGTCGAGATCAAGGTCGGCAAGTTCCCGATGATGGCGAACAGCCGCGCCAAGACCAACCGCGACGCCGACGGCTTCGTCAAGGTGATCGCCGACGCGCGCTCGGACCGGGTGCTCGGAGTCCATATCGTCGCCTCGGTCGCCGGCACGATGATCGCGCAGGCCGCGCAGGCGATGGAGTTCGGCGCCACCTCCGAGGACATCGCCTACACCTGTCACGCCCACCCGACCCATTCCGAGGCCGTCAAGGAAGCGGCGATGGCGGTGACCGGCCTGCCGATCCATATCTAGCCGCCTCGGCAAAAGCGCGGCGATTCATGGGCTTCCGATATCTTTCCCTCGCGCTGGCACTGATCGCCGGCTCCGGCGCGGCCGCGGCGGGCGCCGGAGGCGAGGGCGATCTGGTCCTGAGCGTCCCGCTCGGCGATCCCGAAATGCAGGCGGCCATCGGCCGCGCCCGGGCCGAGCTGCCGAGCTTTCTGGAGCGCCTCGCGGACCCCGCTCCGGACGAGGGCGAGTTCATGGTCGCCTACGACATCATGCCCGGCAAGGAGGAGGAGCTGGTCTGGGTGTACCGGCTCGACCGCTCCCCGGCCGGGATTGCGGGCGTCCTGCTCAGCCAGCCGCAGCGCGCGCGGGCCAGCGCCGGCGACCGCGTGACGATTCCGGATGGGCAGATTCTCGACTGGGCCTATCGCAAGGGCGCGGTGATGCAGGGCGGCCATACCTACCGGGTGCTCATCGGCCGCATGCCGCGCGACGAGTCCGCCATGCTGCGCGAATATCTCGGCTGGTAGGACAAGTCGCCGCAGAAGCGGCGATGACAGGCCTGCCGATCCCTCTATAATTCCCGTTCGAATCAAGGGGGGATGCGATGATCGAGTTGTTGGTGGCGGCGGCGCTGGCGGCCGCTCCGGCTCCGCCGGCAGGGGAAGCTCAGGGCGACGAGCCGATCTATCAGGTGCGCAGCGACGATGCCGCGATGAACGCGGCGATCGCCGAGGGCCGCCGGACGCTTCCGCAATTCTACCGCCGCCTCGCCGCGCCGCAGGCGGGCGACGGCGAGTTCATGGTCAAGTTCGACATCGATCCGTCCGACCAGTTCGAATTCGTCTGGGCCGTCTCGCTCGACCGATCGGCCTCGCCCATGACCGGAATCCTCATCAACCAGCCGGTCAATACCAGCGATCGCCTGGGCGACCGCGTCGCCATCCCCGAGGCCAGCATCATCGACTGGGGCTATCGCGCCGGGCGGGTCATGCAGGGCAATTTCACCAACCGCGTCCTGCTCGGCCAGATGCCGCCCGCGGACGCCGCGGAATATCGCCGCTTCCTCGGCTGGTAGCGGCGGCGCGCGCCGCCTATTGAGCGGCGGTGACACCGGCCCACCTTCCCGAGGCGCTCGGCCCCGTCCTCGACTTCCTCGACCTGGCGGGCGTGGCGGTGTTCGCGCTGTCTGGCGCCTTGCTCGCCGCGGCGAAGCGGCTGACCATCGTCACCTTCATCTTCTTCGCGGTCGTGACCGGCGTCGGCGGCGGTACGGTCCGCGATCTGCTGATCGGGGCGCCGGTCTTCTGGATCCGCGAGAATGCGGTCCTGCTCATCTGCCTCGCCGCCGCCCTCGCCGCCTGGTTCGCGCCGCGGCGCTGGCTTTCGGAGCGCGCTCTGCTCTGGTTCGACGCCGCGGGCCTTGCCGCTTATGCGAGTTTCGGCGCCGCCAAGGGCCTCTCCTACGACGTCGCGCCGATCCCGGCGATCGGCATGGGCGTGCTCACCGCGTGCCTCGGCGGCATCATCCGCGACGTGCTCGCCGGCGAGCCCTCGATCCTGATGCGGCCCGAACTCTACGTCACCGCCGCCGCGCTGGCGGCGGCGCTGACCGTCGCCTTGCTGCTCGTCGGCGTCCCCGGCGCGATCGCCGGCCCCGTGGCGGCCCTCGCCGGCTTCGCGTTGCGGGGGAGGGCCATTGCCCGGGGAGTCTCGCTGCCGACCTACCACGCATAATTTACGCTTGACTTGATTGAACGTTCAATCAACAACCGTTCCATGGCGGCAGCGGGGCGCGACACGAGGGGCAGGATCGTCCAGGCGGCG
>DASVVP010000097.1:0-5360 GCA_036386495.1 Allosphingosinicella sp.
GGGGGGGGTGGGGGGGGGGGGGGGCCGCGCCCGAAGAAAAGGCTGAGCTTTTTCCGGAGGCTCCACCCCTCCCCAAACCCCTCCCCCTCAAGGGGGAGGGAGCAGCGCCGCGATCCTCGAGGTGCTGAGCCAGGTCCCCGATCCCGAGATCCCCGTCCTCTCCGTCGTCGATCTCGGCATCGTCCGCTCCGTCGAGCAGGACCGCATCGTCATCACGCCCACCTACACCGGCTGCCCGGCGACGCAGGTGATCGAGCGCGACATCCGCGACGCGCTCGACGCCGCCGGCTATCACGGCGTCCGCATCGAAACGACCCTCTCGCCGCCGTGGACGACCGACTGGATCACGCCCGCAGGCCGCGAGAAGCTCCACGCCTACGGCATCGCGCCGCCGATGGCCGCGGGGCAGCGCACGCCCCTTTGCCCGCAATGCGGCTCGGCGGAGACGGAGGAGATCAGCCGGTTCGGGTCGACGCCGTGCAAGGCGCTGTGGCGGTGCCGGTCGTGCGCCGAGCCCTTCGACCTGTTCAAATGCCATTGAGCCTCGGATGAGCGTCTCGTTCCACCGCCTGACGATCGCCGAGCTGGTCGACGAGACCGCAGAGGCGAAGTCGATCCGGTTCGACGTGCCCCCCGAGCTTGCCGAGACCTTCCGCTTTAGGCCCGGGCAGCACCTCACCTTGAAGGCCGAGATCGGCGGCGAGGAGGTGCGGCGCAATTATTCGCTCTGCGTCGCGCCCCGGGACGGCGAGCTGAAGGTGACCGTGAAACGGATCGCCGGCGGGCTGTTCTCCAACTGGGCCAACGACAATCTGAAGCCTGGCGACGAGATCGACGTGATGCCGCCGCACGGCAGCTTCACCTGGGCCTTCGCTCCCGCCGCCTCCAACCATTATGTCGGCTTCGCGGGCGGATCCGGGATCACCCCGGTCATGTCGCTCCTAAAGACCGCCCTGATCGAGGAGCCGGAGAGCCGCTTCACCCTCGTCTACGGCAACCGCGACAGCCAGTCCGTGATCTTCCTGGAGGAGCTGGCCCGGCTCAAGAACCGCCATATGGGCCGGCTCGAAGTCCATCATTTCCTCGCCGAGGAGATGGAGGATATCGAATTGTTCAACGGCATGCTCGACCGCGCCAAATGCGACGAGGTGCTGACCCATCTGGTCGAGCCGGACGCGGCGAGCGCTTTCTTCATCTGCGGGCCGGGCCCGATGATGGACGCGGCCGAGGAGGCGCTGCTCGCCCGCGGCGTCGCCCGCGAGGCGATCCATCTCGAGCGTTTCACCGCCGACCGTCCGGCCGAGGCGCTGCAGGCCCAGCTCCAGGCGATGTCGAAAGAGGCGCAGGGGCTGCAGCTGCTCGTCACTCTCGACGGGCGCAAGCGCCGGGTGCCCTTCAGCGCCGAGGCCGGCAACATCCTGGACAGCGCCCGGCTCGCCGGCATGGCCGCGCCCTTCGCCTGCAAGGCCGGGGTGTGCGCGACCTGCCGGGCGCGGATCGTCGCGGGCGAGGTCGAGATGGCGGCGCGCTACGGCCTCACCGACGACGAGGTCGCGGCCGGCTACGTGCTCACCTGCCAGTCGGTGCCCAAGGGCCCCGGCGTGGAAGTCGACTATGACGCCTGAGCAGGGCGCGTCATCCCGGCGAAGGCCGGGATCTCAGTGGGTGAAAAGCACGGCCGGCGGTGCAGCACGCCCTCCATTTGCGGCCGAGACCTCTTGTCCTGGGATCCCGGCCTGCGCCGGGATGACGCTCCGGTCGGCGGGCCTAGCGCGCGGAATAGCCCCCGCCGCCTTCGCTGTGGCTGTAGCCGATCACCGCGCGGACCGTGTTCTGCATCAGCGCCATCCGGGTGCCGAGCGGCGCCGAGGTCCGCCGGATCATCACCGCCACCGCATAATGGCGGCCGTCCGGCGCGGTCAGGATGCCGATGTCGTTATAGCCGGTCTGGACCGATCCGAGCACCTGGCCGGTGCCCGTCTTGTGGGCGAGCCGCCAGCCGGGCTGGAGCCCGCCGCGCAGGCGCTGCGCGCCGGTGCGGGTCTGCGACATGATCGAGAGCAGGCGGTCGGTGGAGGTGCGCGAGAGCAATTCGCCGCGCTGCAGCTGTGCCAGCGCGTCGACGATGCCCAGCGGCGTCGCGCCGTCGACCGGATCGGCGACGTAGCGGTCGAACGCCGCCTGGCGGACCGACAGCGGCAGGCTCGATCGCGCCGCGTAGAAACCCCGGCCCTGATATTCCGGTCGCCAGCCGTCGAGGCCCGCGAGCCGCGTCTGGAGCAGGCGCTCGCCCGGCCCGAAGCGGATGCCCTCGATGCCCTTGCGCTGGAACATCTCCCGCACCGCTTCGGGGCCGCCGGCGCGGCGGAGGACGAAGTCGTTGCAGGTATTGTCGCTCTGCGTCATCGCGCGGAAGAGCAGGCTGCTGATGGTGGTGGTGTAGCCGTTGGCGCCGACCTGGGCGGCGATCGGCTGGTGGAAGAGGGTGAGGTCGCTGCGGGTCAGGGTGACGCGCTGGTCGAGGTCGAGCATGCCGCGGTCGGCGCGGTCGAAAGCGGTGAGCGCCACCCAGAATTTGGAGACGCTCTGCTGCGGGAAGAAGGTGTTGCCGTCGAAGGCGGTGACGAAGCCGGTCTCGACGTCGCGGACCGCGATGCCGACGTCGCCGGCGAAGTCGCGGCCGAGCTGGGCGATGCGCTCGGCGAGCATGCGCTCGGCGGGGCTGCGGGCGGGCGAGGCGAACTGGGCGGTGCGGATGCGCTGGTCCTGCGCCGCCTGGACCGGAGCCGGCGCCGCGCCGTGGACGACCGCGGCCAGTCCCATCACGGCCGCGAGCGCCGCCGGCCGCAGTCTCAGCCTCGCCTTCTCGATACCCCTCATGCTCATGCCACCCGCTCCCTAACGCCTTACAATCAATGTAAATCACTCTTAACAAAGCGATACCGTCTGTCAGCTTAATCGCGCGCGCTTTGGACGAAGCGTGGCGCGGCCGCGCCGGAACGAGTCTGCGCCGGGCCGGTTCATCGTTGATACAGTGTAACGTCTCCTATAGGCGCCGGGTAATCCCGGAGCGAAATCCCTTGAAGACCCACGCGCTGCTGCTCGCCACGACTGCCTTCGTCGCCGCGCCAGCCATCGCCCAGGAGGCGGCCACGCAGGAGCCGCCGACTGCGGAGACCGGCCAGGGGCCGGACGAGCCGGCTGCCCGCGACCACGGCGATCACAATCTGCAGGAAGGGGCGATCGTCGTCACCGGCATGCGGCGCAAGCGCGAGGACGTGCTCTCGGGCGTCTCGGTGATGACCGGCGCGGCGCTGGCCGAGAATATGCGCCCGACCATCGGTGAGACGCTGGCCGGCCTGCCGGGGGTGTCAGCGACGTCCTTCGGTCCCAATGCCTCCCGGCCGGTGCTGCGCGGCTTCCAGGGCGAGCGCGTTCGCGTGCTGACCGACGGGATCGGCAGCCTCGATGCCTCCAACACCAGCGCCGACCATGCGGTCGCGATCAACCCGCTCACCGCGGACCGGATCGAAGTGCTGCGGGGGCCGTCGGCATTGCTGTTCGGCTCGTCGGCGATCGGCGGGGTGGTCAACGTCATCGACGCACGCATTCCGCGCCGCGTTCCGGACGAGCCGGTCCATGCGCAGGGGATCGCCACCTACGGCTCGGCGGCCGACGAACGATCGCTGAACGGCCTCGTCGACGTGCCCCTGGGCGGCGGCTTCGTCGTCCATTTCGACGGCAATTACACCAGGACCGACGACCTCCGCATCGGCGGCTACGTGCTTTCGCCTGACCTGCGTCGTCAGGCGCTCGCCAGCCCCGAGCCCGAAGTGCACGCGCTCGCCGCGCTGCGCGGACGCCTGCCGAACACCGCCGCCCGTACCTCCGACATCGCCGCCGGCCTCGCCTGGATCGACGGGGAGAATAATGTCGGCGTCTCGGTCAACCGCTACGACAGCCTCTACGGGGTCCCGATCCGCTTCTCGCTCGATCCGGCGGCCGAAGCGGAGGCGGCGCGGATCGACGTCGGGCAGACCCGCGCAGACGTCCGCGCCGAGCTGGACGCCGGCAGCGGGTTCATCGATTCGGTGCGCGTGCGCGGCGCTTATTCCGATTACCGGCACGACGAGCTGGAGGAGGACGGCGCCATCGGCACGACCTTTCTCAACCAGGGCTATGAGGGGCGGCTGGAGCTGGTGCAGCGTACGAGCGGCGGCTTCGGCGGGGCCTTCGGCGTGCAATATTTCCGGCGCTCCCTCGACGTCGTCGGCGAGGAGAAGTTCCTGCCGCCGAACCGCACCTGGCAGCTCGGGCTGTTCGCGCTCGAATCGTTCGTCGCCGGACCGTTCCGGGCCGAAGCGGGCATCCGGTACGAGCGCCAGTCGGTCCGCGCCGACGCGGACGCGGATCTCGGCAACGCCGCGCTCGAGCGCTCGTTCGATTCGGTGTCGGGCTCGATCGGCGGCAGCTACAGCTTCGGCACCGCTTTCCGGATCGGGCTGAACGTGTCGCACAGCGCGCGCGCGCCTGCCGCCGAGGAGCTTTTCGCCAACGGCGCCCATGCCGGCACCCAATCGTTCGAGATCGGCGATCCGGAACTGACGGGCGAGCGCAGCTGGGGCGTCGAGCTCACTCTCCACGCCCATGGCGACGGCTTCGAGATCGGCGCGTCGATCTTCCAGAGCTGGTTCCGGAACTACATTTACGAGCGGCGGACGGGCGAGGTCAGGGACGACCTGCCGGTGTTCCGGATCTCCCAGGACGACGCCCGCTATGCCGGCATCGAGTTCGAGGCATCGGCGACTGCCGCCCATGTCGGCGGCTTCGCGATCAATCTCGACGCCGTTGCCGACTATATCCGCGCGACCATCGACGGTGCCGGACCCGTGCCCCGGATTCCCCCCTTCCGGCTGCTTGGCGGAATCGGGGCCCGGTCCGATACGCTCACCGCCCGCGCCGAGGCGGAGCATGTGTTCGCGCAGCGGCGGCTGGCGGCGTTCGAGACTCCGACCGAGGGCTTCACCGTGGTCAATTTCTCGCTGAATTACGTGCCCTTCCGTTCGCATCCGAACGGCAGCGTCACGCTGTCGGTCAGCAACATCTTCGACGTCGACGTGCGGCGGCACGCGAGCTTCCTCAAGGATTTCGCACCGCTCGCCGGACGCGACGTCAGACTCAGCGCGCGCCTGGCCTTTTGAGTGGGCGCCTCGGTCGCGATCCTGACGCCGGCGCTCCACGATGTCGCTTTCCGCAGCCGCTGGCGCGAGGTGCTCGAGCGCAATGTCGAGCCATTGCGCAACGCCGGCCTCAGGGTCGAGAGCCGCGCCTGGACCAAGGCTCCCGATCTCGCCGCGTTC
>DASVVP010000098.1:0-29749 GCA_036386495.1 Allosphingosinicella sp.
GATTGATGGTGTGGATCACCCCGCCCATGCCGATCGCACCGTACCAGGCGACGAGGTGGCGGCTATGGTTCATGCCCAGAGTCGCGATCCGATCGCCGCGCTTTACACCAATACTTTCAAGTGCTTGCGCGAGCTTTCTCGCATCGCGTGCGATACCCGCCCAATCGGTGCGGGTGACCGTTCCGTCGGCCCAGTAGGAGACGATCTCGCGGCTGCCATGCTCGCGCTCGGCATGGTCGAGCAGCCGCATGATCCGCAGTTCGTAATCCTGCATTCCCCCGAGCATAGACCCTCCCGTCACAGGAGCATCTTAAGGGGCGCTAGGAGGCGAGGGCAAGCCGGGTCGGCTCGGCGGTCGAGAGGGAGACGGCCGCAATGCCGTCCACCCGCTCGATCCGCGCCGCAAGCTCGGCGTCGAGCTGGAAGTCGCGGCCGAGCACGAGGTCGGCTTGTCCGCCCTCGATCGCCACCCTGAGCCTGAGCACGCCATTGCCGCCGCGCGCGTCGGCGACCGCGTCGCGCAGTCGCGACAGGACTTCCGGACCCTCGGCCTCGACCTCCAGCTGCAGCCGGGTCCGCCGCGACAGGCTCTCGAACGACTGGATCGAGCGGATCGTCACCCGCGGCGCGTCCTCGCCCGGCCGCCGGTCGAGCTCGACGCTGAGCAGGCCGCACATCCCCTCCTTCGCCGCCGCCTCGATCTGCGCCGCCGGCTGATCGTCGAATATCGTCGCGACGAACTGTCCCGAAGCGTCCGACAGGGTCGCCATCAAATAGCGCCGGCCCCTGGCCGAGGTCCGCCAGCGCGCCTCTTCGACCATCCCCGCCATCACGGCCGCCGAGCGACCGCCGTCGGCCGGCGCCGGCAGCGATGCGATCTCGGCAAAGCTCTTCGCGCCGTGGGCGACGACGAGGTGGCGGTAGCGGTCGACCGGATGGGCGGAGAAATAGAAGCCGAAGCTCTCTTTCTCCTGCGCCATGCGCTCGGCGAGGCTCCAGGCCTTCACGGTCGGCATCCGGATCGGCGCCACATTGGCAGCGCCCTCGCCGAACAGGCCACCCTGGCCGCTGGTCCGCGCGTCGGCCGCGCTGGCGGCGACGGCGAGGATAGTCTCGGCGGCGGTGAAAACGGTGGCGCGATCGGGCGCTATCTCATCGAAGGCGCCGGCGCCGGCGAGACTCTCGATCTGACGCCGGTTGAGCAGCCGCGGATCGACGCGGGCGGCGAAATCGTCGAGGTCGCGGAACCGGCCCATCGTCCGCCGCTCGTCGACAAGCTGCTCCATGGCCTTCTCGCCGACCCCCTTCAGGGCGCCGAGCGCGTAGCGCACGCCATAGCCCTCGCCCACGGGCTCGACCGCGAACTCGGCCTCCGAGGCATTGATCGACGGAGGCAGGCAGGCGACCTCGAGCCGCCGCATGTCCTCGACGAAGATGGCGAGCTTGTCGGTCTGGTGGATGTCGAAGCACATCGAGGCGGCGTAGAATTCGACCGGGTGGTGCGCCTTCAGCCAGGCCGTCTGATAGGCGACGAGCGCATAGGCCGCCGCGTGGCTCTTGTTGAAGCCGTAGCCGGCGAACTTGTCGATCAAATCGAACAATTCGTTCGCCTTGGGGCGCGCGATGGCGTTCTGCGCGCAGCCCGAGACGAAGCGCTCGCGCTGGGCGTCCATCTCCGCCTTGATCTTCTTGCCCATCGCGCGGCGGAGCAGATCGGCCTCGCCGAGGCTGTAGCCGGCGAGGACCTTGGCGGCCTCCATCACCTGCTCCTGGTAGACGAAGATGCCGTATGTCTCCTTCAGCACGTCCTCGAGCAGCGGATGGGGATATTCGATCGGCTCGCGGCCGTTCTTGCGCGCCCCGAACATCGGAATATTGTCCATCGGCCCCGGCCGGTAGAGGGAGACCAGCGCGATGATGTCCTCGAACGAGGTCGGCTTCACCGCCGACAGCGTCCGCCGCATGCCCTCGGATTCGAGCTGGAACACCCCCACCGTCTCGCCGCGCTTGAGCAGCTCGTAGACTTTGGGATCGTCCCAGGCGAGCCGGTCCGGATCGACCTCGATGCCGCGCCGCGCCAGCATCTCGACCGCTTTCCTCAGCACCGACAGCGTCTTCAGCCCGAGGAAGTCGAACTTCACCAGCCCCGCCGCCTCGACATATTTCATGTCGAACTGGGTGACCGGCATGTCCGACCGCGGATCGCGGTAAAGCGGGACGAGCTGCTCGAGCGGCCGGTCGGCGATGACGACGCCGGCGGCGTGGGTCGAGGCATGGCGCGGCAGGCCTTCGAGCTTCATCGCGAGGTCGAACAGGCGCCGCACCTGCGAGTCGTTCTTATACTCGGCGGCGAGCTCCGAGACTCCGTTCAGCGCTCGCTCCAGCGTCCAGGGATCGGTCGGGTGGTTCGGGATCAGCTTGGCCAGCCGGTCGATCTGGCCGTAGGGCATCTGCAGCACCCGTCCGGTGTCCTTGAGCACGGCGCGCGCCTTCAGCTTTCCGAAGGTGATGATCTGGGCGACGCGGTCGTCGCCGTAGCGCTGCTGGACGTAGCGGATCACCTCACCGCGCCGCGTCTCGCAGAAATCGATGTCGAAATCGGGCATCGACACCCGCTCCGGATTGAGGAAGCGTTCGAAGAGGAGGCCGAGCCTGATCGGGTCGAGATCGGTGATGGTCAGCGCCCAGGCCACCACCGAGCCCGCGCCCGAGCCGCGGCCGGGGCCGACGGGTATGCCGTTCTCCTTGGCCCATTTGATGAAGTCGGCGACGATGAGGAAGTAGGCTGAAAAGCCCATCCGGACGATGATGTCCGCCTCGTAATCGAGCCGGTCGAAATAGGCCTTCCGCTCCGTCTCGCCGAGGTCGTCATATTCGGCGAGCCGCGCCTCGAGGCCCAGGCGCGAGTCGTGGCGCAGCTGCTCGGCCTCGGCCTCCTTGTCGCCGGCGATCGAGGGCAGGATCGGCTTGCGCTTGGGTGCGCCGAATGCGCAGCGACGGGCGATCACGGCGCTGTTCTCGATCGCTTCGGGGAGGTCGGCGAACAGCCTGCGCATCTCGGCCGGCGGCTTGATCCAGGCTTCGGCCGAGGAGCGCGCCCGGTCGTCCCGGTCGATCTGGCTCGACTGGGCGATGCACAGCATGGCGTCGTGCGCGGCGTGGAAGGCCGGGTCCGCGAACTGGGCGGGATTGGTCGCGACCAACGGCAGGTCGCGCGCATAAGCGAGGTCGATCAAAGCCGCCTCGGCCTGTTCCTCGACCTGATCGCCGCGGCGGCAGAGCTCGACGTAGAGCCGGCCGGGGAACAGCGTCTCGAGCCGCGCGAGCAGGTCGAGCGCGGCCGACTCCTGCCCTTCGGCGAGCAGACGGGCGAGTCCGCCCTCCCCGCCGGCGGTGAGCGCGATCAGGCCGTCCGTCCGCCCCTCCAGCGCCTGGAGGGTGACATGCGCCTCCTCCTCGAGCGGACGCCCCAGATGCGCCGCCGAGACCAGGGCGCAGAGATTGTCATAACCTTTGTCGTCCTGCGCATAGAGCGCCAGCCAGTCGAGCATAAGCGCGCGGCCCTGCGCCTCCGGCCGCGCCACCGCCAGCATCGCCCCCACGATCGGCTGCACGCCCTCGTCGATGCAGGCGTCGGTGAAGGCCATCGCGGCGTAGAGGCCGTTGCGGTCGGTGAGAGCGGCGGCGGGAAAGTGGTTCTTCTTGGCGATCTTGGCGATCGCCTTGGGCTCGATCGCGCCTTCTAGCATGGTGTAGCAGGAGAAGATGCGCAGAGGGACGTAGGGCGCGGCCATGACGGCTTTATGGCCAGCGCACCGGCACGATGGAAGGCCGCCGACCGTTTTCTCCACAGTTAGTTACCGCCGCGCGTTACTGGCCGGCGGCGATGCGCCTGATCTCCTGGATGCGGGCGTCGTAGATCGACATCACGCAGTCCTCGCTGCCGCAGCGCTCGCGCCGCGAGAGGAAGGCGTCGCGGCTGCGGCGAAGATGCGCGCGGGTGCCGACGTCGGCATTCGCCATCACCGAATAATAAAGCGCCGCCATCTGCCGGTCGCGCGCGGCCAGTGTCCCGTTCGAGCAGACCAGACGCTCGCTGCGGGTGCGGGCGTAGCTGCAGTTGAAGCTCGGGCTGCCGGCGTTGCGCGCCGGCCGCGCCGGCTCAGCCTTCGCCCTGGGTGGGGGCGCTGCTTCCCGTTCCGGAGCCGGATTACCGCGCGGAGGCGGCTGCGGCTCGGCCCGCGGCGGGGGCGACGGCGCGGGAGCGGGCGCGGCCTGCGGCTGCGGCGCCTGGGCGACGACGCGCGGCAGCACACCGCCGGCCGTCGCCAGCCGGTAGATGATCGGCTCGGCGCCCTCCATATGATAGACGAGGCCACTGCCGTCGGCGGCCGCCTGCGCGGCATATTCGATGTCGGCGCTGAGCCGGCGCTGACCATCGAAGGCATTCTCGACGCCCGGCGGCAGCTCCAGGATGAAGCGGCCGCGGCAGACGGTAACGTTGAGCGTCTCGTCGCGCGACTTCGGCACCGGCTCCTCCATCCGGACGACGGAGGCGGCGGCGAGCGCGTCGAGCTCGCGCGGGTCGCGGCCGCGAACCCGCGCCGCCTCGTCGAAGGCGAGCTCTTTCAGCCGATCGTAGGTGAAGGTGGACGAGCAGGCGCGGCGGATGCGCTGATCGCGCTCGGCGCGCTGCTCGGCCTCGCTCTTGGCGCCGGGCGCGCCCCGCTTCTGCATCCAGTCGCAGGCGCCGAGCAGAAGCACACCGGCGGCGACCGCCAAGGAGAATTTCATAAGCAAACTGACCTCGCGGCCCCGCAACGCACGGCCCGGAGGAAAATCTCCCTAGCGGTCCGACGCGAAGGCGGCTCCGGTCGGACGGAGGGCCGACCGCCTCATTCGAGCAGGCCCTCGTGCAGGCGGAGGACGCGGTCCATGCGCGCGGCGAGGCGCTCATTGTGGGTGGCGACCAGGGCTGCGCTGCCTTCGTCGCGGACCAGGCCGAGGAACTCGCCGAACACGATCTCCGCCGTCGCTTCGTCGAGATTGCCGGTGGGCTCGTCGGCGAGAACCAGAGCAGGGCGATTGGCGAGGGCGCGGGCGACGGCGACGCGCTGCTGCTCGCCGCCCGAGAGCTTGCTCGGCCGGTGGCTCAGCCGCTCGCCGACGCCCAGCGCGCGGAGCAGCGCCTCGGCCCGCTCCTGCGCCTGCTCGCGAGTCGCACCCTTCACCAATTGCGGGAGGATGACGTTCTCGACGGCATTGAAATCGGGCAGCAGATGATGAAACTGGTAGACGAAGCCGAGCGTCTCGCGGCGGACCCGCGTCCGGTTGGCATCGCTGAGCTCCGCCACTTCCTCTTCGCCGATCCGGATCGAGCCCTCGAAACCGCCGTCGAGCAGACCGACCGCCTGGAGCAGGGTCGATTTCCCCGATCCGGACGGGCCGAGCAAAGCGACGATCTCTCCCGCGCGGACCTGGAAACTGACGCCGCGGAGCACGTCGATCCTGACGCCCCCCTGCTCGAAGCTCCGCCGCAGCCCGCGAACGACCAGCGCATCACTCATAGCGGAGCACCTGCACCGGATCGGTCTTCGACGCCCGCCAGGCCGGTATCAGCGTCGCGAGGAAGATGAGCGTCAGCGTGACGAGCACGGTGGCGGCGACCTCGACCGGATCGGTCTTGGCGGGAAGATCGGTCAGGAAGCGAACCGACGGATCCCAGAGCGTCTGGCCGGAGGCGCGCTGAAAGAACTCGACGACGCCCTGGCGAAAATAGAGGCCGACTGCCCCGAGCACGAGCCCGGCGACGATGCCGAGCATGCCGATGGTGAGGCCGACGGTCAGGAACACCTTCATCACCGCGCGGCCGGTCGCGCCCATCGTCCTGAGGATGGCGATGTCGCGCCGTTTCGCGCGGACCAGCATGATCAGCGACGACAGGATATTGAAAGCCGCGACGAGGACGATGATGCACAGGACGACGAACATCACCACTCGCTCGACCTGCAGCGCCTCGAACAAGGCGGAGTTCATGCTTCGCCAGTCGCTGACGAGCGCCTGTCCCCTGGTCGCTTCGGATACGGGCGCCAGGATCTCCTGCACCCGGTCCGGGTCGGAGGTCTGCACCTCGACCATTCCGACAGCGTCGCCGAGCATCAGCAGGGTCTGCGCGTCCTCGATCGGCATCACTACGAACGTCTTGTCGAAATCGTAGAGCCCGATCTCGAAGATCGCGGCGACATTATAGGAGACGATGCGCGGCACGGTCCCGAACGGCGTGGTGCGCCCCTCAGGGCTCACCAGGCTGATCTGGCCGCCGACGCTGACGCCGAGCGTCTGCGCGAGCCGCGATCCGAGGGCGACATTGTCCGTCCCCGGGCGCAAGGCCTCGAGTGAGCCGGCGAGCACGTTGTCGCGCATCGTCGGATTGGCGAGCATGTCCTGCCGCCGCACGCCGCGGACGAGCACGCCGGCGACGCGCCCTTCCGACGTCGCCATCAGCGCCTGCTCGATCAGCGGCTGCGCCGAAACCACCCCGGGGGTGCGTTGCGCGTGCTGGGCGATCTGCTGCCAGTTTTCGAGCCGTCCGCCATAGCCCTGGATGACGGCGTGGCCGTTGAGGCCGACCACCCGGTCGAACAGCTCGGCGCGAAAGCCGTTCATCACGCTCATCACGATGATCAGGGCGGCGACGCCGAGCATCACCGCGACGAGGCTGATCGAGGCGACCAGGAAGATGAAGCCCTCGCCCTTGCCCGGCAGCAGATAGCGCCGCGCCATCATCCTTTCGTGGCTGGACAGAATCATGACGGGCCCATCAGCGCGTCACCCCGGCGAAGGCCGGGGTCTCAGGGAGACCCGCTGAGACTTCTTGTCCTGAGATCCCGGCCTTCGCCGGGATGACGTGCTTGCTTCTCATGCCGTCAGCCTCGCCAGCGCGCTTTCCGGCGAAAGCTCCTCGCGCTCGCCTGTGCGCCGGTTCTTGAGCTCGACCACGCCCTTGTCCAGACCCTTGGGCCCCACGATCAGCTGCCAGGGCAGGCCGATCAGGTCCATCGTCGCGAACTTGGCTCCGCCGCGCTCGTCCCGGTCGTCGTAGAGGGTCTCCACCCCGGCGGCGGTCAGCTTCGCATAGATTTCATCGGCGGCAGCGGCGCAGCGCGCATCGTCCGCGCGCATGTTGATCAGGCCGACCCTGAACGGCGCGACGCTCTCCGGCCAGACGATGCCTGCCTCGTCGTGGCTCGCCTCGATGATCGCGCCGACGAGACGCGAGACGCCGATGCCGTAGCTGCCCATCTCCGGGTGGACCTGGCCGCCGTCCCTGGTCTGGACGGTCATGCCCATCGCGGCGCTGTACTTGGTGCCGAAATAGAAGATGTGGCCGACCTCGATGCCGCGCGAGCTGTGGACCCGATCGCCGAGCGCCCCCTCGCGCTCGAGATCGCGCTTCTCGTCGGTCGCCGCATAGCGTGCGCTCTGGCCCGAGACGAAGCCCTGCAACGCGTCGGTATCGTCGAAATCGGGGTAGTCCTGCGCTCCCGCCTCGTCGCGTGGCTCGAAATAGACTTCGCTCTCGCCGGTGGGGGCGAGCACGATGAACTCGTGGCTGAGGTCGCCGCCGATCGGGCCGGTGTCGGCGCGCATCGGAATGCCCTGCAGCCCCATGCGCTCGAACGTCCGCAGATAGGCCACAAACATCCTGTTGTAGCTGTTGCGCGCGCCGGCCTCGTCGAGGTCGAAGCTGTAGGCGTCCTTCATCAGGAACTCGCGTCCGCGCATCACCCCGAAGCGCGGCCGCACCTCGTCGCGGAACTTCCACTGGATATGGTAGAGCGTGCGCGGCAGGTCGCGGTAGCTTTTCGCCGCGTCCTTGAAGATCGCGGTGATCATCTCCTCGTTGGTCGGGCCGTAGAGCATCTCGCGCTCGTGGCGGTCCGTGATGCGCAGCATCTCGGGACCGTAAGCTTCGTAGCGGCCGGACTGGCGCCAGAGGTCCGCCGACTGCAGGGTCGGCATGAGGAGCTCGACGGCGCCGGCGCGGTCCTGCTCCTCGCGCACGATCTGCTCGATCTTCTTGAGGACGCGGAAGCCGAGCGGCAGCCAGGCGTAGATGCCGGCCGCGGTCTGGCGGACGAGGCCGGCGCGCAGCATCAGCTTGTGGCTGACGATCTGGGCGTCGGCCGGCGTCTCCTTGGCGACCGGAAGCAAAAAGCGGGAAAGGCGCATCGCCGGTCCTCTAGAGAGCGTCCTGAGACGTGGCAACCGCGGCGCCCCCGCGCGTCTCCCGCAGTACAGCCAACGCTGTGGCGCTTTCGACACAGGGGCGCGGCAAACTTTCAACTGGGCCCTATAAAGTCATGACATAGAATAGAAGCTCCAATAGCGTCCGCGTCCGCAACCAGGGTCAACAGGCCACGGTTCGGGGAGGCTTCGGCCCCGCTTCTTCTTGCGAGGGGGAGGAGCGTGCGGGCCGAAGCGCCAAAAAGGGGGTGACGACTTGTCGTCATGCGGTGCCCGGCTTCACAAGAGCCGGGCACTTGCATTTCGAGCTCAGCTCGCCAGCCGCAGCGGCGGTTTAGGCCGGCCGATCAGCGCCGCGACTTCCGCCGCAGGGGCGGCTCTGCCGTAAAGATAGCCCTGCCCGAAATCGCAGCCGAGCGCGGCGAGGAAGCCGTGCTGGCGCTCGTTCTCGACCCCTTCGGCAACGATCCGGATGCCGAGGCTGCGCCCGAGGTTGACGACCGCGTCGACGATCGCCGCGTCGTCCGGATCCTCTTCGAGATCGCGGATGAAGGTGCGGTCGATTTTGATGAAGTCGACCGGGAACTGCTTCAAGTGCGATAGCGAGGCGAAGCCGGTGCCGAAATCGTCGAGCGCGATGGCGACCCCGGCGGCGCTCAGCAGCCGCAGCGCCCGATCGACCGACTCCGCACCGCGCCCGAGGAACACCGTCTCGGTCACCTCCACGTGCAGCAGGTTCGGCGGCAGCCCGGCGATATGCAGCCGCTCGAGCAATTTGTCGGCGAAATCGCCGCGCCGGAACTCGGCGGCGGCGGCGTTGAGCGCGACATGGCCGAGGTCGATGCCCTCGTCGCGCCAGCGCACGAGGTCGGTGATGACGGCAGCGATCATCGCGTCGCTGATCTCGGCGGCGAGCGAGAGATCCTCGAAAGCGGCCGCGATCGTGGCCGGGCATTGCGGGCCCTTGGTCGGGTGGGTCCAGCGCAGCAGCGCCTCGAAACCGGCGATCTCGCCGCTCCGGAGGTCGACCTTGGGCTGGTAGAAAGGCAGGATCCGCCGGTGGGTCAGCGCGTTGCGGGCGAGGCTCAGCATCGACAGGCGCTTTTGCATCTCCAGCCGCATCTTCGGGCGGAAGATTTTGAGGTTGGCGCGCCCGGCGGCCTTGGCGGCGTAGAGCGCGACATCGGCGTTCTTGAGCAGCACGGCACGATCGATCCCCTGCGACGGGAACAGGCTGGCACCGATACTCGCCTGACATTCGAGGACGCGCCCGCCGTGGACGCAGGGCGCGCGCAGCCTGGTCAGGATCGCTTCGACCGCCCCCGCGATCGCATCCTCGTCGCCGGCACCGGCGAGCAGCACGGCGAACTCGTCGCCGCCGAGGCGCGCGACCATGTCGTCGGGCCGCAGCGCGGCGCGGATGCGCTCGGCGAAGGTGCAGAGCAAGGCATCGCCGGCGTCGTGGCCGAGCATGTCGTTGATCCGCTTGAAGTCGTCGACGTCGAGCAGGAGGATGCCGAAGCTGTCGCCCGCGGCCTCGGCAGCGGCGATCGCCTCGTCCATCCGCTTCTGGAAGAAGGAGCGGTTCGGCAGCCCGGTGAGCGCGTCGTGGGTCGCGGCCCAGCTGGCTTTGTCCTCGGCGATCTTCTGGTCGGTGAGATCGCGGGAGATGACGATGATGCGCGCCGCCTTGCCTTCCTCGTCCCGGACCGGCGCGACCATGATGTCCCACCAGCGCCCGGCCTCGCCGTGCTGGACGAGGATGCGGGCCTGCGCGCCGGCCTGGGCCGCGGCCAGCGCCTCGGCGGCGCGGCTCCGCCCCGGCTCCTCGAAGCGCCCGCCCCAGATCTCGCCGACCAGCTCGGCATGGTCCTCGATCCCGTAGGTGCGCATCGTCGCCCGGTTGGCGAACAGCCGGCGGCCGTCGAGATCGAGCACCGACATGCAGTCCGGGCTCGCCTCGATGATCCCCCGGCTCAGCCGCTCGCTGGCGTCCAGCGCCGCTTCGGCCAGGATCAGCTCGTGGATGTCCGTGCAGCTGCCGTACCAGGCGGCGATGCTGCCGTCGTCGCGGCGGTGGGGCCGACCGCGGCTCAGGATCCAGCGATATTCGCCGCCATGATGGCGCATACGGTATTTCGCTTCATAATCGTCGCCGGTGGCGAGAGCCTGCCGCCAGAGGGCGTCGGCCTCGACGCGGTCATCCTCGTGGACGAAGTCGATCCGCTTCGGCGCGTCCGGCGCGTTGAGGTCGCGGCCGATAAAGGCGGCCCACTGCCGGCTGAAGCGAGGCGTCGCCGTCTTGACGTCGTACGACCACAGCATCTGCGGCACCGCGTCGAGCTGCTCGTGGAGGCCGGCGGCGCGGCGGCTGGCTTCGGCCTCGGCATCGCGCAGCGACAGTTCGAGCCGCTTCTCGGCGCCGGCGTCGGTGATCACGCCTTCGAGGAAGATCGGCGCCCCATTCTCGCCGTAGACGGCGCGGCCATGCTCGCGCACCCAGCGCCGCTCGCCGGAGCGGTGGACGATCCGGTAGCAGAGACTGAAGCTGCGCCGGGCGGCGACCGCGCGGGCGACCTCGGCTGCGACGGCGGGAAGATCGGCGGGATCCACGATCTCCGCCCAGGCTTTCTCCTGCTCGAGCGTCTGGGGCCCGTAGCCGGTCAGCGCCTCGACGCCCTGCGACACGAACGACATCCGCCAGGGCGTGCCGACGGTGCACCGGTAGACGATGCCGGAGATGTTGCCGATGAGGTGATGGAACTGGCGGCGGGACTCGCGCAGCGCTTCCTGCGCGTCGAACAGCGCCGCGCGCAGCGCGGCGGCCTCGTCCTGCGGATCGGCCGGGACTGCCTGGAGGGCGCTGGGATCGACGCGCAGCATGGCTTCAGCCCCTGCACCCGTGGGCGCGGCCCGGCCGCTTCAGCCGCGGCCCGGCTCGATGCTCATGCCACCCCATCCGTCCCTTCTGCCGAAAAGCGGTTAAGCAAGGCTTGCTGCCCACCCCCGTTTTATTGCGGGTGAGGAATGACTCGCGGACATGAAGCCCCTTCTCTCGGTGCGCCCGGGCGGGCTAACGCGCGCCGCCATGGCCAAGTCCGATTCGTACGCGTTCACCGTCGATGCCGCCGCCGCAGGCGCGGCGACCTCCTTCACCATAACCGCCTGCGGCAAGACCCGCCGCTACCGCGTCGCAGGCGGCGAGCAGGGCGACTACAGCGCCTTCTTCCGCGAGCTCGCCCACGATTTCGGGACCCGCGTGCCCCACATCTATGAGGAGCCCGCCGACGCCGCCGCGGACGGGCTCGAATGGCGCCCGCTGATCACGGAGAATGTCAGCCCGCGCATCCTCTGCGGCTATGGCGATCCGGCGGTGCTCAGGACGGACGAGGGCTGGGTGCTCGTCGCGACCTCGAACGACGCCCCCGACGCCTTTCCCATCCTGCGCTCCGCGGACCTCGAAACCTGGGAGCATGTCGGCTTCGTCTTTCCCGAGGGCGAGGCGCCGGAGTGGACCGCCACCGGCGCCAGGGTCGCCGATTTCTGGGCGCCCGAAATGGTCCGCGTCGGCGATGAATATTGGCTGGTCTATACCGCCCGCGAAAAATCGAACGCGCTCGCCATCGGCCTCGCGAAGAGCCCGTCGCCGACCGGGCCGTGGCGAGACGCGGGCGGGCCGCTGGTCACCGGCGGGGTGACATTGTTCCCTTCCACCGATCCGTCAGCCCCGCCTCCCGCGCAGAGCGGCGGCGTCATCGACTCGCACGTACTGATCGACGAAAGGGGCGATCCCTGGCTGTTCTGGAAGCGGGACACCAACGGCGTCTGGCCGCGCCCGCTCGCCGCTTTGCTCCGGGACCGGCCGGAGATGATCCAGCGCCTGTTCGCGAGCAATGAGGACCGGCGCACGGCCGCCTTCGCGGCGGCGGTGGTCGCCTGGGCGAACGGTCGCCGCCCGATGGAACGCTTCTTCCTCATGCAGCCGCTGATCGAGGCGGCCCTGGCCGCCTGGCCCAAGGTTCGGGCTGCGCTCGCCGAGTGCCCGGAGGCACAGTTCATACTGGCGGCGATGCGCACTCCGATCCTCGCGCAGCGGCTCGCGCCCGACGGGAGCGCACTGCTCGGCGAGCCCGCCGAGGTGCTCGCCAACGACCTCGATTGGGAGGGGCATCTGATCGAAGGCCCCTGGGTCACGCGGCAGGCCGGCCGCTACTGGCTGTTCTACGCGGGCAACGACTTTTCGACTCCGGCCTACGGCATCGGAGTCGCGGTCGCGGATCATCCGCTCGGACCCTATCTCAAGCAGGAGCAGCCGCTGTTGAGATCGACCCGGACCTGGTGGGCGCCAGGCCATGCCTCGGTCGCGCCCGGGCCGGACGGCGCGCCCCAGCTCTTCTTCCACGCCTTCTTCCCGGGCAAGGGCGGCTACAATGCCTTCCGCGCCTTGCTGACGGCGAAGCTGCGCTTCACTAGGGACCGGGTCGAGCTCGCCTGAGCCGCCTCAATATTCGGGCTCGAGCAGTCCCTCGATGACATGGTGCTGGACCACCGGCTCGAGCCGGTCGACGATCCGGCAGGTCAAATGGTCGCGGACCCGGGACGGCAGCGCCTCATGATAGCCGCGCGTCACCTGGAGGTCGTGATGGGCCGCGTTGGTCGCATCGGGCGCGTCCACTCCGACCACGAGGACCGGCCGTGCCTCATTCGAGCGGTTGGCGGTGCCGCGGTGGACGGTGAGCGCCGATCGGGCTGAGATATCGCCGCGCTGCGGCAGCTTCTGCACCGCCCGCTCGATATATCGCCCCCAGAGCGCGCGCGGCGGGAACATGCCCTTGGGGCAGCCTTCGAACTCGTCCCATTGCGTCCCCGGGGCGATCTCGAACGGGCCGTGTTCCTGCCGCGTGTCGACCGCGGTCAGGTTGAAGGCGAGCGAGTTGAGGCGCCGGTCACGGGTCATCGCCAGGGGCACGGCGAAATCGCGGTGCCAGGGTTGATCGGCCGCGCCCGGAAACGGGATGTCGAAGCCGAGCTCCACGATCCTGTAATCACGGGTCAGCACCGCCTCGCACACGGCGACGAACCAGGGATGGGTGACGATGTCGACGAAGCCGCGGATCCGTTCGGGCTGGACCTCGACATACCAGCGCTGCGGCCCGCGCGGCAGCGACCCGCCCGGCACGGCCTGGGCCTCTTCGAACAGCACCTCGATATCCTCGCGCATCCGGTCGGCCCACTCCGGGCTGAACGCGCCCTTGAGGCCGATGATTCCCTCACCGTAGAGACCGCCCATGATCTCGGCGGCGTCATAGCCCTGTTCTTCGTCCACCCGCACGATGGCTCTCCGATTCCGTTCGGCTTCAGTCTAGCAGCTTCGTTTGCCGATGCGAGGCGTCCGGCACCGGGATTGCATCGGAACCGGCAGAAATCAGCGATGAGGACCACCGCTCGGCGATTGACCCGCCAGTGCATTCGGATAAGGGTTTCTATTCCTTGACGGACTGCCGCCCGCGGCATGCGGGGCAGACGCGCTACGGGAGAGTTCAGCCATGCCCCTCGGCTTTGTCACCCAAGAAGAACAGGTCAACACCACCACCGCCGGCAACCAGCGCGCTCCTGCGATGACGGCGCTTCCGGGCGGCGGCTATGTGACGGTCTGGGCTTCGGACACGGGAGACGGCTCGGGCAAGGCGATCCTCGGCCAGCTCTACGACGCCAACGGCGTCAAGGTCGGCGGCGAGTTCCTGGTCAACACCACCACCGCCGGCGATCAGGACCTCCCGGACGTGGTTCAGGTGCAGGCGGAATCGGGCGGGCCGGTGGCCGGCTTCTTCGTGGTCTGGCAGAGCCAAGAGGGTGCGGGCTCCGTGATCCGCGGACGTCGCTTCGACGAAAATGGTACGCCTGCCCGCAAGTTCACGAGCGACGCCAACTCGACGACGGGCGATTTCGTGATCAGCGGCGCCGAGGGCGGATATAAACCCGCCGTCGGAGCGATCGCCGGAGCGAGTAACCGCCTGGCGATCGTCTGGGAGGCGGCGAGCGGCGACGGCGACGGTACGGCGATCCTGATGGCCCGCTATCGCACCCAGTTCAGCCTCAGCGGCCCGGAAATCGTCAATACGACGACGGCGGGCAACCAACATGACCCGCGCGTCGGCTACGGGTTCAGCGGCGCCCTGGCGATCGTCTGGGAATCACAGGAGCCCTCAAGAGACTTCATTCGTGCCCGTACGACGATCGCGACCGGCTTCACAACCGCAGACTACGCGCTGAGCGGAGCCGGCGGGCCGGACGTATCCCTGCCCAACGTGACGCTGCTCAGCGACGGGTCTTTCATGGCGATCTGGAACTCCGGTACGAACATCGAGGCGCGCCGGTTGAGCGGGTTTCAGGCAGATCCTCTCAGCTCAGGGGTGGTTCTGAACAGCACGCCGGGGGGCGTCGTCGACCGATCCGATCTCGTAGGAGGCCTCCCGAACATCGAGTTCATCGTCACCTATTTCACCTATGACGGCGACGACGGCAGCTCCTATTCGATCCGCGCCGAGCGCTTCTCCGCCGTGGGCGGGACCATCGCGTCCCAATCGGCGGAGTTCTTCGTCCCTCAGAATTTCGCCTTCGCACAGAGCAATCCCAACATCATCCGGCTGGCCGGCGGCAACATGGTGATCGCCTGGTCGTCGGAAGCGGCGCAGATCGGCAATTTCGAGGTCAAGCAGCGCCTGCTCAACCTCGACGCGCCGGCGGGGACCCCGACCGACGACGTCATCAACGGCACCGAAGGACCCGACGTGCTGAGCGGCCTCGGCGGGAACGACACGATCAACGGCCTCGGCGGCAACGACCTGATCGACGGCGGCCCGGGCGACGACGTCATGGACGGCGGCGCGGACACCGATACCGTCACCTACGCCTCGGCGACCGGGCCGGTGACGGTCACCCTCGCCTCGGGGGTTGCACAGAACACCGTCAACGCGGGCAGCGACACCCTCTCCAATTTCGAGAACCTCGCCGGCTCGCCCCACGCGGACACGCTGACCGGCGACGGCAATGCCAATGTGATCGACGGCGGCGCGGGGGCCGATGCGATGGCCGGCGGCGACGGCAGCGACACCTACGTCGTCGATCAGGGCGACGGGCTCGGCACCGGCGACACGATCACCGAGAATCCCGGCGAAGGCGCTGCCGACGGGGTCCGCACCGGCGTCGCGACCTACACGATCCCGGTCAACGTCGAGAACCTCACCGCCACCAACATCACGACCCACGACTTCCGCGGCAATTCCGCCGGCAACGTGGTGACCGGCGGCGGCGGACGCGACATCATCCGCCTCCAGGACGGCGGCGCCGACACCGCCAACGGAGACGAGGGTAACGACACCTTCTATTACGGAGCGACCTTCGACAGCGTCGACACGGTCAACGGCGGCGGCGGCGTCGACGCCATCATCCTCCAGGGCGACTACAGCGCCGGTGTGACCCTCGCCCTGGGCGGCGTCGCCAACGTCACCACCGTAGAATCACTCTCGCTGGCACCGGGCAACTATACCGCTTACGGCGACCCCGGCACGGGCAGCTACAGCTACAATCTCACCACCCACGAAGGCAATGTCGCCGCCAGCGCGATCCTGAAGATCAACGCGTTCCTCCTCCGCGCGGGCGAGAATCTGACCTTCAATGGCGCGGCCGAGGGAGACGGCAAGTTCATGGTGCTCGCCGGACAGGGCATCGAGACCCTCACCGGCGGCGACCAGGGCGACCTGTTCATCTTCGGCCACGACGGCCGCTTCGGCGCGGGCGACAGCGCGACCGGAGGCGACGGCTACGATTCCGTCTATCTGCGCGGCGACTATGCGATCGATTTCAACGCCGTCGGCTTCACCTCCGCCCTGGCCGGCGTCGAGAGCGTCACGCTGGCGGGCTTCTCCGACGTCCAGTTCGTCGGCGGCGGCGACGGCGAGTTCGATTATGCGATCGTCTGGAACGACGACCTGCTCGCCGGCGGGGCCATCACCTTCAACGGCAGCCGGCTCGGCGCCGCGGAGACGATGGCGTTCGACGGCAGCGACGAGGCCAGCGCCGGGTTCAGGCTCTGGGGCGGGTCTGCGGCCGACACCCTCGCCGGCGGCGACGGCGAGGATTTCCTCTACGGCGGCGTCGGCGCCGACACGCTCACCGGCAATGGCGGCAACGACATCTTCCGCTACTATTTCGTGAGCGAGTCGACGGCCGTCACGAGCGACACGATCGCCGACTTCACCACCGGCGATCTGATCGACCTCTCGGTGATCGACGCGGTCAGCGGGACGCCCGCGCAGAACGACGCCTTCACCTTCATCGACGACGACGCCTTTACCGTGGGCCAGGCCGGCCGGCTGCGCGCCGAAAATGTGCCTACGACGAACAACTGGCTCGTCCAGGGCGACGTGGACGGCAACGGCACGGTGGACTTCCAGATCCTGGTGACCGTCAGCGACTCCCATACCCTGACGGGGGCCGATTTCGTCCTCTAGGCCGATCGGACCTCCACCTCTGGCGAGGTGGGGGCGGTTCGAGACGCGCGGCCGCGCCGCCGGAGCGCGCCTCCTGCTTCGCCCTCGTGCGGGACCCGTCTCAGGAATTCAGCCGAGGACCCCGAACACGCCGATGAGCACGGGATCGCCGGTGGCGCGCGGATTGGCCCGGATCTCGGCTTCCTCGCGGCCGATGGCACGATAGATGCCGCGCGCGGCGCTCTCCGAGACGTGCCGCTGCAGGCCCTGGAAATCGACGCCGGTGGCGCTGCGCACGATCTGGTTGAGGATGCCGTTGTCGAGGCTGCGCAGCGCATTGCCGACGCCGGGGAACATCGCCTCGACGATCGCATTGCCCATGCTGCGCTCGAGCAGGTCGGTCGCCGCGGTCGGACCGCCGCGGACGAGGGACACCGCGTCGGAGAAGCTCATGCTGCGGACCGCGTCATATACCACGGGCGCCGCGGCCTCGGCCGCGTTGGCGGCGGCGCGGTTCATCAGACGCAGCAGCTGGTTCTGGACGAGAGGCGTGCGCAGCAGCGTGCTCGCGATCGCGCCCGATTGCGGCAGCGGGATGCGGGCGAGCTCGTCCTCGAAAAAGCCGTTCTCGTTGAGCAACCGCGCGAAGGCGCGCTGCGAGGAAAGCGTGAGCAGGCGCCGGATCGCGTCCTCCATGCCGAAGCCGGGCAGCGACGCGCAGCCGGGGAGCGCGAGCAGGGGAAGCGAGCAGCATGCGGCGAGGAGGGCACGGCGGGAAAGCGACAGGTCCATGGCGTCACTCCGAACTGTTAGGACGGAGGTGAAACGGGCACCGCGTCTCTATGTTGCAAGCGGCCCGGTCGCGTTCCTGTTGCGTTTCGCCTCCGGAGACTCGATCTACAGCCGGTGAACCGCGTCCGCGTCATCCTGCTCAACGCCGCATTGGGCCCGCTCGACTACCGGCTGCCGCCCGGCACCACCGCCGGGCCCGGGGCGATCGTGCTCGCGCCGCTGGGGCCGCGGCAGGTGACGGGCGTCGTCTGGGACCCCGACCGTCTCCCCGCCGAGGAGGTCGACGCGAAGCGCCTCCGTCCCCTCCTCCACGTCTACGACCTGCGGCCTCTCGCGGAGCCGCTGCGCCGCCTGATCGAATGGACGGCGGATTATTATCTCGCGCCGCTCGCTGCCGTGCTGCGGATGTCGCTCGCTTCGGCGAGTGCGCTCGACGGCGCCCGCACCGTGACCGAATATCGCGCCACCGGCTTCGTTCCCGAGCGGCTCACCGCGCAGCGTGCCCAGGCGCTGGAGCGGATCGAGGGGCGGCAGGGCCTGGTCCGGGAGCTGGCGCTCGCGGCAGGCGTTTCGGACGGCGTGATCCGCGGCCTCGTCAAAGCCGGCGCGGTCGAAGCGGTGGAGGTCGCGGTCGACGACCCCTTCCCGGAGCCCGATCCGGAACATGCGCCGCCCGATCTGGAGCCCGCGCAGACGGACGCCGCCGGCGAGCTCGTATGTGCCGTACGCGCCGCGGAATTCGCTCCCTTTCTCCTCGATGGGGTGACGGGCTCCGGCAAGACCGAAGTCTATTTCGAGGCGGCGGCGGAGGCGGTGCGGCGGGGGCGGCAGGTGCTGGTGCTGCTTCCGGAGATCGCGCTGACCGAGCCCTTCCTGAAGCGCTTCTCGGCGCGCTTCGGCTGCGAGCCGATGGCGTGGCACTCGGGCCTCAGGCAATCGCAGCGCCGCCGCGCCTGGCGCGCGATCGCGACCGGCGATGCCCGCGTCGTCGTCGGCGCCCGCTCGGCATTGTTCCTCCCCTATCGCAAGCTGGGCCTGATCGTGGTCGACGAGGCGCACGAAGCGAGCTTCAAGCAAGAGGACGGGGTCCAGTATCACGCCCGCGACGTCGCCGTGATGCGCGCGAAGTTCGAGGCTGTGCCTGTGATCCTCGCGTCGGCAACGCCGGCGATCGAGACGCGGCACATGGCCGAGATCGGCGTCTACAAAGAGGTTCGTCTATCGGACCGCTACGGCGCAGCAGAGCTACCGGACCTGCGCGCCGTCAATCTGATCGAGGAGCCGCCGCCGCGCGGCCGCTGGCTCGCCCCGTCCCTGCTCAGGGAGCTGGAAGACAATCTCGAGCGGGGCGAGCAGTCTTTGCTGTTCCTCAATCGCCGCGGCTACGCCCCGCTCACCCTCTGCCGTCATTGCGGCCACCGCTTCCAATGCCCCAATTGCACCGCCTGGATGGTCGAGCACCGGCTGACCGCGCGGCTCGCCTGCCACCATTGCGGTCACATCATGCCGCCGCCCCGCGCCTGCCCCGAATGCCATGAGGAGGACAGCCTCGTCCCCTGCGGCCCCGGCGTCGAGCGCATCGCCGACGAGGTCCACGCGCTGCTGCCCGCGGCGCGAACCGCCATCGTGACCTCCGACACGATCTGGTCGCCGGCCAAGGCGGCCGAGTTCGTCGGGCGGATGGAAGCGGGCGAGATCGACATCGTCATCGGCACCCAGCTCGTCACCAAGGGCTATCACTTCCCGAACCTGACCCTGGTCGGCGTGGTCGACGCCGATCTCGGCCTCTCCGGCGGCGACCTGCGCGCGGCCGAGCGGACCTTCCAGCAGATCATGCAGGTCTCCGGCCGCGCCGGCCGCGGCGACAAGCCGGGCCGCGTCCTCATCCAGACCCACGAGCCCTCGGCGCCGGTCATCGACGCCCTGGTCCGCGGCGACGCGGACGGCTTCTATGCCGCCGAGACGGACGCCCGGCGCGAGGCCGCGATGCCGCCCTTCGGCCGCCTCGCCGGGATCATCGTCTCCTCGGAGGACCTGCACGAGGCGACCCACATTGCGCAGGCGATCGGCCGCGCCGCGCCGCGGATCGAGAATATGGCGGTGTTCGGCCCCGCGCCGGCGCCGCTCGCCATGCTCCGCGGCCGCCACCGCCAGCGGTTGCTGGTCCACGCCGCGCGCAGCCTCGACGTGCAGGACGTCATCCGCGACTGGCTCGGCAAGCTCGACTGGCCGCGCAGCGTGCGCGTTGCCGTGGACGTCGACCCCTATTCCTTCCTCTAAGCCCTCAGCGGCACCCAGCGGCCCCAGCGGATCGCGATGAGGAGCACGGCAATGCCCAAAGCGGTCGAGATGACCAGGGCGATCACCGAGGCTTCAAGCCCGAAATCGCCGCCGGTGAGCAGCTCGGGCCCGCTCCGCGAAGAGCGGACGAGGCCGTTCGCCTCGCCGCCGGAAACCGGCACGCCGAAGACCCAGCCCTGGGCGAAGTTCCAGGCGGCATGGGCGCCGATCACAGCCCACAGCCGGCGGGTCAGCATGTACACCGCCCCAAGCAGAAGCCCCGCCTCGAGCGCGATCGCCAGCGACGAGAAGAGGGTCGCGTTCGGGTTGAAGATATGGGCGAGCCCGAAGAACAGCGAGGTCACGGTCAGTGCGATGCCGCTCCCCCCTGCCCGCTCGATGAACCGGAACAGGATTCCCCGGAAGAAAATCTCCTCCGCGACGCCCGGAATCAGGGCGAGGAAGGCGAGCGACACCCATATTGTCGCCGGATTGCCGGGACCTTCGATGCGGTAGACGCCGAGCGCCGCCGCCGCTCCCACCACCGCGCCGAAGAGCAGCGCGCCGCCGGCCAGTCCTGCCAGCAGCTCCGCCGCCCAGCCTTTGCCGGTAAAGTCGCGCATCGGCGCGCGCTCAACGAAGCGGCAGATCAGCCAATAGGCCGCGACGGCGATCGCGCAGACGATCGCGGCCTCGGCCAGCACCAGCGGCGAGAGGTTCGGGACGTCGATCGCGCCGACCAGCAGGCTTGCGGCGAACATCGCCGCCAGGAAGAGGATGATCGCGAAGAGCATTTGCACCAACGGATAGTCGAGTGTCCGCTGCATCGTCGAAGGGCGCGCTCCGCCAGCCTCGATCGCCTTGTCGTCCATTTCCGTCCCCCTTGCTCAGCGCCTTTTTGCACGGCTTCGCCGCCGCTTGCCAGTGCCGGGACGGGGCACCTAGATACGCGTCATGTTCCGGACCGTCCTCGCCCGAGTCCTGCTGCCTCTGATGGCCCTCCTCGCCTTCGCCGCGCCGGCGCGCGCCGACGACATCTCCGCCGCCGGCCGCAGCGTCGTCCGCGTCGTCGTCGTCGCGGTCGAGGACGGCCAGGTGGTCGGCTTCGGCCATGGCAGCGGCTTCGCGGTGGCGCCGAACCGGATCGTTACCAACGCCCATGTCGTCGCGCTCGCGGTGCAATATCCCAAGGACGTGGTGATCGGCATCGTCCCCTCGGAGGGCAACCGATCCTACGGCGCACGGATCGTCAGGGTCGACGCGCCGCACGACCTCGCTCTGCTGGAGGTGCAACAAGGCCGGCTGCCGCCGATCCCCCTCTACCTCGGCCCCCTCGCCGACGGCGCGACGGTCGCTGCCCTGGGCTATCCCGGCAATGTCGATCTCGCCACCGCCCAGTCCGCCGACGACTATATCACGCCGCTGCCGCCGACCCGGTCGATGGGCAATTATTCGAACGAGCGCGCGATCAACGGCATCGCCGCCTTGCTCCACACCGCCAACATCGCCCGCGGCAATTCGGGCGGGCCCCTGCTCGACCAATGCGGGCGGGTGATAGGCGTCAACACCTTCATCACCCGCGGCGACGAAGGCGATTCGCCGTTCGGCTTCGCGATCGCGATCCGCGAGGTCGCCGCCTTCCTCCGCGCTTCCGGCCAGCCGTTCAGCGCCGTCTCCAGCGAGTGCGTCAGCATGGAGGAGCGGCTCGCCCAGGACCGGCAGCGGACCGAGGCGGAGGAGCGCGAGCGGGCGGCTTCCGAGCAAGCCCGGGAGCGCGCGCGCCAGCAGCAGATCGAGCGCGCCCGCGCCGAGATCCAGGAGATACGCGAGAACCGTGTCGCCCTGGCGCTGCTGCTGATCGTGCTGGCGGCGGCTGCACTGGGTGGCGCCTTGGTGATGCTCCACAAGGACCGGCAGCGGCAGGCCTACATCCTCGGCGGGGTCGGCATCCTGTTCATCCTGATCGCGGCGACGCTCTTCGTGACCCGGCCCAGCCTCGCCGAAGCGGAAGCGCCTAGCAATGAGACCGCGGCTGCGCCCGACCCGGGAGCTGCCTTCGCCGGCCGCCATTCCTGTCGGCTGGTGCCCGACCGCAGCCGGATCACCGTCTCGACGGCACCGGCGGTCGACCTCGAATGGGCCGAAGGCGGCTGCGTCAACGGCCGCACCCAATATGCCAGGGACGGCGAAACCTGGCGCCGGATCCTGGTGCCGAGCGGCGAGCAGGCGGTGTCGGTGCTCGAGGTGCGGCCCGGCAGCCGCAAATATGTCGTCACGCGCTATCTCCTTGCCGCCGACGCGATGGCGCGGGCGCGGGCGCTGCGCCAACGGATCGAGCTCGACCGGTGCACCGGTGACCAGCCCCGCATCGCCGCCCTCACCGAAGGGCAGGAGCAGATCCGCCGCATCCTCCCCCAACTCCCGAACGAGCGGCTGGTCTACGATTGCTCCGGCGGGGGGTGAAGGCAGGCGCGCGTCAATCCTGATCGGGGTTGGCGCTGGACCGGTCGACGAGGATGTATTGGGACGGGAGGGGCCGGACCAGGTCGCGCGGACAAAGCCCCCTGTACATTTCTTCCTCCGCGCTGCCGGCGAAGATCGGCTGGTGCGCACCGTTGGCCCCGGGAGTGGCGATGTCCAGCCGCGCACCGGCGGCATCGAAGGCCTCGGCGGTCAGGATGGCACTAGTCTGGGCCGCGCAGTCGATCTCCACCCGCGCCAGCACGGACCCGACGGGCTCGAACAAGCCGTCGCGCGGTCGCGCCCTTAGACGGAAGGCGACGGCGCCGCCCACCCGCTCGACGCTTTGCGGGTCGTAGAAAAGTTCGCTCTCCGCGTCGCTGGCGAGGGGCGTCCAGACAATGGCCTCGGGCTGCCGCGGCTGTGCCCCTGCCTGGATGGGCGTCAGCAGCACCGTGAGCAGCGCCGCGCCCGTCGCGCAGATTGGAAATCTCATGGACAATACTCTCGCGAAGCCGATCAACCGGCTGCCGACGGGCGATCATAGCGTCGCCGACGATACAAGCCATCGCCGTCTGACGGTGCCCGTCGCCGCTTCAGGTCCGCTCCCGCTCCAGCAGCCGCGCTTTGCGCTCGAGGCCGTAGGCGTAGCCGCCGAGTGCGCCGCCGGTGCGCACGACGCGGTGGCAGGGAATGAGGACGGCGACGTTGTTGGCGCCGTTCGCGGAGCCCGCCGCGCGCACCGCGCCGGGCCGCCCGACCGCCGCCGCGATCTGGGCGTAGGTGCGCGTCTCTCCCGCCGGAATCCGCGACAGCTCGCGCCACACCGCCTCCTGAAAAGCGGTGCCGCGCACGTCGAGCGGGAGGTCGTGGGGCTTTTCCGGCGAATTCACCGCGGCCACCACCCGAGCGACCAGGCCGGACATCTCGCGTCCGCCATGCTCGATATCGGCCCGGGGAAAACGTCGCCGCAGCGCAGCTTCGTCTTCGTCGAACGACAGCCTGCAAATCCCCTTTTCGGTCGCCGCGACCAGCATCGTGCCGAGATCAGTCGCCGCACTGGCCCAGCGGATCGTCTCGCCGCGGCCGCCGTCGCGCCAGGCGGACGGCGTCATGCCCAGCCGTCCCTTCGCCTCCGCGTAGAAGCGCGCAGGGCCGGAATAACCGGCGTCGTAGATCGCGTCGGTGATTCGCCCGTTCGACGCCAGCGCCGCCTCGGCGCGCCTGGCCCTGAGGTTTCGATAATAAGCGGCGGGCGTGACACCTGTCGCGCGCCGGAACAGCCTGTGGAAATGGTGCGGCGAATAGCCGGCGGCGGCTGCAAGCGTGTCAAGGGACGGGGCTTCCTCGGCCCTGCCCAGCATTGCGAATGCCTTCTCCAGCGCAGCGGCCTCTCTAGTCACCTCGTCCGGCAGGCATCTGAGGCATGGCCTCAGACCCGCCGCACGCGCCTCGGGGCCGTCCGCGAAGAAACGGACATTCTCACGCTTCGGATGGCGCGCGGCACAGGAGGGTCGGCAGTAGATGCCGGTCGTCAGCACCCCCGTAACGAAGCGGCCGTCGATAGTGCGATCGCGCGCCAGCACCGCGGTCCAGGCCTTCTCCTCGTCGATCATCGTCTCGGTTCTAAGCGCAAGGCCGGCCATCTCAAGCCCTTCCGATCCTGGCGAGAAAGCAGCCGTAGGCCGGCGAATGGGCATGGATGCTCGCGACATCCTCGTCCTCGAACAGCCCGGCGATCCCCGCCTCCGCCTCGCCGGGCTCCGCAAGCAAAGCCGCGCGCAGCATCCCGGCCGCGTCGAACGCCCGCAGGCTCAGCATCCGCCCGTCGAGCACCGGCGGCAGGCGGTCCTCGAACGTCGCCGCCGCTCCCGCCTCCTCGCGCACATAGATGGCATAAGCGGTGCGGTAGGGCGTCGGCGCGTCCATCGAGACATGGTTGAGCAGCAGAACGCTCTCGCCGGGCGCCGCGAAGTCGAGCCCCACCCGGCACGGAAAGCCGCGCTCGCTGTCGGCCATCACCCGCCTTGCGCCGCGGGCAGCCAGCGCCTCCTCGGACAATCCGCGCAGATGCGCGAACCGGTCCGCGGCCAGCCCCTCGATCCGATAGGTCATGAATATCCTCCGTTCGCTGTCGGAGGTCTTCTGCCTTGTCCGGGCCGCGCCCGCGTCCCGCAGCTTGCTTTCAAAGCGCCTGCGGCTCGGAGCGCTCACCGGCGGCCACGTTCCGCCACCTTTCTCCCGCGCGCGTCACGTAGTTCGCAACGACGTAGCGCCAGGGGATGAAGGGAATCAGAATCGCCCCGAAGAGGCATTCGACGGCGCTCGCGGCCCGCTCGCCCTCCAGGTCGCCCGCCACCCACAGCGGCAGCGCCACCGCGCTCAGCCAGACGGTCTTCCAGAGCAGCTCGAACAGGAGGACCGGGAGCATCTGCAGCGGGTAGCGCAGGCCGAGCAGCGCCAGCAGCGACAGCGCGGTCAGCATGCACACGACGACGCCGTCCATCAGCGGCCAGGCGGGAGAGTGATTGAAAACCCGCGGCCAGAAGTTGAAGGCGATGCCGAATCCCATCACGGCATAGGCCGCCCGGAGCAGATAAAGGCGGGTCAGCGATAGTTGAGTCATGGCCGGCGGTCTCTTTCCGCTTTGCCCGCTGCTTCGTCCATGGCGAATTCGAGCAAGTCCCCCGGTTGGCACTGCAGCACCTCGCAGATGGCCTCGAGCGTCGAGAAGCGGATCGCCCTGGCCTTGCCGGTCTTGAGGATCGACAGGTTGGCGAGGGTTATGTCGACGCGCTCGCTGAGCTCGGTCAGCGTTATCCGCCGCTCGTGGAGCAGGTCGTCGAGCCTGACGAGAATCGCCATCTCAGACCGTCCCTTCGAGGTCGTCGCGCATCCGGGCGCCCTCGGCGAAGACTCGGGCGAGGACGAAGAGCAGCAGGATGGCCAGCCAGCCCGTGACCGAGAAGCTCCAATCGATGCCGAGCGGGGCGGTTCGCGTCGAGGCGGCGGCCGAGACGATCCCGGCAACGAGGTGCAGCATTTCGAGGCCAAGCAGCGCCCAGGCGATCCGGTTCAGCCGGACCGCGTTCTCGCCGACGAACGGATCTCCGTGGCGCACCGTCTCAACCATCGCCAGCAGCCGAGACAGGACGATGTGGGCGAGCGGGACCGAGCAGATGCCGACAAGCATGATCGCGCGCCCGCCCGTCAGCAGCGCCGGATTGAGGTCGACGCGCGCGCCGAGCGCCGCCATCGTCCACTCCGGGGCGACCAGGCTGGCGGCGAGCAAGGCGAAGATGCCGAGGCCGAGCAAAAGGTTCAGCACGATCAGCACGCGAAGCGCCGCCCCTGACGCTGAAAGGGCCGTACCGTAGCGGCTGGTCATTGCCTATCTCCATTCATATCGACCATCGATAATGTACATATCGACATTCGTCAAGATTATTATCGTATAACGATATGTGATCCTCGGCCGTCATGGGCGCGTTCCTGGCGCCGGTAGCCCCAGGCTTCCCCGGCGGTTGCATCGCAGCAAGGCCCCTGCTAGGGCGCCCCGCGACCTGAAGCGAGGCGCCGCGCGCGCCTCTTATCATGGGTCAGCAAATCCGATCTGGAGTAGAGGCGCGCGTGGAGAATTCCGGCGGCATTCAGGCAAGTCTGGCGGGCCGCTATGCCATGGCCCTGTTCGAGCTGGCACGGGACGAGCGGCAGCTCCAGGCGGTCGGCGCGAGCCTCGCCTCGCTGAAGCAGGCGCTCGCCGATTCGGACGATCTGCGGTCGCTCACCACCAGCCCGCTGACCCGCCGCGACGACGCTCTGAAGGGCGTCGCCGGGCTTGCCGGGGCGATGAAGCTCGATCCGATCACGACCAATTTCCTCGGCGTGCTCGCCCAGAACCGGCGGCTCGGACAGCTCGGCGCGATCATCCGCAACTTCAACCTGCTCGCCGCCCTCCACCGCGGCGAAGTGACCGCGGAAGTGACCTCGGCCCATCCGCTCGATGACGGCCAGGTCGCCGCGCTCAAATCCAATCTGAAGAGCCGCCTCGGCCGCGACGTGGCCGTTGATCTGAGCATCGATCCCACCATCTTGGGCGGGCTGGTCGTCAAGATCGGCTCCCAGATGGTCGACGGCTCCATCCGCACCAAACTCAATACCCTCGCGCATGCGATGAAAGGCTGAAAATGGACATCCGCGCCGCTGAAATCTCCAAGGTCATCCGCGATCAGATCGCGAGCTTCGGCACCGACGCCGAAGTGTCGGAAGTCGGCACCGTGCTCTCGGTCGGCGACGGCATCGCCCGCATCTACGGGCTCGACAATGTCCAGGCCGGCGAGATGATCGAGTTCGCCAACGGCATCAAGGGCATGGCGCTGAACCTCGAGGCGGACAATGTCGGCGCCGTGATCTTCGGCAACGACAGCGCCATCCGCGAGGGCGACACCGTGAAGCGCACCGGCACCATCGTCGACGTGCCGGTCGGCAAGGGCCTGCTCGGCCGGGTCGTCGACGGCCTCGGCAACCCGATCGACGGCAAGGGCCCGATCGAGGGCGCCGAGCGCCGCCGCGTCGAAGTGAAGGCGCCCGGCATCATCCCGCGCAAGTCGGTGCACGAGCCGGTCCAGACCGGCTTGAAGGCGCTCGACGCGCTCGTGCCCGTCGGCCGCGGCCAGCGCGAGCTGATCATCGGCGACCGCCAGACCGGCAAGTCGGCCGTCGCGCTCGACACCTTCATCAACCAGCGCGAGACCAACAAGTCCGGCGCCGAGAGCGAGAAGCTCTACTGCATCTACGTCGCCATCGGCCAGAAGCGCTCGACCGTCGCCCAGATCGTTCGCGCGCTCGAAGAGAATGGCGCGATGGAATATTCGATCGTCGTCGCCGCCACCGCCTCCGAGCCCGCCCCGCTCCAGTTCCTGGCGCCCTATACCGGTTGCACGATGGGCGAATATTTCCGCGACAACGGAATGCACGCGGTCATCGTCTACGACGACCTTTCCAAGCAGGCGGTCGCCTACCGCCAGATGTCGCTGCTGCTGCGCCGCCCGCCCGGCCGCGAGGCCTATCCGGGCGACGTCTTCTACCTCCATTCGCGCCTGCTCGAGCGCGCCGCGAAGATGAACGAGGACAATGGCGGCGGCTCCCTGACCGCGCTGCCGATCATCGAGACCCAGGCGGGCGACGTGTCGGCCTATATCCCGACCAACGTCATCTCGATCACCGACGGCCAGATCTTCCTCGAGACCGAGCTCTTCTACCAGGGCATCCGTCCGGCCATCAACGTCGGCCTCTCGGTCAGCCGCGTCGGCTCGGCCGCGCAGACCAAGGCGATGAAGAAGGTCGCCGGCTCGATCAAGCTCGAGCTCGCCCAGTATCGCGAGATGGCGGCCTTCGCCCAGTTCGGCTCGGACCTCGACGCCTCCACCCAGCGCCTCCTGAACCGCGGCGCGCGCTTGACCGAGCTGCTGAAGCAGCCGCAGTTCCAGCCGATGCCGGTCGAGGAGCAAGTCGTCTCCATCTATGCGGGTGTGAACGGCTTCATCGATACGGTGCCGGTCAAGGACGTCACCCGCTTCGAAAGCGCGCTCCTGAGCCACTTCCGAAGCGATCATGCCGACGTGCTCGGCAAGATCCGCGAGACCAAGGCGCTCGACGACGACACGGCGGGGCAGCTGAAGAGCATCATCGGCGATTTCGCGAGGACGTTCGCGTGAAATTTTTTAGGCGGCGAACGTCCAAAGCCAGATCGGCTGCGGTTTATAAGTACGCTCGCCACTACGTCGTAGCCTCGCAGCAGCAGGTCCCCGGGGGGCCGATGTGGGAGGTTCGCTGGAAGGCGCTGCCGCTGGACTCGAGCGATGAGGAAATCGGTACTGCAGTGATGGTAGCTCTAAATGAATTCAGGGAGGCAAGGACACCGCCTGCTAGGATTGGTGGGTATCGTCAGGCGATTGCGGAAGATACCGGTCTTTCCGCCTCCGCACTTGTCATTTCGAGAGCGCAGCTTGTGGCGGTAGATGAGCAGGATGGCGCCTTGACTTTAATACCGCATCGGAACGGCGGCGTGAAGGGCGATGAACGTGGATTTCACGAGATGAGCGATGATCGAATTGCTGTAGGTGCGCGGCAAAGTGCGGCCGTCGGCCGCGCGCTGCTGAATGCATTTGCGATCTCGGGTTCGGCCACTTCAGCGATCGGGGGGCACTGATGGCCAGCCTCAAGGCGCTCAAGGGTCGGATTTCCTCGGTGAAGTCGACCCAGAAGATCACCAAGGCGATGAAGATGGTCGCCGCCGCCAAGCTTCGCCGCGCCCAGCAGGCGGCTGAGGCCGGCCGCCCCTATGCCCAGCGCATGGAGGGGGTGATGGCGAGCCTCGCCTCGCGGATCTCGATCGGCGACCAGAGCCCCAAGCTGCTCGCCGGCACCGGCGCCGACCAGGTCCATCTGCTCGTCGTCGCCACCTCCGACCGCGGCCTCGCCGGCGCGTTCAACACCAACATCGTCCGGGCCGCCCGCAAGGCCGCGGAGGACCTGATCCGCGACGGCAAGACGGTCTATTTCTACCTGATCGGGCGGAAGGGCCGCGCCGTCATCCAGCGCCTGTTTCCGCGCCAGATCATCCATCAGCACGATACCGGCGCGATCAAGTATGTGAGCTTCGCCGACGCCCAGGAGATCGCCAACGACCTCGTCGAGCGCTATCTCACCGACGGCATCGACGTCGTCCATCTCTATTACGCGCGCTTCCAGTCCGCGCTCGTCCAGGAGCCGGTCGGCCAGCAGATCATTCCCGTTCCGCTTTCACCTTCTGCGGCAACTTCGCCAACTTCCGGAGCCGAAGCCGCGGTGGAATACGAGCCCGACGAGGAGGAGATCCTCGCCGCGCTGCTGCCGCGCAACGTCGCCGTGCAGATCTTTCGCGCCCTCCTCGAGAATGCCGCGTCCGAGCAGGGCAGCCGCATGACCGCGATGGACAATGCCACGCGCAATGCCGGCGACATGATCAACCGTCTGACAATCCAGTATAATCGCACCCGCCAGGCTGCTATCACGACCGAGCTCGTCGAGATCATCTCCGGCGCGGAGGCCCTTTGACCATGTCCAACATCCTCGCTCTCCTTATCGCCCTCCAGGCGCCGGCGCTGCCGGGCGCCGACGACGTCAAGACCGCGGTCGAGGACCAGCTCAATCTCGCCTGCTCGGGCCTCGGCGAGGAGGATGGCTGCGCCGCGAACCGCGTCACCGCCGAGATCCGCGCCCTCTCCTGCCGTCCGGCCGGCGAAGACGCCGCCGCCTGCCGCTACGAGCGCCGCACCACCTCGCGCGCCCGCGGCACCGGCGCCTGGCAGGCTGCGCAGACAACTTTCCGCTTCGACGTCGAGACCAGCCTCTGGTTCGCCGATTCGGAAGCGCGCTGACCCGATCCACCTGAAGGAAGAAAGAGAATGGCAACCGCCGCAGACACCGCCGCCGCG
>DASVVP010000099.1:0-11712 GCA_036386495.1 Allosphingosinicella sp.
CGGATTTCAGACAGGAATGGCTCAGCCATCTCGCTCCCCCCTGTTGCGAGTACGACGGCGAGTCATACAGCAACGAAACCAAAAGAAAAGCCCTCTCCGGAATTTCGCTTTTCACAGAATATATTATACAGTTCATCTAAAAGCATTGTATGCAATACTTAAGCTGTTGAAATAAGCCGACTACAGCATCTCGGCGACATGGCGCGACAGCAGCTCGGCTTCCTCGTCGAATAGTGTATCTCCCCAGCGGCGGCGGGCGCGATAGACGGGGACTGTACGCGCGAGCGCGACGCATTGCGCGAAGTGCCGCTCGGTCAGCCCGAGCAGCCGGACGAAGCTGCCGCGATAGGTATTGGCGACGAGAGCCTCGGCCGCCTCTCCGGCGCTGAGCCGCTCGATCCCCGACGCGCCCTCGCCCGCCTCGTCGAGCAGGTAGCAGGCGGCGAGCGGCCGCGGCGCTGGCGGCACCGCCGCGGACACCGGCACGTCATATTTGTCCTGGCCGTCGAAGGAGCGCTCGAAGGCGGCAGGGTCGCGGCCGCTGCGGGTGAGCGCGTCGCTCCTGAGCCGCAGCCGCGGCACCCCGGGCAGGACCAGCGGCGCGCCCGCTTCGTCGCGGCCGATCGCGCAGACGTCGTCGCACAGCACCTCGCGGCCCTGGCTCGCGAACCAGGCGGCGAGAGTCGACTTGCCCGCGCCCGAGCGTCCCGCGAACGCGACCGCGCGGCCGCGATGGGCCACCGCGTTGGCGTGGAGCGGCAGGAGGCCGCGCTGGTGGAGCAAAGCGCCCATCGCCGAGCCGAGCAGATAGACCCTGAGGTTGCGCTCGCTCGCGCCGGGCGCCGGGTCGATCAGGATCTCCTCGCCGCCGGCGATCCGGAAGCGGCCCACCTCCGGGACCGACAGGAACAGGGCGTCGTCGCCGACCGCGACGGGCCGCTCCTGGATGGCGACGCTGCCGAAGCGGGCGGCGACTTCGGGGCCGCCGGCCGCTTCCGGGAAGCCGGGGAGCGCGAGCTCGGAAGCGAGGCTGAGCCCGAACAATGCGTAGCGATGCGCGGCGGTCACCGGGCCCGGGCCGGCGGGAATTGCGCCACCTCCTCATAGCCTTCGGCCTCGCCGCCGATGACCGTCTCGCCGTCGACGCTGAGCCAGACATGGGCGCGGAGCCCTTCGCTCCGGGCCATGCCGTAATGGAGGACGGCGTCGACGCCGCGGCGGCGGAGCAGGGTCCTCAGCGCCAGCGCGGACTCGAAGCACAAGGCCCGCCACGGCACCCGCCTGCACCAGGCGCGGACCGCGCCGCGGAGCAAGACGACGTCGGCATCGCCGGCCTTCTCCGGCGCGACGCGGGCGGCGACGACGCGTGGAAAGGGCAGCAGGCGGATCGCCAGCGAGGCGCCGACCACGGCCGCCAGCGCCTCGGCGTGCAGCGCGATCCGCCGCGGCGCCAGCCGTTTCGCCAGGGATGGACGCTGTCCCGCCATGGCCGCGGTCTAGCGGATCGGCGCACGGGGCGGCAATGTTCAACCCGCGGCGCCTCGGCTAAGCGGATGCCATGGAGCTTCCCGCCGAATTCGCTTTGCTCGTCGCCTGCTGCCGCCGGCCGCCGTCGGCGGAGGGCGACGAGGCCGTGCGCAGGGCGGCGGCAGCGGTCGACTGGCCGCTTCTGCTCGCCACGGCGGCGCGTCACCGGGTCGAGGGTCTGGTTCATGACGGCCTGCGCCGCGCGGGCGCCGCGGTGCCCGCGGAGGCGGCCGGACGGCTCGCCGCCGAAGCCTCCGCAATCGCCCGCGAGAATCTTCTCTACGCTGCGGAGGCGCTGCGCCTCTCGGAGCGGTTGGAGCGCGCGGGCGTCGCGCATCTGTTCGTGAAGGGAGTGACCCTCGCCATTCTCGCTTATGCGAGGCTGGGGCTGAAGCGCTCGTCCGACATCGATCTGCTGGTGGCGCCGGAGGATTATGCCGCCGCCTGCGCGGCGCTCGACGCGGCGGGCTATCATTGCTTCCATCCCGCCGGCGCCGCACTCGACGGCATCCTGCGCTATGCGGCGGCGGCCAAGGACAGCGCGTGGCGCTCCGGGGCCGGGATCAAGGTCGAGCTTCATCAGCGGCTGACCGAGAATCCGATGCTCCTCCCCGCCGTCGGCGCCCGCTCGCCCGCCCAGCGTGTCGAGATCGCGCCGGGCGTCTCTCTGCCGACGCTGGCACGAGAACAGCTGTTCGCCTACCTTTGCTGTCATGGCGCCTTCACCGCCTGGTCCCGCCTCAAATGGCTCGCCGACCTCGCCGCCCTGGTCGCCGGGGAGGAGGAAGCGGGGATCGAACGCCTCTATCGGAGCGCAATCATCCTTTCCCCCGGGCGGGCTGCGGGGCAGGCGCTGCTCCTCGCCCATCGCCTCTTCGGGACCCGGGTCGGCCCAGCCCTCGAGGCGGAGCTGCGTGCCGACCGCGTCACCCTCTACCTCGAGCGGACCGCTCTGGGGACGATGGCGGGCGGCGGACCGCGCGAGCTCAACCAGCGGCGGTTCGGCGCGGCGCGTCTCAACCTCTCCGTGCTGATGCTGCAGCCGGGATGGCGCTACAAGGCCGCCGAGATCGGCCGCAAGCTCCCTTCGGTGCCGCGGGCCTTGCGCGCCGCGGTCGGCGGCCGCCGCGCGTCCTGACCGCGCGCATGGAAAATCCTTGGGCGACCGGCTAGGCGGAGGCTCTTCTCCCCGCAAGGATCATTCGCCGGATGGACAGGAGCGCGCAGAACCGGGGCACGAGCGAGGTCCGCGAGGCGCACCGGTTCGACGTCGCGCGGCTCGATCGGTGGATGCAGGCCAATGTCGAAGGCTATGCCGGGCCGCTGACGGTGGAGCAGTTCAAGGGCGGCCAGTCCAACCCGACCTACAAGCTGACGACGCCGGGCCGCAGCTACGTGCTGCGCCGCAAGCCGCCGGGCAAGCTGCTCCCGGGCGCCCATGCCGTCGACCGCGAATATCGGGTGATCAGCGCGCTCGCCGTCCAGGGCTTCCCGGTCGCGCGCACCTACGGCCTCTGTCTCGACGAGGCCGTGATCGGCACCGCTTTCTATGTGATGGAGATGGTCGAGGGACGGATCTTCTGGGACCCGACCTTCGCTGAAGCCCCGCGCGAGGAGCGCCCGTCTTATTTCGACGCGATGAATGCCGCGATCGCGCAGCTGCACCGGATCGACCCCGAGGCGGCCAGGCTCGGCGACTATGGCAAGCCCGGCAATTATTTCGCGCGGCAGATCGCGCGCTGGTCGCAGCAATATGAGAGCGACGTCGAGGCCGGGCGGGTCCCGGCGATGGACCGGCTGGTCGCGTGGCTGCCGGACAATAACCCGGCGGACGAGCCGCAGGCGCGGATCATCCCCGGCGACTTCCGCTGCGACAACATGGTCTTCCATCCCGACCGGCCGGAGGTGCTGGCGGTGCTGGACTGGGAGCTGTCGACCCTCGGCCACCCGCTCGCCGATTTCAGCTACCATCTGATGATGTACCGCATGCCCGACGCGCTCGGCCATGCGGATCTCGGGGCACTGAACATCCCCTCCGAAGACGAATATGTCGCCGCTTATTGCCGCCGCACCGGCCGCGAGGGGCTCCCCGACCTCGATTTCTACATGGCCTTCAACCTGTTCCGCCTCGCCGGCATCGTCCACGGCATCAAGGGCCGGCTCGTGCGCGGCACCGCCGCCTCCGCCCATGCCGCGGAGATGGCGAAACGCCTGGAGCCGCTCGCCGACCTCGCCTGGGCACAGGCGCAAAAAGCGGGCGCCGCATAGGCTGTTCAGTCCGTGGCTTTGGCTTTACGTTCCGGACCTGCAACGGCCGCGGGGGGACAATGGCTGAAGGCGCGCCACGGCGACCGACGACGGAAAGGCTGCGGCGCGCGCTGAAGCAGATCGGCCTCGCCCGCCTCGCTCTGTCCTTTCTCTTCCTGCTCGGCGCGCTCTGGCTGGCTCGCGCGAGCTGGGAGCTGCCGCTCGCGGGGGACGCCGAGCGCGCGCTCTACGACCTGCGCGTCTTCCGCACCGCCGGGATCGCCGAGGAGCAGGACCCGCGCATCGTCCTCATCACCTATGACGACGACACTTTGCGCCAGCTGCGCAAGCGCTCGCCGCTCGACCGGGCGATGCTGGCGCGGGCGCTGCGGGCGATCGACGCGATGGGGCCTCGGGGGATCGGCATCGACATCCTCCTCGACCAGCCGCAGGACGAGGACGAGGAGCTCCTCCAGACGTTGCGCGGGATGCGCGCGCCGGTTTTCCTCGGCTTCGCCTCCGCCCAGGCGAACGCCGCCCAGATCGGCTACGAGCAGGAGCAGTTCCTTCGCGAGTTCATCGGCCGGGCCGGCGGCGGACGCGCGCGGCCGGCCAGCATCCGGATGGAGACCGACCAGAACGACAATGTCGTGCGCCGCTGGCCGGCCCAGCGCGCGGGACTGCCGCCCTACCTCGCCAACGCGCTGTCCTCGGTGCATCCCGAATTCGCCACCTACACGCGCAGCATCGACTTCCGGCTGCCGCGCAATCCCGACGACGCCGTGTTCGTCAACCTGCCGATCCACGTCGTCGCCGAATTTCCGGACGCGGTGCGCGAATCGATCGCCGGGCGCTACGTCCTGATCGGCGGCAACATCTTCGACGACGACGATTTCGAGACGCCGATGACGCGCTTCACCGGGCGCTGGACCAAGGGCGTCGAGGTCCACGCCCATATGCTCGCCCAGCAGCTCGACGGGCGGATGCCGGCGCCGGTGCCGCACTGGGCACTTTGGGCCGCCGCCATCCTCGCCGTCGCCGCCGGGGCCTTTTCGAGCCTGCTCGAGCTGCGCGGCTGGAAGCTTGCATTGATCCTCGCCGCCCAGATCGCCGCGATCGCGGCCCTGCCCTTCTGGCTGCAGTCGGCGGGGATCGACACGCTCGACCTTCCCGCCTTCGGCTGGGGCGCGGGCTGGCTGCTCGCCTTCGTCGGCGTCGGCATCGCGGCGCGCGCGGTCGGCTCCGAGCAGCGCCGCTTCGCCCAGTCCGCGCTCGGCAAATATCTGCCGCGCGACATCGCCAGCGAGATCCTGCGCCAGCCCGAATTGCTCGCATTGCGCGGCGAGAAGCGCGAAATCTACGCTTTGTTCACCGATCTCGAAGGCTTCACCAAATTGAGCCACGCGATCACGGCGGAGCAGCTCTCGACGCTGCTCAACCGCTATCTCGACCTGATGAGCGAAATCGTGCTTCGCCACGGCGGCACCATCGACAAGTTCGTTGGCGATGCCGTTGTAGCCTTCTGGGGCGCACCGATCGCCCGCCCCGACGATGCCGAACGGGCGGCGAAGGCCGCGGTGGCGATGTTCGAGGCCGGCGAGGCCTTCCGCCGCGACTCCGGCCAGGGCATCCCGCCGATCGGCTGCACCCGCGTCGGCCTCCATCGCGGCGAGGCCGTCGTCGGCAATTTCGGCGGCGAGGGACGGATTCAATACACTGCGCTCGGCGACGGCATGAACACGGCGGCGCGGCTCGAATCGGCCAACAAGCTTTTGAAGACGACCATCCTGGTCAGCGCCGAGGCGATGGCGGAGACGGGGCTCGACTGGTTCCGGCCGATGGGGCGGGTCGTGCTGAGCGGCCGCGCCACTGCGGTCGAGTTGTGGGAGCCGGTTCCCCACCTCGCCGCCGAGCTTCGCGCCAGCCTCGCCGACCTGTGGCGCCGTTTCGAGGCAGGGGAGGCGCAGGCCCTCGCCGCGCTCGAGGCTGTGGCCGCCGCGCACAAGGAGGATGAAGCGCTCCAGCTATTCGTGTATCGTCTGCGCGAAGTCGGCCCGGGAGGTAGCTTTGTTCTGGCGTCCAAATAGCCACCGTCTCACCTATTTCGCCATCGCCGCCGTGGCCGCGTTCTGCGCCAGCGCCGCCGCCGCCAACGTCCTCATCGTCCGCTCGTCGGGACCGTCGGCCAAGGCCTACCCGCCGGGCCGTTCGCTCGCCCCGAATGCCCGGGTCACGCTGCGTCAGGGCGATACCATCGTGCTGCTCGACGGCCGCGGCACCCGCACGCTGCGCGGGCCAGCGAGCTTCGCCGCCGGCGCCGCGGCGCAGGTCACCAGCCGCAGCGCGCTCACCGTCAACAACAATGGCCGGATCGGTCGGGTCGGCGCTTCGCGCGGCACGCCGGAGCAGCCGCGCAGCCCCTCAATCTGGCACGTCGACGTCTCGCGCAGCGGCACCGTCTGCGTTCCCGGCGCGTCCAACGTCATGCTGTGGCGCCCGAGCGCGACCCGCACGCTCAGCCTTCAGATCGGTCCGGCGATGATGGGCGGCACGCCGCGCACGATCGCCTGGAGCGCGGGCGACGCGACCTTGGCCTGGCCCTCGGACATGCGCATCGCCAACGACGCCGAATATCGCCTGAGCGTCGCCGGCGTGCCGGTGCCGACGCGGCTGCGCTTCCGCGTCCTCCCCGCGGCGCCGAGCGGCATCGAGGCGACCGCCGCCGCGCTCATCCAGAACGGCTGCCAAGCCCAGCTCGATCTCTTGATCGAAACGGTCCAGCAGCCGGCGTAGGGAGGACCCGTCCTACCGCGCCCCGCCGGTCGGGAATCCCCGCCGCCGCAGCAGCGCGTTCACGTCCGGATCGCGGCCGCGGAACTGGCGATAGGCCTCGGCGCGGTCGGTCTCGTTTCCGGTCGAGAGCAGGAAGCGCGCGAAACGCTGGGCGGTCGCGGGGTCCCAGACATTGCCCGATTCCTCGAACGCCGCCCAGGTGTCGGCGTCCATCACCTCGGACCAGAGGTAGGAATAATAGCCGGCCGAATAAGCGTCGGAGGAGAACAGGTGATTGAACTGCGGCAGCCGGTGCCGCATCACGATTTCGCGCGGCATCCCGAGCTCAGCCAGCGTCTCCCGCTCGAACGCGTCCGGGTCGACCACCCCGTCGGGGCGCAGATGGAGCCGCATGTCGACGAGCGCCGAGGCGAGATATTCGACCGTGGCGAAGCCCTGGTTGAACGTCCGCGACGCCTCGATCCGCCGGACCAGCGCCTGCGGCATCGGCTGGTTGGTCCGATAGTGGCGCGCGAACCGGTTCAGCGTCTCCGGCGTCAGCACCCAATTTTCGTGCACCTGGCTCGGATATTCGACGAAGTCGCGCGGCGTCCCGCCGAGGCTCGGATAATTGATGTCCGAGAGGAAATAATGGATGGCGTGGCCGAATTCGTGGAACAGGGTCTCGGCGTCGTCGAGGCTGATCAGCACCGGCTCGCCCGGCCCCGGCTTGGTGAAATTGTTGTTGTTGGAGCCGAGCACGATGCTGTCGCCGAGCAGGCGCGAGCGGCTGCGATAGGTGGTCGCCCAGGCGCCCGAGCGCTTGCCGGTGCGCGCGAACATGTCGCCGTAGAAGACGCCCACGTCCCTGCCCTGGCGGTCGGCGACGTGCCAGACGCGGATGTCGGGATGCCAGGTCGGCACGCGGCCGGTGATCTCGTGGAATTCGAGGCCGTAAAGCTGCCCCGCCATGTGGAACATGCCGTCGATCATGTTCGAAAGCTGGAAATAGGGCTTGATCTCGTCCTGGGAGAGATTGAACCGCTCCTGACGGACCTTCTCCATGTAATAACGATAGTCCCAGGGCTCGATGGTGATGCGATGGCCGAGCCGGCGCGCCACCGCCTGCTGCTCGCCGACCTCCTCGCGCACCCGCGCCACCGCCGCCGGCCAGACCCGCATCATCAGGTCCATCGCCCGCTGCGGAGTCCCCGCCATGGTGTCCTGCATCCGCCAGTGGGCGTGAGTCTCGAAGCCGAGCAGCCGCGCCCGGTCGGCGCGGGCCTTCACGATCTGGGCGATGATCGCATTGGTGTCGCTTGCGCCGCCATTGTCGCCGCGGTTGACGAAGGCGCGCCAGACGCGCTCGCGCAGCGCCCTGTTGTCCGCGAAGGTCAGGATCGGATCGACCGCCGAGCGGGTGTTGACGATCGCGAACTGGCCGGCCGGGAGGTTGCGCTCCCGCGCGGCCGCGGCCGCCGCGTTGCGGACGTCCTCCGGGACACCGGCGAGGTCGGCCTGGCTCGCGACGATATGGGTCGATTCGTCGGCCAGCACCCGCTCGCTGAACTGCGCGAACAGGCCCGCGAGCTGCTGGTTGAGGGCGGTGAGCTGCTGCTTCTGCTCCGGGTTGAGGTTGGCGCCGGACCGGATGAACTGGTTGTAGAGGCGCGTCACCAGCCTTTGCTGCTGTGTGTCGAGGCCCGCGCTCTCGCGCGTCTCGTAGATGGTGCGGATGCGCTGGAACAGCGCCGGGTTGAGCACGATCTCGTCGGTCGCGGCGGCGAGGCGCGGCGACCATTCGCGCTCGAGCGCCTGATAGGCCGGGGTCGTCATGTTGCTGGTCATCACTCCGAACACGGAGAGAACCCGGTCGAGCCGCTGGCCGGAGCGCTCGAGCGGCTCGACGGTGTTGGCGAAGGTCGGCGCCGAGCGCGCATTGGCGACGGCGCGGACCTCGCGCTGGAGCTCGTCGATCGCGAACTGTAGCGCTTCGGGGAAGATCTCCGGAGTCACCCGGTCGAACGGCGGAACGCCCGCGAAAGGGCCCGACCAGTCGGCGAGCAGGATGTTGTTCGGCAGCGGCCGGGGGACCTCGGCCACGAGCTCGGGCGTCGCCTCGACCGCCGGCGCTGCAGCGGCGCTTTCGGGGGCAGCGTCGCGCGTCGAGGCGCAGGCGGTGAGGGCAAAAGCGGCGACGCCGGTCAACAGATATGCTTTCAACGCATGTCTCCAATATTTGGCGGCGGCGCGAGCGGGGGCGGGCGCCGAAAGGCCGCGCCATATAAGGACGCGATCGCGCCCGCCGCAACGGGAGACTGGCGCGGCGGCGACATTAGGCTAGCATCGCGCGCATGAGCATCCTCGATCCCGCCTTCCTCGGCAGATATTCCGACCTCAGCCTCGCCGCCTTGCGCGTGCTGACCGGCCTCTTCCTGATCCACGGGACGCAGGACAATATCCTGAGCACCGCGCGGATGGACGAGTTCGTCTATTTCCTCGCGAGCAAGAACTTCGTCATGCCGGAGGTGCTGGCCCCGCTCTCGGCCTGGGCGCAGTTCGTCTGCGGCTTCCTGCTCGTGCTCGGGCTGCTCACCCGCTGGGCCGGACTCGTCGTCGCTTTCAACTTCGTCGTCGCGGTCTGGATGGTGCACTGGCCGGAGGATTTCCGCGGCTGGTGGCCGGCGATCGTGCTCGTCTTCCTCGGCCTCCATTTCGCCTGCCGCGGCGCCGGTCGCTGGTCGCTCGACGCTTTGGTCTTCCGCCGCCCTAGCGCTGCGGCGGCGGCGCCGTGAGGTCGAGGCGCCGGACCTCGCGGACGCGCCCCTCCTCGACCCGCCCCTCGATCAGCTCGGTGCCGACCAAAGCGAAGACCCGGCCGCCGGTGAAGATCGGCCGCGAATTGCCGTACCAGTCGACGCACGAGACCTCGCAGCGATAGTCGCTGCGCCGCGGTCCCTCGCTGCGGGTCAGCTCGCCCAGCGGCGCAAGCCGGCCGGCGGAATCGAGCGACACGTAGCTGATGTCGGACGCGCCGGACCGCCGGACGAAGCGGCCCGCCTCCGCGGCTCGCGGCGCCGTGGGGATGCCGATCAGTCCGGCGCCGTGGGCGCCGATGCTGCTGTTGAAGGCGTGGCTGCGGCCCTCCGTCTCGTAGCGGCCGTCGAGCCGGACGGTCGACGCGATGGCCGGGGTCCCCTCGAGATCGACCATGCTCAGCTGGAGCCCGCTCTGGTCGCGATAGCCGGTGACGACGACGTCGTCGCCCACCCGCTCCGCGCGCAGGATATTGTGCGGCACCGGGATCGGCCGCGCCGCGGCCGGGTCGGCGACGGGCACCACCACCAAAGGGGCCGGCTCCACGACCGGCGCCTGGGGCGGGAACGAGCTGTAGCCCCTGCGGCCGCCGTAGACGAGGTAGCGGTCGGTGAAGCGGTTCTCGATGCTCCCCTGGACTTCAGGGACAGGCACATAGGCCTCGTCGGGAACGTGACGCAGCCGACGTCCGAGCCGGCCCCGAGGAACCGTTACGAAGCCGAGGGCCCTGCGGCCATCGTCGCAGAGCGATTCGAGCCGCGACAAAGCGTGGAAATTGTCGCCGATCGCCGCCATCGAGAGCTGGTCGATCGGCACTCCGCGCACGCCGGCGACGCCGAGGCCGTCGCCGAACAGCGGCATGCGGTAGAGCAGCGCCAGGTTCGTGTCGCGCGGCGTGAGCCCGGCTTCCCCTGCGCAGCCCTGTGCAGTCGGCTCCCCGGCAGGATCGCCCGAGGCCCACAGCCATATCTCGCGCGGGGTCACATACATTTCCGCGTCCTCGGGGCCGATAAAGGCGCGGGTCTCGCATTCGAGGTCGTTGCGCCGGGTCAGCGCCTCGCCGAGCGGGCAGATCGAGACGGTGTGGATGACCGGATCGTCGTACGTCGCGACCGGGCGATAGATCGAGCGCGCGTCCATGATCGGGCGTCCGCGGCGGGGCGGCGGCCGCCCCTCCTCGCGGCGCCAGCGCCGCACCGCCGGCCACTCCCAATCACGGTCGTCGGCGATGTCCTCGACGAAGAACGGCGTGTAGACGACGAGCCGGTCGCCCGAGAGCCGCGTCGCATAATTGTCGTCGTCATAATAATCGTTCGACGAAATGAGGAAGGTGCCCTCGTCGCGCAGCCGCCCGTCGGGGCCGACCCGTATCACGCTGATCTGGCTCGCTTCCTGGTCGTAGGAATAAGCGGTGATGACGACCCGGTCGCCGAACACCAGCATCTCGTCGTACCAGCCGTCGTCCTCGGCGCTGCGATAGACGTTGAAGCGGTCGGCCAGCGCCAGTCCGCCGCCCCCGCCTGCCTCGGTGTCGATCGAGAAGATGCGGCCGTCCTGGAGGACGAGCAGGAAGCGGCCGACCTGCTTGACGATGTCGCCCTCGTCGACGCCTTGCTCCTGGACGTTGGTGATCTGCGGGTTGGCGGCTCCTCCGGGGAAACCTGGCCCTGCGTTGTTCGCGCTGATCCGCTGCACCGACTCGCGGACCGCGTTCGGCGGAGAAGGCGGGGAAGGCGGAGCGGCGCCGGAAGAGGGCGCAGAGGGCGGCGACGGGGCGACGATCAAAGGCGCCGGCATCACGGCCTGCGGACGCCGGTCCCCATAGAGATCGCGCAGGTAACGTCGGAATTCGCCCTCGCTGCGGAAGCGGGTCAGCGTCGGACTCGTCCAGCGCTCGATCCGGCGCTGCTCCGCGTCCGCACCGGCTGTCGGCCGCTGCGCCGATGCGCCCCCCGATCCGGCCAGAAGCCCCAGGCCCACGATTGCGGCGACAGCCCGCATGGCAGCTCCCCTTTCCGCACCGAGGCTAAGCGAGGCTCGGGCCGAAGCCAAGCGACTCGCTCATTGGTGCGACTGGCTTCTCTCGAGCGCCGCCAGCTGGCCTGCATCGCGGCCGTAAAGGTCGGGCTGGAAGGCGATCCGGCCGGCGTCGGGGACGGCGGTGAAATAGAGGATGTAGACCGGCACCGGCGCCGGCATGTCGACGCGCTGTTCGGGGCGCGGGCCGTCCGGCTGCGGCGCGGCGCCGCCGAACAGCCAGCGGGCGAGGCGCGGGGCGTCCTCGAGACGAACGCAGCCGGAGCTGATCCGGCGGTCGGTGCGCGCGAACAGGCTCTTGTCCGGACAATC
>DASVVP010000100.1:0-6681 GCA_036386495.1 Allosphingosinicella sp.
TGATGATCCGCCGCCCGCCCTGCTCGGCCGAGCCGGTGAAGCCGTAGCCGGCTTCCGCGGTATGGCCGGTCTTGAGGCCATCGGCGCCGGGGACGCGGCCGAGCAACGGGTTGCGGTTGCCCTGTTCGATCGGCCGGTTGCCGCCGAGCGTCCGCCCCCAGGTGAAGCTCGGCTGGTTGTAGAATTCGCGATAGAGTCGGGGATGGTCCTCGATCGTCGAGCGCGCCAGCGTCGCCAGGTCGCGCGCGCTGGTATAGGTGACGCCGTTGTCGGGCCAGCCGACCGGATTGCCCCAGTGGGAGTTGGTGAGCCGCAGCTGCTGCGATTCGCGGTTCATCAAGGCGACGAAGGCGGCCTCCGTGCCCGAAATGCATTCGGCGAGGACGACCGTGGCGTCGTTGCCGGAAAGGGTGACTATGCCGTGGAGCAGGTTGCGGACGCTGACCTGCTCGCCGGGCGACAGGAACATGGTCGAGCCGGCGGCGGGTCCGTGCCAGCGCTGCCAGGTCTCCGGGCGCACCGTGCACATCCTCTCGAGCTGGAGCTCGCCCGATTTGATAAGGTCGAAAGCGACGTGGACCGTCATGATCTTCGCCATCGAGGCAGGCGGCATGCGCCGGTCCGCATCTTTCGCGTAGAGCACAGCGCCCGAGGAAAGGTCGACCATGTAGGCGACCGGCGCCGGAGTCTCGAACGGCGGCGTCGAGGTCCAAGCGGCGGCGGCAGGAACGGTGGAAAGGCCGATGAAAATCAGCGCCTTGCGCATCATCTTTAAGAAGTCTCCGAAGCTAGCCGACGCGTAAAAGGGATGAGCGCCCCTCCTTAGCCGCTCCCCTCCCCGTCCGCCAGCCGGTTCGCGCCCGCGTTCAGCGGGCGATGCCGTCGGCGAGCAGCAGCACGCTCAGCGCATAGAAGTTCGAGCAATTGTAATCGAGGATGGTGCGGTAATTGTTGGTGGTGAGATAGGCGGTGGCGCCGGGGCCGTCGGGCTCGATCAGCGAGGCCATCTCGCCGTCGGCGAGGCCGCCGCGCAGGGGAACGACGCCGAGCCGCCGCCATTCGCCCACCGTCAGCCAGCGGCTGTGACGCGCGAACACGCGCGGGCAGCGGGGCGCGCGCAGCCGCGGCGCGACCGCCGCCCGGTCGAAGCCCGCCGAAACCGAGGCCGGGACGCCCCAGCGCAGGTTCGGCTTCCACCCGGCGTTGCTGAGATAATTCGCGATCGAGGCGAGCCCGTCCATCGGGCTGTTCCAGATGTCGACGCGCCCGTCGCCGTCGCCGTCGACCGCGAGGCGGAGATAGACGCTGGGCAGGAATTGCGGGTGGCCCGTCGCCCCGGCCCAGCTGCCGCGCAGCGTGCCGCGTGGGATGCCGCGGTCGATCATCCTCAAAGTCGCGACGAACTCGCCCGCAAAGAGCTGCCGACGCCGCCCCTCGTAAGCGAGGCTGGCGAGCGAGTTTAAGAGGTCGAAATCGCCGGTGACGGCGCCGAAGCTCGTTTCCTTGCCCCAGATCGCGACCAGCACCGCCGGGTCGACCCCATAGCGCCGCCCTATCTCGCGCAGCCGGGGCAGGTTCGCCGCATAGCGCTCTCGCCCGCGGGCGATCAGGGCCGGCGTCACGTGGCGCGCGCGATAGGGGGCGAAGGGCGGGTTGGCGTTGCTCGACGGTCCTCCCCCGGGCTGGGCGCGGTCGAGCTCGACCGTGCGCAGGCTGAAGGCGAGGGTCGGGAACACCCGCTCGATGGTGGCGCGGCTGACCCCCGCCCCCTCCGCCTGGGAGCGAAGCTGCGGAAGGTAGGCGGCGAAGCCCTGCTCGCTGAGGCCGCCCGATTGCGCCGCCGCCATCGTCGCCGCGACTGGCAGCAAGGCGACGGCGCTGTCCCCCAGCTCCGTCGCCGGAGACGTCAGTGCCGCAAAACCGGCGGCCAATGGGACGACAACGCGCATGCTCTACCTCGCTTGCCGTGGATACATGGCACATGCTGTCGCTGCGATGAAAGGCCGCAATCGCCGCAACTTGCACAAAAATGGCGGGGCGCGGTACAGCCGCGGCGTTGGGAGAGGTGGCCGAGTGGTTTAAGGCAGCGGTCTTGAAAACCGCCGTGGGTGCAAGCTCACCGTGGGTTCGAATCCCACCCTCTCCGCCAGCCTGCGCACCCACGTGCCCGCACCTCATGCCTCTGCGATTTCCACGTGATTTCAACGGGAAAGGAGCGGACGACTTGCGATTGACGTAGGTTTGGTCTAAGGGGCTGCGCGGTTTAGAGGGGCACTGCGCGATGTTTCACAGATCAATCCGGCTGCTCGCCGCTTTCTGGCTGCTGCTCGCCGTGTCGACGCCGGCCTCCGCGTCCTGGCTCAGGGCGGAGAGCGAGCATTTCATCGTCTACAGCGAGGGCAATGAAGCGGCGCTGCGACGCCAGGTCCTCGTCCTCGAGGATTACGACGCGCTGCTGCGCCTGCTGACCGACGTCCGCCCCGACGCCGCGTCCCAGAAGCTCAGAGTCTATTTGGTCCGCAGCAACGGCGAGCTGCGCCAGGTGGCCCGGGTCGGCACCGATGTCGGCGGCTTCTACGCATCCTCGCCCCGCGGAATCGCCGCGTTCGTCAACACCAACGTGGCGAGCGAATTCACCGGCGCCAACGAGATCCTGTTCCACGAATATGCCCACCATTTGATGATGCAGTTCCACAGCGCCGCTTACCCGCCCTGGTATATCGAGGGGTTCGCCGAATATCTCGCCACGGCGCGGTTCGTCGACCAGTCCGTCGAGATCGGGCGCGCCAGCGACATGCGCACCTGGTTCCTCCGCAACCGGGGCGAATGGTCGCCCACAGAGTGGGTCCTGTTCCAGCGCAACCGCGTCGAGGGCTCGCGTTTCTACGCGCAGAGCTGGCTGCTCACTCACTATCTGCTGGGCGACAATACGCGGCGCGAGCAGCTCGTCCGCTATCTGAACGCGCTCGCCCGCCGCGAGGAGCCCCGTGCGGCCTTCCGCGCCAGCTTCGGCATGGACGCGAACGATATGCACGATCAGCTCCAGCGCTATGCGACGAGGCCGCTCAACATCGTCCGCCTCGACCGCTCGAGCGTTGCCCGGCCGCCGCAGATCGTGATCACGCGCATGCCGCCCACCGCCGACGACCTGATGCTGTTCCACGCGGGCATGTCCCTTGGCAGCAAGCCGGACGCGGGAGAGCTGGCCCGGGCCCGGCGCGCGGCGCGCGGGGGCGACCCGTTCGCCCGGCGCGTCCTGGCCGAGGCGGAGGTGTTTGCCGGCGACGGCGCCGCCGCCGAGCAGCTCCTCACCGAGCTGCTCGCGGCGAGCCCCAACGACGCCGAATTGCTCTATCTGCGCGGCATGCGCCACATCGTCGCAGGGCGGGCGCTGCAAGGCGACGAGCGACTGGCCCAGCTTCGGCTGGCGCGTCCCTGGTTCACGCGCGCGCACCGCGCCGATCCGGGCCATTTCCCGTCGCTGTTCCGCTACGTCCAGACTTTCTCGGCAGATCCGAACTTCACCTCGGACAACAATACCAACGCTATGCTGCTCGCGCTGCAGCTCGCGCCGCAGGTGGGCGAGATCCGGCTTGCGGCGGGGTCTATGTTGCTTCTCCGCGGCGAATATGCCGAGGCCGAGCGGCTGCTGCAGCCGCTGGGCAGCACCGCCCATGGCGGGCCGCAGGCGGTCAAGGCGCGGACGCTGATCCAGAAGGCGATCGACCGGACCAATGAAGGGGTTACGGTCGAGTTCGACCCGCCCGAGGAAGACGACTGAACTGCGTTCGGAGGGCCTGGTGACCGGTCGTATCTTTCGCCTGCTGGCGGCCTTGTGGCTGCTCCTGGCGGCGGCCGCCCCGGCGGCCGCCGAATGGCGGCGCGCGGAAAGTCCGAACTTCATCGCCTTCAGCCAGGAGGACGGAGCCCGGCTGCGTGCACGGGTGACCATGCTCGAAGACTATGCCGCTTTGCTCCGGCTGCTGAGCGGCGCTCCGGCCGAGAGCGCGCCCGCTCCGAAGCTGCGCGTCTATTTCGTCCGCCGCCCCGACGATATCGCCCTCGTTCCCCCGCTCAGCATATTCGTGCCCGGTTTCTACACATCCTCGTCGAGTGGCACCGCGGCATTCGTCAACGCTGCCAATCCGGCCTCCAACGAGATCCTGTTCCACGAATATGCGCATCACTTCATGATGCAATATCATGCCGGGGCCTACCCGCCCTGGTATGTAGAAGGGTTCGCCGAATATCTCGGCCCCACCCGTTTCACCGAGCGCCATATCGAGCTCGGACGGATGAACGGCGTGCGCTCGTCCTGGCTGTTCCAGCGCTCGGACTGGCTGCCGACCGAACGAGTCCTGTTCGAGCGCGACAGGCTCAAGGATATCGGGGACGTCTCGCGTTTCTACGCGCAAAGCTGGCTCATCACTCATTATCTGTTCGGCAACGAGGCGCGGCGCGCGCAGCTCGTGCGCTATTTGCAGGCGCTCGGGCGCGGCCAGGAGCCCCCAGCCGCCTTTCAGGCGAGCTTCGGCATGACGCCGGCCGAGATGCACCACCGCCTGGTCCGCTATTCCAGGGAAGGTATCGTCTTCAGGCGAATCGAGCGCGCGAGCATCGGCCGTCCGGTCGAGATCGCGGTCACGACTCTCCCCGCCTCGGCCGACCAGTTGCTCGTCGCCGAAGCCGCGCTGCTGGTGGGGCGAATTCCGACCGCAGAGCAGCTGACGCGAATGCGCCGGGACGCGGCGCGACTCGACGACCCCTATGCAAGGCGCGTGCTCGCCCGGGCGGAAGCGCTGCATGGGGACGGCGCAACGGCCGAGCGGTTGCTGACCGGCCTGATCGAAGCCGATCCGAACGACGCCGAGCTGCTCTATCTGCGCGGCATGCGGCACCTCGTCGCCTCCCGTGCCGTTGAGGGCGATGAGCGGCGCGCGCAATTTCGTCAGGCGCGGCCCTGGTTCACACGCGCTCACCGAGCCGATCCGGCCCATATGCCGTCGCTGTACCGCTACGTGCAGACCTTCTCGGCAGAGCCCGATTTCACCACCGACAACAACACCAACGCGATGCTGCTCGCGGTCCAGCTCGCGCCGCAAGTGGCCGACGCCCGGATGAACGCGGCCAAGATGCTGCTCATCCGGCGGGAGTTCGAGCTTGCCGAACGGATGCTACAGCCCCTCGCCAGCACCGCCCACAGCGGTGATCAGGCCGACGCCGCGCGCGCGCTGCTCGAACAGGTCCGGGCCCGCAACGCCGAAGGGGTGGAGCTGATCTTCGACCAGCCGCCCGAAACGCCCCGGGAACCGGGGAGGAGAGGCCGCGACTAGCGCGAGCGGCGCCCATTCTGTGGACAATCCCGGCCCGATCGCGCAGGGAGCGCGCGCAGCACAGATGAGGACGAAATGACCGAAGCGAGGCCCCTCCCCTTCGACTGGGCGGACCCGTTCGCGCTCGATGCGCAGCTCAGCGACGAGGAGCGGCTGGTTCGCGACACCGCCGAAGGCTATGCGCAGGAACGCCTCCAGCCGCGCGTCACCAAAGCTTTCCTCGATGAGGATTTCGACCGCGAGATCATGAGCGAGATGGGCGCGCTTGGCCTCCTCGGCGCGACCATCCCGCCGAGCTATGGCGGCGCCGGCCTCAATTATGTCAGCTACGGCCTCGTCGCCCGCGCGGTCGAGCGCGTCGACAGCGGCTACCGCTCGGCGATGAGCGTCCAGTCCTCGCTCGTCATGCACCCGATCCACGCTTACGGCAGCGAGGAGCAGCGGACGAAATATCTGCCCGGCCTCGCGCGCGGCGCGCTGATCGGCTGTTTCGGCCTCACCGAGCCGGACGCCGGCTCCGACCCGGGCTCGATGCGCACCCGCGCCGTGCAGGTCGACGGCGGCTACCGGCTCTCCGGCAGCAAGATGTGGATCACCAACGCGCCGATCGCCGACGTTTTCGTGGTCTGGGCCAAGTCCGACGCGCATGGCGGGAAGATCCGGGGCTTTATCCTCGAAAAGGGGATGAAGGGTCTCAGCGCGCCCAAGATCGGCGAAAAGCTGTCGCTGCGCGCGTCGATCACCGGTGAGATCGTGATGGACGAGGTCGAGGTGCCGGAAGAGAATCTGCTTCCCAACGCGAGCGGCCTTGCCGGGCCGTTCGGCTGCCTCAACCGTGCCCGCTACGGGATCGCCTGGGGCGCCATGGGCGCCGCCGAGGCCTGCTTCCAGGCGGCGCGAAGCTACACCCTGGAGCGCAAGCAGTTCGGCCGGCCGCTCGCCGCCACCCAGCTCGTCCAGATGAAGCTCGCCAACATGGCGACGGAGATCACCCTCGGCCTGCAGGCGGCGCTCCGCGTCGGCCGGCGCCTGGATGACGGCGAGCTGATCCCCGAGACGATCAGCCTGATCAAGCGCAACAATGTCGGCAAGGCGCTCGACATCGCCCGCGTCGCGCGGGACATGCACGGCGGCAACGGCATCTCCGCCGAGTTCCAGGTCATGCGCCATGCGATGAACCTGGAGACCGTCAACACCTATGAAGGGACGCACGACGTCCATGGGCTGATCCTGGGCCGGGCAATTACCGGAATCGCGGCGTTTTGAGGCAGTTCGAGATGCAGGAACGCCCCTGCCCCGTGGCTCGGGAACATGTGCTGCCCCGCTAGCCTCTGGCCCGACAGGCGAA
>DASVVP010000101.1:0-11027 GCA_036386495.1 Allosphingosinicella sp.
CAGAAGTGGGCCAGAGGGAGGTCATCCGAGTCGCGGGTGGCTCCTTCGACAGGCTCAGGACCGGCCCGCCTAAGAGAGCGGCGCCGGCTTTTTTGTCTCTGGGGCCCTTCGACAAGCTCAGGGTGAGCGGGGCCCTCGGCAGGCTCAGGATGAGCGGCGAAAAATAAATTTCTGAAGCAGTTTGAGGCGGGGTGATTCGGTGCTGGGAGCGCCGCGCGCCTGACGGCGCTCGCCCTCACCCAATTCACGATAGTCCCTCACCCTCCCATTGCTGACGCAATGGGTTCCATGAGCCGCCACTAAGGCTTCGTCCGGGGGACGAAGCCATGCGGCTCATCCCGCAAGGGGAGAGGGGTTTTTGGCCGCGTCTCATCCTGAGGCGCGGCTTTTTCTTTGTCCAAAGGAGATGATCATGGCGGGGAAGAAGGAGAAGAAGGGCCTCGGCGGCGCTCGGCGGGGCACCTCCCCTCGACGCAGCTCGGGGCAGGCTAGGCTCGGTGCGAACGGAGTTGGGGACGGCGCGGGGTCCTTCGATACGGCGTCTCGACTTCGCTCGACGCCTACTCAGGATGAGCGGTCACTTTCATCCGCCAAGCGCGAATTGCGCGCGTCGGGCAAGCGGCCTCGCCTCGTCAGGAACAAGCGGGTGCCGATCCAGGTGGCGCCGACTTCGCGGAAATTGTTCGAGGGGGAGATCAAGGCGACCTTTCTCGAATGGTTCGCGGCGACGGCGAACCTCTCGCTGTCGGCGCGCAAGGCGGGGATCCATTACCGGACCGTGCTCCGGCACCGCGCCGAGGATCCCGTCTTCGCCGCCGACATGGAGCGCGCGCTCGAGAGCGGCATCCTGCGGACCAAGGCCTGGCTGCTCGAATTGGGCGAGGAGGCGGGGACCGAGATCACTCTCGAGAAGGTCGACATGAAGCCGGTCAATTTGACGCCGGAAATGGCGCTGCAGCTGATCCGCGAGCATGAGCGGCGGCAGGCGGCGGCGCTGAAGGGGACCGGCTTCGGACCGCGGCCGGGAAGGGCGCCGACGGTGGCGTCGAGCGCGGAGGTGCAGGAGGCGCTGGTGAAGGCGCTCAGGGCCTATGGGGACCGGCTGCGGGCCGGCGGCGGCCGGAGCGCGGAAGAGAAGAAGGAAGACGGGGACAGTCGCGAGTGACTGTCCCTGGGGAGGAGCTTTCGATGAATGCGCGTTCGAACATCCATCTGGGCGGCGATCCGGTCGCCGCCGATCCGGACGATTTCGGGCCTTTGCTCGAGGCGCTGGCCCTGATCGCGGACCCGGAGGAGCTGGCTTACCGGGTGGCGATGCTGCCGGGGCCGGTGCAGCGGCGGATCTGGGAGGCCTGGTACTGGCAGGCTCATGGCGGGCAGATCGAGCCGGCGGGGGACTGGCGGGTGTGGCTGGTGATGGCGGCGCGCGGGTTCGGCAAGACGCGGGTCGGGGCGGAATGGGTGTGGGCGCGGACGCGGGAGGCGAAGGGGGCGGAGATCGCCCTGGTCGGGGGGACGATCGACGAGGTGCTGCAGGTGATGGTCGAGGGGGAGAGCGGGCTGATCGCGCGGGCGCGGACGGGGGAATATGCGCGCTGGGTGGCGTCGCGGCGGCGGGTCGAGTTTTCCAACGGGGCGGTGGCCTACGCTTATTCGGCGGAGCGGCCGGAGAAATTGCGCGGGCCGCAGCACCATTTCGCCTGGTGCGACGAGCTGGCGAAATGGCCTCCTTCGACGGGCTCGGGACGAGCGGGGAAGGGGGAGAAGGCCTGGGACAATCTGCAGATGACGATGCGGCTGGGGACGCGGCCGCGGATCGTGGTGACGACGACGCCGAAGCCGAACGCGCTGATGCTGCGGGTGAAGGCCGAGGCGGGGGACTTCGTGACCCGGGGGCGGATGGCGGAGAACTGGACGCTGCCGGCGTGCGAGGTGGCGGCGCTGGCGGCGCTCTACGGGGAGACGCGGATCGGGCGGCAGGAGCTGGAGGGCGAGCTGATCGAGGAGGCGCATGGGGCGTTGTGGCCGCGCGAACTGATCGAGAAGGCGCGGGTGAAGGGGGACAGTCACTTTTCGCTCGGCGGCGCCGGACTGGACGCGGCGGGGCGTGAAAGTGACTGTCCCTGGCGGCGGATCGTGATCGGGGTGGATCCGCCGGCGAGCGCGGAGGGGACGTGCGGGATCGTGGTGTGCGGGCTGGGGGAGGACGGCGTGGGCTATGTGCTGGCGGACGCTTCGGTGGGCGGGGTGTCGGCGGACGGCTGGGCGAGGAAGGTGGCGGCGACCGCGGCGGCGTGGCAAGCGGGCCGGGTGGTCGCCGAGAAGAATCAGGGCGGGCATATGATCGAAAGCGTGCTGAGGGCGGCGGACGAGATGCTGCCGCTGAAGCTGGTCCATGCCGCCGAGGGCAAGGCGCTGAGGGCGGAGCCGGTCGCGGCTTTGTTCGAGGGCGGGCGGGCGAAGCTGGCGGGCTGCTTCCCCGCGCTGGAGGACGAGCTGGCGGGGATGGTCCGCGGCGGCGGCTATGAGGGGCCGGGCAGGTCGCCCGACCGGGCCGATGCGATGGTCTGGGCGCTGGGCGAGCTGATGCTGGAGAAGCCGGCGGCGATGCCCCGGATCCGGCGGCTCTAGGGCGAGGCCGTCACGAGCCTGGCGCCGGGCGGCAGAGGCGGGCGGCGAGCGCGGCCTGGGGGGTGCCGGGCGCGATCGGGCGCAGGCCGCCGCCCCTGCGCGCCCCGGGAACGACCGGCATCTCGCCGTCGATGGTGAAGCCGCGCACGACGCGGCTGCGGCGCCGGGCGCAGTCGATCTGCCACTGCTCGACATGGGTGGTCGGGTTGCGGCCGCTGTAATGGAAGTCCCAGCTCACCCAGGCGGTCGGCATGGCGGCATGGCCGCCGCGCACGCTGAAGCGATTGTAGAGGAAGGCGGTCTCGCCGAACCCCACCTGCCGCCGGTCGAACTCGCGCCAGGCGGACGGCGAGTCCGTCGGCGCGTTCTGGAGCAAGGACGCGAGCAGGAGGCCGATCACGGCCTACATCAAGGTGGTCGGGCCGCCGGCGAGGATTGCGCCGACGACGCAGGCGAGGCCGAGCGCGATCAGGTTGAAGCGGGTGAAGGTCCCCGCCGCGCCGATGAGGAACAGGATGAGCGCGGCGATGAGGAGAATGAGGCTGATCGACATGAGGCCCTCCACGGCTGAAGCGGCCATTGAGCGCCGATCCGCGCGCGGATGCAAGGGGGACAGTTGGTGAGTGGGGACAGTCACTGTGACTGTCCCCGGAGAAAATGGGGACAGTCACAGTGACTGTCCCCGAATCAGGCGTAGTTGCCCGTCGCGCAGGGGCTGCTGGCGCCGCGGCCGTCCGCGCCCCATTGGCGGAAGCCGTGGCTGTCGACGTGGAAGCGCATGCCCGAATAGAAGCCGAGACCGGTATTGTAGGCGCTGCCCTGGCTGCGGTGCGCCGCGCAGACCCGGCCGATCATGGCGGCGCGGGTGACGGCCGGCGAGACCGGGGTCAGGTCGACCGCGAAGAACAAGCGGTGGGCGCTGGCCGGGGCGCCGTTCGAGCAGCGGTTGAGCCCCTCGTTGCGATAGACGGAGAGCGCCTCGACCTTGCCGACGGCGGGCTCGACCTCGTCGCGGACGAAGCGAAGGGTGGTGACGATGTTCGACCATTTGTCCTGCGGCGCGACCTCGAAGCGCTCGGCGCCGCACTGGCGCCAGGAGGAGGAGGTGCGGATCAGCTGCCAGACGGGAATGACCTCGGCGAGGCCCTGGCGGTCGAGATAGTCGCGGAAGGCGCGCACCGCCTCGCGGTTGGCGGGCGAACGGGCGAGCCAGGCATGATAGTCGGCCTGGCCCTGACCGGGCGCGGGCGAGGGGACGGCGGATTCGTGATTGTGCTGGGCGGAGGCGATCGTGGGCGTGAGGAAGGCAAAGGCCGCAAGCGCGGCAAAACCGATCCGTTTCAGCATCGATGATCCTTGTGGCTGGCCGGGCCCGAAGCCCGGTCTGCGACCGCGCTCGCCGCGGTCTCGCTACGTCTGCCGATGGAGATCCCCACCCCGGCTACGTGTTTGTATTATAGGGGAATTATCCTGAATACAAGCTGACGGAAGGCCTGGTTCCGTCGACTCGCCCCGTTGAGCGGGCGACTCGGCGGGTTTCGGCAGACCTCAGCCCCGAGGCTGCGAATCAGTGCGCGGCGGGGGCTGGACAGGCGACGGGGGCGTCGTGCCGGGAGGTGTGGGCGGGGCGGTTTCGGGCGGCGGCGGTCCTTGTTCCGGCACCGGCTCGGGCCTCGGCAAAGGCGGGGCGAGCGGGTCGCCGCCGCGCTCGATCACCGCGCAGGGGCTTTCGTTGCCGTTGGGCCCGGCCGAGCCCCAGCGCCGGAAGCTGCGCGTGTCGACGTGGAAGCGGGTGAAGGAATAGAAGCCGAGGCCGACGTCATACTGGCGCCCGCGCTGGGCGTGGAGCCGGCACAGAGTCTGGAACAGCTCGAGCCGCGTCACCGGGCGCTGCGGCACCAGATCGAGCGCGAAGAAGTCGCGGTGCGCGCTGGTCGGCGCGCCGCGGGCGCAGACGTTGAGCGCGGGGTTGCGGTAGCCCGACACGGCCTCGACCGGCCCCAATGCGGGGCGGATGACGTCGCGTATGTAGCGCAGCGTCTTCGCCATGTCGGGCCAGTGGTGCGGCGGCGGCACCTCGAAAGGGGGGCCGTTGCATTGGCGCCACATGCTGGCGGTGCGGATGATCTGCCAGGTCGGCAGGACGCCGTAGACTCCGGCGGCCTGCTGCCAGCTTTCGAACGACAGGACCGAGGCGCGCGTGCCCGGGCTGGCGGCGTACCAGGCGCGATATTCGGTCTCGCTTTGGCCATCGGGAAGCTGCTGCGCGCAGGCCGGCAGCGGCGCGAACGCGGCGAGCAAAGATGAAAGGGCGGTGAGGACGCGCACCATGGCGGCTTCTATAGGCACGACCGATCCGGCTTTGCACCCCCGGCGCCGCGGGCTAGGCTGGCGCGACGCTCGCGAGGGGAAATGGCATGAAGCTGGTGACGATCATCGCCGCGGCCTTGTCGCTGCTCTCATGCGCGCCCGCCGCAGAGAGCGGTGGCCAAGGCGCTCCGGCAGCGGCCGGCGGGGTTCTTCTGGTCGGCAACAAGGGCGAGGATACGATCAGCTTCATCGCGCTCGCGGACGGGCGCGAGCTCGGGCGCGCGGCGACCGGGCGGATGCCGCACGAGATCGCGGTCTCTCCGGACGGACGGCAGGCGGCGGTGGTCGCCTATGGCGGGCGGACGATCGACGTCTTCGACGTGGCGCGCCGGACCCGGCTGCGCACCATCGACCTTGCTCCGAACGAGGGGCCGCACGGCCTCGTCTGGCTGCGGGACGGGCGGCTGGTCGTCACCGCCGAGCGCAGCCGCTCGCTGGTCGTCGTCGACACGGCGCGCGGCGACGCGGTCTCGGCGATCGCCACCGGGCAGCAGGGGACGCACATGGTCGCGGTATCGCCCGACGGCCGCCGCGCCTTTTCCGCCAACATCGCGTCCGGGACGGTGAGCGTGCTCGACCTCGCCGCCGGGCGAAAGCTGCGCGACATCGCGGTCGGAGGCCGGCCGGAAGGGATCGCGCTCACCCCCGACGGGCGCGAGCTGTGGGTCGGCGGCCTCGAGGGCGCGCGGGTGCAGGCGTTCGACGCGGCGACCTTCGCGCGGCTCGGCGAGGTGCGCACCGGCGCGGTGCCGATCCGCGTTCTCGCCAGCCCCGACGGGCGCCACATCGTCACCTCCAATCTGGGCGACGGCAGCCTCAGCGTGATCGACCGGAGGACACGCCGCGTCGTACGCACCGTGCCGGTCAGCGGCAGCCGCGAGGCGGCGCAGGTGACGATCCTGTTCTCGGCCGACGGGCGCCTGGTCTATGCGGCGGAGACCGGCCGCGACCAGGTCGCGGAGGTGGATTTCGCGAGCGGCCGCGTGCTGCGCCGTTTCGCGGCGGGACGCGCCGGCGACGGGCTCGCCATCGCGCGCTGAGGCATGCTCAGGGCCGCAGCGGGGGCGGTGCCAGACTACCGGCCTCACAGAGCTGCCCTGGAAATTGCTCCCGGCTGGGCCCCTGCGGCGGCTTTAGAAAAAGCAGCAAAACGTCCCTGATCGGGACTGCCGAAATTGCGCCCTTGCGCGGTTCGGGGCGATCGGCTTGCCCTTCGATACGCGCTGTCCACGGCGCACCAGGGAGCAAAACCATGCGCGAACTTCGCACCAACGAGCTGACCGCCGTTTCCGGCGCCGGCAACCCGCACCTCGTCACCGTCAGCGTCACCACCAATCCCGGCGGCGTCGTGAACAAGAGCGCGGACAACAATCCGAACGCGATCACGACGACCATCACTTACAAGACCACCGGCAAGCCGGCCCGCTAAGGCGGCCCTAATTCAGGAGAAACACGATGCGCATTCTGAACGCCACCGAGCTGCATGAGGTTTCCGGCGCCGGCAACAAGCCCGCCAGCCATCCCTATCCGCCGGGGCAGCATCCCAGCCTCCGCAATCCGGCGCACTCGCCGGGCGAAAGCTACAAGGGCCCGGCCGACAAGAATTTCGGTCCGAAATAAGCGCTCGGAACAACCTCGCTTCGGCGTGGTGAATCAGGATTCAGAGCCCGTCGCGCGCCTTGCTCGCGCGGCGGGTGTCTACCCTTTGCCAAGGGCCGCGCAGGCGGGAAAGGCCAATCGCAGCGTACCTCGCGCCGCCTCTTTGGACTTGTTCAAAGTGGGTTTCGCTTGTCGACAGCGAGGCGCCGGGACGACGGAATACGGTCCGAGCAAGGCGCTTACGGATATGGTCCCGCGCGAGGAGCGGTCCCTCAGCCGACCAGCCTCACATAGGTGCCCTGGAAGTTGTTGCGGCCGGGGGTGCCGTTGCAGCTGTTGGTCACCGTGCCGTTGCCGCGGAAATCGAGGCGGCGGCCGATGAGCTGGATGCAGGTCGCCGCCATGTCGGCGCCGCCATTATATTCGAAATAGGCGCGCGGAAAGTAGAGCGCGCCGTTGATCGTCGTGCCGGAGCCGCCGTTGATGCGGGTCGTGCGGCCGAGCGGCGCGCGGCGGTCCTCGTAGAAGGCGACGCCGGAATAGATGCCGGTCGTCGGCGAGTTGATGGTGACTTCGGCGCCGCCGTTCATCTTCAACTCCGCGATCGAGTCCGGGTTGCTGGTCGCGTTGGTGCTGGTCAGGACGAAGGTGACGTTGTTGGCCGTGACCTGCGCCTGCGAGCCGAAGCTCAGCTCGCCGCCATTGATGTAGATGATGGTCGGCTCCGTGAAGTTGAAGTTGACCGTGCCCTTGATGTCGAAGCCATTGTAGCAGATCGAGCGGTCGGCGCTGTTGTAGCCGGCGGTCGACGTGGTGATCGTGTGGTTGGAGTTCGGTGAGCTGTCCGGCGCGTCGCGGCAGTTGCTCGGCGTTGGATTGGGGAGGCCCGCCAGGGGGTCCTGCTGGACCGCCGAATAGGGCACGAGCGTCGCGCCATGATAGTTGCTGCTCGAGGGAACGCCGCCCACCGCCATGATCGGGCTCGCCGTGACGCTCGACGATCCGGTCGCGGTGATCGCGGTCGTCGAGGTCGAGTTGGTCGAGATGCCGCAGCCGAGATCGAGAGTCGCATTGCCGCCGACGGTGACGCCGGGAGCGTTGCCGTCCTCGAGCGAGAGCAGGCAGAAGCCGCCTTCGTTGACGATCATCGCCGTCGCCTCGACGGTGATCGCGGCCGGGCCGGTGTTGAAGAAAGAGAAGAAAGCGAGGTTGCGGTTGGCGGTGAGCTGGACGCGGACGGCGTTGGCGTTGCCGGCATAAGTGCCGGTGGTCGGTGCGTTCTGGACGACCGCCGCGCCGCTCAGCGGAACGTCGTTGTTGATGGCGAGGTCGCGGGTGGCGCCGTTGGCCGCGTAGGTGGTGCGCGCGGTGCCGGTCGAGGACGGATTCTGGTTGATCGCATAGGCGCCGGCGAGCGCCGCAGAATCGGCGGCGCGCTGCAGCTCGCGCTTGGCGAGGCTGATCTGGACGGTGTCGATGGCGAGCCCTGCCCCGCCGATCAGGATCGGCATCGAGGCGGCGCCGACGAAAAGGGCGTTGCCGCATTCGTCGCGGAGCAGGGTCTTGAGGCGCTTGAGAAAGGTCATGCTTCAGGTCCTCATGCCGGCGGCGCCTGCACATAGGCGCGACGCGAGTAAGAGAGGGTCACGTTGGGCCAGGTGAAGAGGAGGAAATTGACGTTGGTGGTGTAGGTCATCGAGACCGTCGCCCGCCAATATCCGGTCGCCGTATCCTGCGCGAAGACGACGGTCGGCGTGCTGTAGGTGCCGTTGTTGCCGGTCGCGCGGTTGGCGTTGACCCGGGCGATGATCTCGGTCGCGCTCGGGCGCGGATAGATGGTGGCGTAGCGCGCGCCCTCGCTGACCGCGTTGCGCAGCGCCGAATGGGCGTAGAAGAGCGCGCCGAACTGGGCGACGGCGACGATCATGAAGATGAAGACCGGCGCGATCAGCGCGAACTCGACCGCGCTGACGCCCCGGCGGTCGCGCCGCATCCGTGCGAAGAGCCGCCTCATTGGACCCGCACTCCCGAATCGGCGGTGAGCCGGATCTTGCCGTTCGACGCGGTCGCGACCCGGCCGATGAAAGGGATCCATTCGAACATCGGTGTGTAATCGGTGAACACCGTGATGGTGATGTAGCGGGCGGTCTGCTGGCCGGCGGTGCAGGCGCCGGCGAAGCTCGCCTGGCGGGTGTTGTTGCACTCGAGCCACTGGTCGAGCGTGACGTTGGCGACGGGGACTCCGGCGGCGGTCGCTGCCTCGGTGCGCAGGAAGCTGTAATCGGCGAGCGGCCGGTTGCCGAGCGTCGCGAGCTCGATCGTGCGCTGCGCCGCCTGCTCGATCCTGAAGTCCGCGGCGAGGCCGCGCGCGAGATCGATGGTGCCGAGGATCATCAGCGCGAGGATCGGGACGAACAAGGCGAACTCCACGACAGAGACGCCGCGCTGGTCACGGCGGATGCGCAGGAAGCGCCGCGCGAGCCGCCGGAAGGGCGACGCCCGCCGCGCCCGATTTCCGCCGTCGTCGCTGAATGCTCTTTGTGCCATTGCACGGCGTGACTAGACGGTCGCGGTAACCGCGCCGTTAGAAGCCGTGGTAAAGGTCCGGTTGACCATGTCCGCGCTGAGGCTAGGGATCGCCCCATGACCGAGCCTCTCGTCGTCGACCTCCCTCACCGCCTCGGGGCGGAAGAAGCGCGCCGCCGGATCGCCCGCGGGGTCGGCCGGATCGAAGACCATCTCCCGCGCGGCGCCGAAGCCGAACACGCCTGGGTCGGCGACCGGCTGAACCTGCGGGTGACCGCGATGGCGCAGCAGGTGTCCGGGTCGATCGAAGTGCGCGAGGAGACGCTGCGCGTCGAGCTGATGCTGCCGCCGGCCTTGTCCTTCCTGAGCCGCGCGATCGAGGCGGCGCTGCGCCGCAAGGGAACCCAGATGCTCGAGGACAAAGGCGGCAGGGATACCTGAACCCCGGCCGACCCTTGCCTCCCGGGCGCGCGCCGCTAGGTTCGCGCGCACCGAAGCGGGAGGCGCTGGACATGTGGCACGTGGCGATCGTCGGATCCGGGCCGGCCGGCTATTACAGCGCCGAGGCCCTGCAGAAGGCGCTCGGCGAGGAGGGCGTCCGGATCGACATGATCGACCGCCTGCCGGTGCCTTACGGGCTGATCCGCTTCGGCGTGGCGCCGGACCACCAGTCGATCAAGGCCGTCTCCAAGCGCTACGAGAAGGTGGCGCTCTCGCCCGGGGTGCGCTTCGTCGGCAATGTCTGCGTCGGCAAGGACGTCACCATATCCGAGCTGCGCGGCCTCTACGACGCCGTCATTCTCGCCACCGGGGCCCCGAACGACCGGCCGCTCGGCATCCCCGGAGACGATTTGCCGGGCGTGATCGGATCGGCGGCCTTCGTCGGCTGGTATAACGGCCACCCGGAATTCGCCGATCTCGATCCCCCGCTCGACGTCGCCTCGGCGGCGGTGATCGGCAACGGCAACGTCGCGCTCGACGTCGCCCGCATCCTGGCCAAGACTCCGGCCGAGTTCGTCGGCTCCGACATCGTCGCCCACGCATTCGAGGCGCTCGGCAACGCCGCGATCCGCGACATCCACCTGCTCGGCCGCCGCGGCCCGCACCAGATCGCGATGACCCCGAAGGAGCTTGGCGAGCTCGGCCATCTCGAGGATGCGCGCCCCGAGGTCGACCTCGCCGACTTCCCGCCCGTCGCCGACGATGCCGCGCTCGACCCGGGCCTGCGCAAGTCGGTCACCCATCTGCGCGATTTCGCCAATGTCGATGCGCGGAAGCGCAAGACCGTCCATTTCGATTTCTTCGCCAAGCCGCTCCGGATCGAGGGCGACGGCAAGGCCGAGCGCGTGCTGGTCGAGAAGACCCGGCTCGACGAATCGGGCCGGGCGGTCGGCACCGGCGAGACCTACAGCGTCGAGGCCGGCCTGATCGTGAGCTGCATCGGCTACCGGACGCCGAAGGTGGAGGAGGTGCCCTATGAGGAGGATCTCGGCCGTTTCGCCAATCGCGGGGGCGTGATCGGCGACGGCCTCTATTGCGTCGGCTGGGCGCGGCGCGGGCCGACCGGCACGATCGGCACCAACCGTCCCGACGGCTATGAGGTCGCCGACACGATCGCGGGCTCGTTCGGCGGCGTGGCCGGCGGCAAGCCGGGCGGCGAGGGTCTCGACGCTTTGCTCGCGAGTCGCGGCGCCGACGTCGTCACCTTCGACGACTGGCGCCAGATCGAGGCGGCCGAGGCGGCGCGCGCCCGGCCCGGCAGCCCGCGCGAGAAGTTCGTCGCGGTCGCCGACATGATCGGCGCCGCACGGGGCCGCTGAACCGCCGGGAGAGGCCAAGCGGGGGCCCATGCAGCGGGTTGAACTCGCCGGGACCCGTGCCTATAGACGCCCGGCCTGTCG
>DASVVP010000102.1:0-18026 GCA_036386495.1 Allosphingosinicella sp.
CGAGGTCGGCGGCAGGGCGTGCAACGACGAGCGCTGGCGCGCGCTCGCCGCCCGCCAGGCAGCGCATCGCGCGGCCGCACCGCTGGAGCTGTCGGCGTGACGGCGTCGCCAGCACGGCTCCAGAGGAACTGACGTGCCGGATATCCTCCTGACCCACGGCTACTTCCTGTGGGAAGACGAGCATGAGCAGCAGGTCATGAAGCCCTATCCGACGCTCGGGCTTCTCTATCTCTCCGCCTATCTGCGGCGCGGCGGCTGCGACGTCGAGATTTACGACAGCACGTGGGGCAGCAAGCCCGAGCTGTACCAGCGCCTGGCGCGCGAGCCCGGCGGCGTCCTCGGAATCTACACCAACCTGATCACGCGCGGCAACGTCGTAGCCATCATCGCCGAAGCCAAGCGCCACGGCTGGACCGTGGTGCTCGGCGGACCGGAGAGCGCCAACTATACCGAGCAGTATATCGCACACGGCGCCGACGTCGTGATCGTCGGCGAAGGCGAGGAAACTCTGGCCGAACTGCTGCCCGCGCTCGCCGCCAGGGGGCCGCACCGGCTGCACGGGATCGCCGGGACAACCTTCCGGGACGAAAGCGGGCAGCTCATCGCCAACGTGCCCCGCCCCCAGATCGCCGATATCGACACCCTCCCCTGGCCGGACCGCGAACAGATCGACCTGGCCAAATATGTCGACGTCTGGCGCACGCATCACGGAATGGGCAGCGTAAACCTCATCACCGCCCGCGGCTGCCCCTACCGCTGCAGATGGTGCTCGCACGCGGTGTTCGGCTACAGCTACCGCCGTCGCAGCTTCGTCGACTGCGCGGACGAGGTGCAGCATATCGTGGACGCCTACCGTCCGGACCAGCTTTGGTATTCCGACGACGTTTTCACGATCAACCACCGCTGGCTCTACGGCTACGCGGCCGAGCTCAAGCGCCGCGACCTCAAGCTGCCGTTCGAGACGATCTCGCGCGCGGACCGAATGATGAAGGAGGAGGTGCTGGAGACGCTGGCCGAGATGGGCTGCTACCGCATCTGGATCGGCGCCGAGAGCGGCAGCCAGCGCATCCTCGACGCCATGCAGCGCGGCGTGACGGTCGAGCAGGTCGAATGGGCGACGAAAGCGGCCCAGCGCCACGGCATCCAGGTCGGCATGTTCCTGATGTGGGGCTATGACGGCGAGGCCCTCGAAGACATCGAGGCCACCGTCGAGCAGGTCAAGAAATGGAACCCGAACGTCTTTCTGACGACCGTGGCCTACCCGATCAAGAACACGCCTTATTACGATGCGGTCGCCGATCGGGCGATCCTGAGCAAGGAGTGGAGCGACGCAACCGATCGCGACCTGGCGATCAGGGGCCGTCATTCGCGCACTTACTACAAGCACGCGGACAATTGGCTGCGCAGCGAAGTCGCGGCGTTCCGGCTCGAACAGCAGAACCCCGGCGAGGCGGCGGCGCGCCGCGCCGAGGCGCTGCAGGCGCGCGACGCCCTGCTCGCCGCGGCCCATCAGGTCGAAGCATGAATCAGATAACCCCGTTCGACAGCATGGCCGCGGACTACGACGCCTCGTTCACCGCGAGCGCGATCGGCCGGCACATGCGCGCGGCGACCTGGCGCCGGCTCGACGCCGCGTTTCGGCCGGGCGAGCATGTGCTCGAGCTGGCCTGCGGCACCGGCGAAGACGCGGTGCATCTGGGAAAGCGCGGCGTGCGCGTGCTCGCCACCGATGTCTCGCCGAACATGGTCGCGGTCGCCCGCGCGAAGGTCCAGCACGCCGGGCTGGCCCGGCTGGTCGACGTCGCCGAGATCGCGATCGAGAATCTCGCGCGACGCCTGCCGGCCGAAGGAGCCTTTGACGGCGTCGTCTCGAATTTCGGCGGGCTGAACTGCGTCGAAGATCTGGCCGGCGTAGCGCGCGCCCTTGCGGCGCTGCTGCGCCCGGGCGGGCGGGCCTTGCTGTGCCTGATGGGACCCGCGGTGCCCTGGGAGTGGGCCTGGTATCTGGCCCACGGGCAGCCGGACAAGGCGCTGCGGCGGCTGCAGAGGGGCGGCGCACAATGGCACGGCCTGACGATCCGCTACCCCTCGATCTCCGCGGTCCGGCGGGCCTTCGCGCCGCACTTCGCGCAACGCCGGGTGGCTGCGATCGGCGCGCTCGTTCCGCCCTCTTATGCTCAAGGCTGGGCCGACCGCCACCCGCGGCTGCTGGCCGCGCTCGCCCGGTGGGAACGGCGCGCCGAGACGCTCCCGCCGCTGCCGTGGCTGGCCGATCACTATCTGATCGAGCTCGAGCGCCTGGCCCTCCCGCAACCCCAGCGTCGCCCGGACCTCCGGGCAGCGGGTGTCTGGTGATCCTGTTCGTCAATCCCCGCGCGACGCGGCCGGAGAATCGTCGCTTTCCCTTGAGCCTGATGGCCCTGGGCGCCGCGCTTCCAGAGGACGTGAACTGGGAGATCGTGGACGGCAATCGCCCAGGCATCGACGTCCTTGCGGAGGTCGGCGCGATCGTCGACGATCGCGCACGCACCGCCGATCCGGTCGATGCCGTCGCGATGACGGTCATGCCGGGGCCGCAGGTGGTGAGCGCGGTGCCGCTCTCGAAGGCCCTCAAGCGGCGCTATCCCCAGCTGCCGATCGTCTGGGGCGGCAATTTCGGCAGCCTCTATCCGGCGCCGGTGCTCAACGCGCCTTACGTCGACTGGCTGGTGCGCGGCCAGGGAGAACAGACTTTCCTCGATTTGCTCGCTGTGCTGGACGGAAAGCTGGATCCGGAGGGCGTTGCGGGCCTGGCCTTCCGGCGACCGGACGGGTCGCATGCGATCGGCCCCGAGCGCATCTGGCTGGGCCCCGACGAGCTGCCCGACCCCGCCTATCACAAGATCGACGTCGGCGATTATCTCCACCCGACCTTCCTCGGCCGCCGCTCGGGAGTGTATCAGGCCTCGATCGGCTGCCCCTATGCGTGCAGCTTCTGCGGCGTCATCTCGGTCTTCGGCCGCCGCGAGAAGGTGCAGGCGCCGGAAAGGACCGCGGCGCATCTCGCCTTCCTCGCGCGCGAGCACGGGATGGATTCGGTCCATTTCTACGACAACAATTTCTTCCTCAATGAAGCCCAGGCGCGCGAGGTCGCGGCCGCATTCCTGCCGCTCGGCCTCAGCTGGTGGTGCGAGGCGCGGGTCGACGCCCTCACCCGCTTTTCCGACGAGACCTGGCGGATGCTGAAGGCGGCAGGGCTGAAGATGGTCTTCTGCGGCGCTGAATCGGGCTCGGACGACGTCCTCCGCAAGATGAGCAAGGGCATCACCACCGATCAGATCGCCGAGGTGGCGGCGCGGACCGGGGAGCACGGCATCATCCCCGAATTCTCGTTCGTCTTCGGCGATCCGGACGAGCCCGAACGGGAGATCGACAACACTCTGGGGTTCATCCGGCGGCTCAAGGGCATCAACCCGGAGATGGAGCTGATCAGCTATTTCTACACGCCGACCCCGCAGCGCGCCGGGACCTATGGCGACGTCGATCCGCTGACCGGGACGCCGGCCGACCTGGAAACGTGGACCGCGCCCGAATGGTTGGCGTGGATGACCCACGAGAATCCGCATACGCCGTGGATGGACCGCCGGCTCAAGGCGCGCGTCGACGATTTCGAGACGGTGTTCCGGAGCCGCTTCCCCTCGGTCCACGACCGCCGCACCCGCGGCTGGGGCAAGACGGTCGGCCGGATGCTGGCGAAGGGCCGCTGGGAACGCGGCCATTATTCCGATCCGCGGCTGCTCCGGAACGTCCGGCGGCTGGCGCAGCGTGCGCCCGAAGACAGCCAGGCCTACGGCCACCTGCGGCCCACCGGGGCCCCGTGACTGCGCTCGGCGCGCGCGACGCCTACCATCTTTGGGGGTCGACCTACGACAGTGAAAACGCTTTCAGCTGGATCGAGAACCGGCTCGTCGCCGGGATGACCCCGCCGCTCACGGGACTGCGGCTGCTGGATGCCGGCTGCGGCACCGGCCGACGGTTGCGCGGTACCGCGGCGTCGCGGGCCGTCGGAGTAGATTTCAGCCCCGAGATGCTCGCGGCAGATGACGGGGAGGGTTCCGCGGAGTTGCTGCTCGGCGACATCCGCGCGCTGCCTCTCGCCGACCGCTCGTTCGACGTCGTCTGGTGCCGCCTCGCCATCGGTCATGTTCCGGACTGCCGGCCGGTCTATGCCGAACTCGCCCGGGTCGCCGATGCGGGCGCGCATGTCGTCGTCACCGATTTCCACCCCGAGGCCTATGAAGCGGGACAGCGCCGCACATTTCGGGACTCGGCAGGGCTGCTCCGCGAGGTCGAGCACCACGTCCACGCGGTTCCCGGCCAGGTCGCCGCCGCGGAGGCGGCCGGCCTGACCTTCATCGAAGCGCGCGATGGCAGGGTCGGTCCCGAAGTCCGCCCTTTCTACGAAGAGGCCGGGCGCGCCACGCTGCACGCGGTGCAGGTCGGGCTGCCCGTCGTCCTCGCTCTCGCTTTCAGGCGCGACATCTGACGTGCGGCTGCTCATCGTCGCCGCCAACGACGCGCTCGGCGTGGAAGAGGGCCGGATCGTCGCTCCGGACGGCCGCTTCGACGCGGTCGTCGAGCTTCACGATGCGGAGCTGCGGCCGGGCCTGATCAACGCCCACGACCATCTTCACCGCAACCATTACGGCCGGCTCGGTGCGCCGCCTTATGCCAACGTCTATGAATGGGCGACGGATATTCAGACCCGTTGCCGCGACCACATCGCCGAGCGGCAGCGCACGCCGCGGCGCGAGGCGCTGCTCGCCGGAGCGTGGAAGAATCTGTTCGCCGGCGCCACCTGCGTCGTTCACCACGATCCGTGGGAGCCCGATTTCGAGGACGACTTCCCGCTCCGCGTCGCGCCCGTGCGCTCTGCCAACTCGCTCGGCATTTCGCCGTCGGTGGAGCCGGGGGGCCAAGGCCCCTTCTGCCTCCACGTCGCCGAGGGCGTCGACGCGGTTGCAGGCCGCGAGATCGATGTTCTTGCCGAGAAGGGCCTGCTCGGCCCGGATCTGATCGCCGTGCATTGCGTGGGGGTGTCCGGTCCAAGCGTGGCTGCCTTGCGCGAGTCCGGCGCCGCCATCGTCTGGTGCCCGACCTCGAACCTGTTCCTGTTTGGCCGGACCGCGCCCGCCGCGCTTCTGGACGAAGGAATCGACCTGCTGCTCGGCAGCGATTCGCTGCTGACCGGCGCCGGCGACCTCCTCGACGAGCTGCGCTGCGCACGCAGCCTCGGCCTCGTCGACGACGCGCGGCTCGCGGGCGCGGTCGGAGAGGTCGCCGCGCGCCGCCTCGACCTGGCCGGCCCATCGTGCGGCCAGGGCGCGCCGGCCGATATCATTCTCTTGCGCAAGCCCTTGCTCGAAGCCTCGGCCTCAGATGTCGCGCTCGTGCTGGTCGGCGGCGTTGTGCGGGTGGCCGAGCCTGGGCTGGTGGCGTCGCTGGACACGTTCGCGCAAAATGGCCGGCTGCGGACGGTCGCCGGCGTTGAGCGCTGGACGACGGGATGAGCTTCAGCGCCGGCGCAGCGCCATCAGCGCGAGCCGCAGCCGCCGGCGGTAGAAGGCCGCTGCGCCGCTCGCCCCGCCTGCCCCTCCCGGCAACAGCAGCGCCGCGAGCCGGCTCCGCCGCGTCGGGCACCACATCACGCTTTCGCGCCACGAACGGCGCGCGATGCGGTGGATGGAGGCTGGATCGTGATCGGCGATCACGGCGCGGACCCTCGCAGGGGCGTCGGCCGCGCAGGCCGCCAGGACCTTGTCGTCGATGGTGCCGGGCACGAAATCCTCGGCGACACGGAAGGCCGGGTAGAGGAAGCCCAATGCGCCGACGCTGGCCGCAGCCTCGACCAGCGCGCGCCAGTCGGGCGGATCGCGCCGCAGCACCAGGACGATCTCGACGAGCCGCAACAGATTGAGGCTCTGGAGCCCGTTCGAGGCATGACAGGCGAGATGGATGATAAGGAGCGGCTGCGTCAGCACCGTGGCGGCAGAATCCTGTGACCAGGGTCCGCGCGGGCTCCGATCGGCCAACGCCTGCAGGCGTGCGAAATTGCCCGGTGCGAAGGAGCGGTCGAGCGAACCCTGGAGATCGATCGTCCACGGATCCTCGGCATGAACCAGGCTCAGCGACCGCACCTGCCCGGGCGCGTCGGGACGACGCCACTCGCGCTGGATCGGCGTCTGCCCGCTCCGGCCGGGAACATAGCCGTTCCGCCGCATCGCCTCGCCCGCGGCCGCGAACAAATGGTTCGGGACGAGCAGGTCTATGTCGGAGCAGGGCCGCGTCCCCGGCTCTGGGAAATGGTCGAAAGCGGTGTGCATCCCCTTGAGCACGGTCGTCTCGATGCCCGCGTCGCGGAGCAGGAGCGCCGCGACGCTCGCCTCGGCCCTGAGCCGGTCGATGCGCAGGCGGTTATGGCGTAGCTGGAGCTCGAAGACCTCCGCCGCGCCCGGTTCCGCGGACACCAGGCCGCCTTCGATCCAGTAGCCGATCAGAGGCCCGATGCCGGACGTGTATCCGGCGACGGCAAGCGTCGCCGGATCGCCCCGAAGCTTCGGCGCCCGCTTCCCCGAGAGCACCGCGCTGGCCGCTCCCGCGAGCGCGCACAGGGCGCTTCGCCAGTCGGCCTCGTCGACATCCGGCCAGACCCAGTCCGGCCCCCGCGCGCCATGCGCGGCCTCCAGCCGCCGCCGCACCTCGTCGGGCGGAATATCAAACGCCTCGAAGGGAAGGGTCATTGCCCTGCCAGGCGCCAATGCGGGAACGCGCGACCGATCAGCGTTTCGATCTTCAACACCTGCGGGTCGAAAGCGGCAGCAAGTTCCGCCTCAAAACGCGGGTCGAGCGGCCGACGCGAACCCTGGGTGAAGTTCAGCCGCCGAACGATGGACGTGGGGCTTACCCCAAGACGCTCGGCCAATGCCTGGAGGGGACCGTAGGCGCGGCCGAGCCGCTGCGGCAGGCGGCGGTGGAAGCCGGTGAGCCACGGGCTGCGCTGCCTCCAATTCTCGTTTACGCGCTCGAATCCGCGGCGGCCGTCGTCCGTCAGGTCCAGGAAGGCGAGCGCACGCAGGTAGACGGCGCGCGGATCGAACGCCAGATCCTCCGAGAAAAGGACGAGCCGGTTTGCCTCCGGCACGAGGTCCATGAACCGTTCGAGCTGATCGCCAAGGGCGCAAACCCGTTCGTATTGAAGCTTGGTCGGATCGGCGCAGCGCGCCGGAACATGCTTCCCAGACCTTCGCACCGGCTGCAGCCGCCAGGCCTCCTCGAAGTCCGGCACATCCTCGTCCTGGCTGAAGACCAATTGCGCGTGGAGCGAGGCGGCCATCGCCACAGGATTGCGAATCAGCAGGATGAAGCGCGCATCGGGTCGCTCGCGCAGGATGTTCGGGATCGCGACGGCGGACCTCGTGTAGGCGGGGGTCGCTTCGCCGCGCAGAGCATCCGCTGCCGCCCCGTCCCAGAGCCGCGCATATTCGGCGGCGTCGGTGACCGCTCCGCGCGGGTGAAAATCGGTCGACCAGAAATAGGGCTCCTTGCGCGCCGGAAGCGCTATGCGAGGATGGGTGCGCAGATAGGAATAAAGGGCGGTCGTCCCGCATTTCTGGGCGCCGGCGATAAAGAATTCGGGGGCAAGGCTGCGCTTCTTCTCCATGCCTCGTTGTGCGATCCTTCCCCGGTGGTTGTAGCGAGCGCCGCCGCGCCGTGGCAACCGGAGGACAGGCGGGTGAAGCGAATCTCCGATGCAGGCTGACGCATCCGCCATCGGCACGCTGTTCGAACGGATCGTCGAACGGGAGCGGGACCTCGCCCCGCGGCTCCTGGACCGGACGACGGTCGAGCGCCTCGATCTTTCCTACGTCGAGGCGGCGCGGCGCTGGTCGGCGGCAATCTGGGCGGCCGCGGAGGTGCTCGGTCCGGCCGCGCCGACGGCGGACGCGGTCGAACGCGGCCTGGCCCATGCGCAGCGGCCGGTCTTCATCTGCGGAGCGCATCGTAGCGGGACAACCCTGCTGCGCGACCTGCTGGACGGCCATCCCGCCCTCGCGGTGCTTCCCTTCGAGACCAGCTTCTACACCCATTTCCGCCGTCATCAGGCCAGTGCCTCCGCGAAGGAGCAGCTATCTTCGATGGGCCAGGAATGGCTGAGGCGGCTCGTCAATCCCAACAACCAGGCCCCTTTCTGGCTGCTGGGACACAGCCACCGCCTTCATTCCCCTTATGTCGATCTCGCGCAGGCGTTTCAGGGCTGGCAAGACACGCTCGAGCGCCGCCCCGGCGGATCGCCGCCGCCGTCGCTGCTGATCGCTTTCGCCCTTGCTTATGCCGGCGGCTCGCTGGGGAGCGTTCGGATGTGGGTGGAGAAGACGCCGACCAACGAGCAGTTCCTCGACGCGATTCTGGCCGACTTTCCTGCCGCCAGGATCCTCCACGTCATCCGTCGCCCCGAGGAAGCCTATTCCTCGCATAAGGCGCTGCGCAGCGGGCGATCGGTCCGAAGCGCGGCGAGGGAGATTCGGAATCTGGCGCGCTCCTACGCGGTCGCCGTGGAGCGTTCGCGGAGCCTCTCGGGAAGCTACCATCTCGTCCGCTACGAGGACCTCGCGGCGAGCCCCGGTGCCGTCATGGACGGCGTCGCCGGGTTCCTCGGCATCGAGCCGCTCGCGGTCCTGACCCGGCCGACCGTCGCCGGACTGCCGGCCGGCAGGAACACCTCCTTCCCGAAGGGGCGGCCAGGACCGGCTCACGGTCTCGGCCGCCTGGAGCGCGTCCTGCTTGCGCTCGTCCTCGGGCGTAATGCCGCCCGCCTCGGCTACTCCCGCCACCCGTTTAAGCGGAGACCGTGACCCGCCAGCATTCCCCCTCATGCTCATCGAAGCTGATGCGCATGTCGAGGAACCGCGCGATTACCTCGGCGGCGGTCCGGCTATGCTGCGACGGCTTGACGGTGGTGAAGCTGCCGCCCCCGGCAAGCGCCATCGGCAGCAGGAGCTGATCGGCGAGATAGGGCCCGGCCGCCGCGGGCGAGGCGAGATAACCGGCCATGCGCTTCGCAGCGTGCTCGCCGACCGTCTCAGCCGAGACCCCTAGCTTGCCGAACCCGCTGGTGATCTCGGTGAGGTTCTCGAACTCCGCCTCGAGCATCAGGATATTGCCCGGCCCGGTCCGCTCCGGGAGCTGGACGATGCGCCGCGACTCCTCGGGCCAGCCCAGGATCCTCTCGACGGCGGCGAGCTCGCGGACGGCGATCTCGCCCGGCAGGGCCGCCACGACCGCCACCGCCTCGACCCGGCGCAGGGCGCCGCGCTCCAGGAGATCGAAGCGAGCCAGCGAGGACGCAGGCTCGATGTCTATCTCAATGCGCCCTCCCCCGGCCGGGTAGAAGCCGTGGCGCACCAGCCGGGCCGAGACGTTCGGGCCCATCCTGTTCACGATCGGCAGGAACGCCCGCTCGATGAACTCGAACGGCGGCGCGTAGATATTGTGGGTTCCGCCCTCGAGCACGAGCCGCGACGGAGCGTCCGCGAGCATCAGCGGCGGCAGCACGGTCTGCAGGACGAGGCTCGCGCTGCCGGCGGTGCCGACGGCGAAGCGGTAGTCGCCCGGCACCACCTTGCGCGGCACGAAGCTGAGCGTGGAGGCGCCCAGGGCGAGCTCCTCGCACTCGGCGCCGCCGACCGCGCAAGCCGCTTCGACCGCGGTCACATGCTGCCGCAGGACGCCGGTCCGCGGCCGGTTGGCGCGGATGTTCTCGATCCGGAAAGGCTGACCCGTCACCAGCGCCAGCGCCAGCGCCGTGCGCAGCACCTGGCCGCCGCCTTCGCCTTCGGATCCGTCGATGACGATCATCGGTTCACGAGCTCCCGAAAGAGGTGCTCCGCCCGCTGCAGGAGGACGTCATCGTCGCGGCTTTTGGGCGGCACGTCAGACACACTCTGCAGCTCCGTTCGAATGAGCCTATCAAGGACCGGCATCCGCATCCCGTTTGCAAGTTCGTTGGTCTGGCGCTTGGCTTCCACCAGCGCAGAGATGTGGGCAGCGACCTCCTCGGGCACCTCGCTCGCGACGACGAGCGCCTGGAGGTTCATCGGTGGCCGCATATCCGGCGCGAGCCGAAGGCTGCGAATCGCCAGCGCAGGCCTAAGCGCATAGAAATAGCGCTTCACCGGGACCGGATCACCGCCCTCCAGCCAACGTTCAGCCGCATTGCGGCCCAGGCGGGAATAATGATGCGCCAGGGCCCGTGCATCGATGACGTCGTCCGCCAATGACCGAAGCGCCGCAATGACCGGGTCGTCCGGCCGGTAGCGAATCGGCGAGTCGATCCACTCGCCGATCACGGCGTTCGACCTGAGCAGGAGATCCAGCGTTTTGCGAACGTCCCACCCGTTCAAATCGATATGATCGAGGATCGGCCTTTCGACGACATCCCGGCCCGGGCGAAGCCGGAGATACCAGTCGCAGTCGCGGACATAGACGAAGCGCACGTCATAGTCGCTGTCGGGCGATGGAAAGCCCCAGGCGCGCGAACCCGATTCGACCGCCAGCAGCAGACGCACGTCCTCTTCGGCCTCGATCGCATCGAGCCGGGACTCGATGTCCTGCCGGACCGCCGGCGCGATCGCATCGTCGAGGGTGAGCGTCATCGGCTTCGGGTTCGGAAAGGCGGCGTGAAAGGTCACCCCTTCACGCACACCACCTGCTTCAGCGTGTGGACGATCTCGACGAGGTCGGCCTGCGCCGCCATCACCGCCTCGATCGGCTTGTAGGCCTTGGGAGTCTCGTCGATGACTCCGGCATCCTTGCGGCATTCGACGCCCTCCGTGTCGGCGATATGCTCGGCGAGGCTCACCTGCCGCTTCGCCTCGTTGCGCGACATGATCCGCCCGGCGCCGTGGCTGCAGCTGTCGAAGCTCTCGGCATTGCCCAGGCCGCGCACGATGAACGACTTCGCGCCCATAGAGCCGGGGATGATCCCCATCACGCCCTTGGCCGCGCGCACGGCGCCCTTGCGGGTGACGAGCACGTTCTCGCCGAAATGGTGCTCGCGCCGCACATAATTGTGATGGCAGTTTACCGCCTCCAGCTCGGCGTCGAACGGCTTGGCGATCTCGCCGCGCAGCGCCCTGACGACGTTGGTCATCATCATCCGGCGGTTCAGCGCGGCGAAGTCCTGGGCCCATTCGACCGCCTCGACATAATCGTCGAAATGCTCGGTCCCTTCCGGGAAATAAGCGAGGTCCTCGTCCGGCAGGTTGACGAACCATTTGCGCATGTCCTGCTTCGCCAGCTCGATGAAGAAGCTGCCGATCGCGTTGCCTACCCCCCGCGAGCCCGAATGCAGCATCACCCAGACACGCGCCTCCTCGTCGAGGCAGAGCTCGATGAAGTGGTTGCCGGTGCCGAGCGTGCCGAGATGAACGAGGTTGTTCGTCTTCTCGAGCTTGGGATATTTGTCGGCGATCCGCTTGAATCGCGCCGCCAGCGTCGCCCAGGCCTCGACGATCTCCGCCGGCGGCGAACCCCAGGAGCCCGGATCGCGCTTGCCCATGCGCATGTCGCGGCCGTGCGGGACCGCCCGCTCGATCGCGCTACGGACGCCTTCGAGACTGTCGGGCAGATCGTGCGCCATCAGCGAGGTGCGCGCCGCCATCATGCCGCAGCCGATGTCGACCCCGACCGCCGCCGGGATCACCGCGCCCTTGGTCGGGATCACCGATCCGACGGTGGCGCCGATGCCGACATGGACGTCGGGCATGGCCGCCACGTGGCGGAAGATGAAGGGCATCTTCGCCGCGCGCGCCAGCTGCGCCTTGGCCTTGTCGTCGACGGGGACGCCCCGCGTCCACATCTTGACCGGCGCGCCGCCCTCGACGGGCAGAAATTCGAAACTCTGTTCGGCCATCGGGCCCTCCTTCAAGAACATGGTCTAAACATCGGCGGCGGCGCGACAAGCGGTTGGCGGGACATTCCCGGCCGGAGCCGGGGGAGGATTCGAACCTCCATCACCTATGTAGTCCCGCCGGCATTCGCGCCGCCTCCGTGCATCGGCGGCGAGGATGGCCGGACCTCCTGCTGAGCTATCCGGTTTCCCGGAGACGGATTTGAACCGCCGACCTCCTGCCGAGAGGGCAGGCGCTCTCACCATGTAGTCCGTGCCGGCATCCGCCGATCGTCGCTCTGGCAGCGGGACGAAATATGGTCGGGACGGGCTTCATCTTTACAGGATGTAGTCCCGACCGGCATTCCCGCTGCTTCGGCAACGCATTTACGGTTCGCGGCGACCAGGTGTTGGAAGGACGTTCCTGCTCTACCCACTGAGCTACGGACCTTGCGATCCGGCGGGATTCGAACCCGCGACCCGGCGATTATCAGTCGATGTAGTCCTTCCGGCATTCGCCGCGATATTTTATTCATTCGAGGCCGTGGCGACGAGAGTGGCGAGACTTGCCCTTTGAGCTACCGTTCCAGCGGGCGGACTCGAACCGCATCTCCCGGTTTCCCGGGCGCTCTGCCATCGGGCGTGCAAGTGGATGTAGTCCCACCGGCATTCGCCACGGCCTTCCTTTCACACCTCCGTTTCGTTCACTTCGGCGACCCAGTCGCGCTCCCCTTCGCCATTGGCGAAGCGGGAAAGCGTCTCGAACACCGCGTCGGAGAAGCCCCCGACGTTGAGTATGTCTTCGCGGCTCGTGGCCTGCGTCGTCCCGTAGGGCTGGAGATCGATGCACACGAGCCTGGCTCGCGGGCACCTCTTCTTCAGCTCCTTCCACTCGTGCATCGTCGCCGTGGCACCGTAGCGCGAGGCGTCGACCCACGATTCGTTGTCCGAGACGATGACCACCAGATCCGCCTCCGCCCGCTGCCGGTTGAGCAGAGCGAGCGGCGCCGAGACATTGGTCCCGCCTCCGCCGATCGCCGCCAGGGCCGCCGCATTGGCCGCGACCCGCGCGAACGGATCCAGCGTCAGCGGCACCACCTGCTGCTCGAACGGCAGCAAGAGGGCGTCCCTGTTCCGGCGCAGCACCGCCGCCGCGACCAAAGCCGCGACATCGATGCACCGCACCTTGGACGAAGCGCCCTGGCGGTAGCCCGTCACCGGCGCCGTCATCGAACCCGACACGTCGGGGCAAACCACGACGCGGCCGGCGAGCGCCGGCAGCTTGGCGAGCGAAGCCTCGAGCGCCGTCTCCAACGCCGCCTGCACCTTGAGCGGCACGCCTTCCTTGACCGATCCGAGCGCCACCATCAGCTGGTACGGCAACACCCGCGCCTTCGACAGCGCCGCTTCGTCGGACAGCCTTTCGGCAACCCTGTCCGCAGAGCCGTCGACCGCGAACACGCCGTTGCGCGCCAGGGTGTTGAGGTTTATGCGCAGCGCCTGCCAGCCCATGCGCGAAGCAAGCTCCGCCCACTGGCCGGCCGACAGCGTGAAAGCGGTCAGCCATTCGAACGGCACGTCCGGCAGCGGCCCTTCCGGGGCGCGCTTCCACGCCTCGAACCCGGCAATCTCCGCCGGCAGGGCCGCGACGTCGTACGGCTTGCCGATCAGCCAGGCGTAAAAGGCCTTGCGGGCCTCGTCCGCCGGCTTCGGGTGGACCATCCTGACGATGTCCGCGAGCGAGGGGTCGTTCCCCGTCGCCGCCTGCATCAGCGAACGCATCGACGCGCGCTCCAGCCAGCGCTGCACCAGCCGCTTCGGCCGCGTCCCGAGCGATTTCCGCCCGACCGCGCCCGAACGCATGATCTGCACGAAGTTGCGAAGCATCCGGCCATTGTCGATCACCCGGTCGAAGACGCGGACCGCCAGGTCCGGCTCGGCCACGGTAAGATAAGCGGCCAGCAGCGCCGGCATGTCCTTCATCGTGCCGCGGGCGCGAGCATAGATCGCCGCCTTCGCCACGAACAGCGGGTCGACGGCCTTGGCGGCCTCGAGCACTTCGGCGAGCTGCGACTGCGCGCCCGCATAGAAATTGTCCTGGAGGGTGCCGGTCGCGGCAAGCTGGGCAAGCTTGTGCTCCGGCCCATAGGCATAAGCCGGCGCCCACTCACGGTTCAACGCGTCCGCCGCCGGCAGAAGCCGCGCGATCGCCGAAGCGAAAAGACCCTTGTTGGCCATGACCTGAGTTCCTCTGTCCGGCTCCGGGGCGGCCGGCCCATTCCGACCGCCCCTGCCGCTTGCCGAGCCACTGTTCGCCCGACGCCGGATACGTTGCAGAGCCCGTGCCAGATCCCGCACGCCGTTGGGGCGAAATGTACAACCATTTGGAAAGACGACGAAAAACAGGCCTGCGCCGCCGTGGCAAAACAAAATGTCGTAAGCGAGTTCGAAGGTTTTCTATCGACAAAAATACAAAGTTAGATCATTGTATAAGGATGAAGCCCACAGTCGTTCTCGGATTCCTCGGCTCGACGCTCGATTCGAGTAAGATGGGCCCGAGCCGCTGGAACAAGTGGCGGCCGACCGTCGGCCTGTGCATGCAGGAGGACCTCCGGGTCGACCGCCTGGAGCTGATCCACGGCGCCATGCATGAGGGCCTCGGACGTTACATCACCGTCGACATCGCCGGCGTCTCGCCCGAGACTCAGGTAGTCCCGCGCCCGATGGACTTCGCCGATCCCTGGGACTTCGAGGAAGTCTACGGCAAGCTGCTCGACTTCGCGCGCGCCTATCCCTTCGATCCCGAGGCCGAGGACTATCTCGTCCACATCACCACCGGGACGCACGTCGCGCAGATCTGCCTCTTCCTGCTGACCGAGGCGCGCTACCTTCCCGGACGCCTGCTTCAGAGCCACCCGCCCCGCGGCCACGTCACCGGCTGCGCCGGAACCTGGAGCGTGATCGATCTCGATCTGTCGCGCTACGACAGCATCGCCACCCGCTTCGCCGCGGCGGCGGCGGAGGGAAGCTCGTTCCTGAAATCGGGCATCGAGACCCGCAACCCCGCCTTCAACCGGATGGTCGCCGAGATCGAGCAGGTCGCGCTTCGCTCGCGCGCGCCGCTCCTGCTGATGGGCCCGACCGGGGCGGGCAAGTCCCAGCTCGCTCGGCGGATCTTCGAACTCAAGCGGCTGAAGCATCAGGTTTCGGGCGCCTTCGTCGAGGTGAACTGCGCAACCCTGAAGGGCGACAGCGCGATGTCGGCCCTGTTCGGCCACAAGAGGGGCGCGTTCACCGGCGCGGCGGCCGACCGCCCGGGCCTGCTGCGGGCCGCCGACAAGGGCGTCCTCTTCCTCGACGAGATCGGCGAGCTCGGGCTGGACGAGCAGGCGATGATCCTGCGCGCGATCGAGGAGAAGAAGTTCCTCCCCGTGGGCGCCGACCGCGAGGCGTCCTCGGATTTTCAGCTCATCGCCGGGACCAATTGCGATCTCGGCGCAGCCGTGGCCGCCGGGGCGTTCCGCGACGATCTGTTCGCGCGGCTAAACCTGTGGACCTTCGAATTGCCGGCGCTGCGCGATCGCCTCGAGGACATCGAGCCGAACCTCGATTACGAGCTCGACCGCTTCGCCGAGCGCGAGGGGATGCGGGTGAGCTTCAACAAGGAGGCGCGCCGGGCCTTCCTCGATTTCGCGACCGCCCCCGATGCGCTCTGGACCGGGAACTTCCGCGACCTCGCCGCCAGCGTCACCCGCATGGCCACCTTCGCCCCCTCCGGCCGGATCGACGTCGCGACCGTGGCGGCCGAGAAGACGCGGCTACAGCGCTTCTGGTCCGGCGCCGGCGCGGACCCGGGCGACGGGCTGGAGCAGCTCGTCGGCCCCGAAGCGCTCGATGCCGTCGACCCGTTCGATCGGGTCCAGCTCGCGGAGGTGATCCGCGTCTGCCGACGCAGCCGCTCGCTGTCCGACGCGGGGCGGACATTGTTCAGCGCATCGCGCGCGCGCCGCTCCTCGTCGAACGACGCCGACCGGCTGCGCAAGTACCTCCAGCGCTATGGATTGGAGTGGTCCCGACTGCGCGGCGGCGGGTGAATGGCGGAGAGGGAGGGATTCGAACCCTCGGTACCCGTAAGGGCACAACGGTTTTCGAGACCGCCCCGTTCGACCGCTCCGGCACCTCTCCGCATGATCCCCGTGTCGGCGGGGCTGGTCGACAGGCCGCGCCCCTTAACGAAAGCGTCGGAGCTTGCCAAGCAAGTCCTGAGCCGCAGGCTGCCTTCGCTTGCCTCCGTCCGGGGAAGCCCTACATAGGATGAAGGATGGACCGGCCCAACAGCTTCTTCGACAATTCTCCGGTTCCGGGCATGCCGGCCGCTGCGCCGTCGATCGCCCAGGCGAGCTTTGCGATCGGCGAGGTGGTGAAGCACCGGCTGTTCGATTTCCGGGGCGTGATCTTCGACGTCGATCCGGTCTTCGCCAACACCGAGGAATGGTATGAGGCGATCCCCGAGGACATTCGTCCGCCCAGGGACCAGCCCTTCTACCATCTGCTCGCCGAGAACGGCGAATCGAGCTACATCGCTTATGTCAGCCAGCAGAATCTGCTGCCCGACGAGACCGAGGAGCCGGTCGACCACCCCGCCATTTCGGGCCTGTTCGACGCCTTTTCCGGCGGCCGCTATCGCCTGCAACCGGTGCACCGCCACTGACGGCCCCCACAGGCCGTCATCCCGGCGAAGGCCGGGATCTTAGGGAGACCTCCTGAGAGTTTCCGTCCTGAGACGCAGGCCTTCGCCGGCATGACGAGCATGCCCGCTTGGTTGACAGCCGCGGCCTCCCTCTGTAGCAGCCACTTTTCCGCGTGGAGCCTCGGCTTTCACGGCCTTTGTCCGTGCGGATAAGCATTTGAAAGATTTGGAAAGACCCATGTTCGCAGTCGTGCGCACGGGCGGCAAGCAGTATCGCGTCGCCGCCGGAGACAAGATCGTCGTCGAGAAGCTCGCCGGGGAAGCCGGCGACACGATTTCGCTGGGCGACGTCCTGCTCGCCGGTGAAGGCTCGGAACTGAAGCCGACCGACGGCCTCACCGTCTCGGCCGAGATCATCGCCCAGGCCAAGGCCGACAAGGTCATCGTCTTCAAGAAGCGCCGCCGCCACAATTACCGGCGCAAGAAGGGCCACCGCCAGCAGCACACGATTCTGCGCATCGTCGCGATCGGCGATCAGAAGCAGGACAAGCCGAAGAAGGCCGCCAAGCCGGAAGCTCCGGCAGCGGAGACCGCTCCGGCCCCCGCCGCCGAGACCGTCGCTCCGAAGCCCAAGAAGGCAAAAGCCGAGGCGAAGCCGGCGGCGCCGGTGAAGTCCGAGCCGACGGCGAGCGAGATGACCGACAGCCCCAAGGGGGCTGGGCCCAAGCCCGCGAAAAAGGCTTCGACCAAGAAGCCCGCCGCTGGTAAAGACGCGTAAACCCTTAGAGAATTAGAGCTTAGTCATGGCACATAAGAAAGCAGGCGGATCCTCACGCAACGGTCGCGACAGCGCAGGCCGTCGCCTGGGCGTGAAGAAGTTCGGCGGCGAAGCCGTGCTCGCCGGCAATATCATCGTGCGTCAGCGCGGGACCAAATGGTATCCCGGCGCGGGCGTCGGCATCGGCAAGGACCATACCCTCTTTGCGCTTACCGACGGCCGGGTCTCGTTTCGCGACGGGAAGCTCGGCCGCAAATATGTGTGCGTCGACATGCATATTCCGGCGCAACCGGCGGCAGAATAGGGACGGTGGATAACGGGCCGTCCCCCGGAGGGGCGGCTCCAGGTCTCGCAAGAGAACCGAATTCGAGGGAGAGGAGCCGCCGGGTTTCTCTCCTTTTTTCGTTTCTCCCTTGAAACTCTGGGGACAGTTACCGCTCCCCGGGGCCTCGGCAATCCCGCCGGGGCGCTGGCGAGCGGTAACTGTCCCCGATGAGGCAAGGGGAAGAAACATGTTCGCGAGGACCGAAAGACTGTTGCTGCGGCCCGGCTGGATCGAGGACGCGCCCGCGCTCCACCGCGCGATCGCCGACGCGCGCATCGTCCGCAACCTCGCCCAGGCGCCGTGGCCC
>DASVVP010000103.1:0-18827 GCA_036386495.1 Allosphingosinicella sp.
GGATGCGGGTCACCTACGTCCGGCGCCGGACGGTGCCCATCACGCTGGTGGGGGTCGATTTCGATGCCGGGATCGCCGCCGATCCGGCCGACCGGCTCGGCCTTCAGCGGCTCATGACGTCGCTCCTGACCGAGGGCACGACGACCCGCAACTCGGTTCAGATCGCGGAGGAGCAGGAGCGGCTCGGCGCCTCCCTCGGCACCGGCCTCGGCATCGACCGTACCATCGTCACCTTGTCCGCGCTGACGCCCAACCTCGGCCCTTCGCTGGACCTTCTCGCCGACGTGGTGAGGAACCCCGCTTTTGCTCCGGCGGAAGTCGAGCGCCTCCGGGCGCAGCAGCTCGCGGGGATCGCCGCCGAACGTACCTCGCCGGCGGCGCTCGCGCGCCGCGTCCTGCCGGCGATCCTCTACGGCGAAGCGCATCCTTACGGCCGCCCCTTCTCCGGCACCGGCAGCGAGCAATCGGTCGGCCTGTTCACCCGTGACGACCTGGCCGCGGCCCACCGCACCTGGTTCCGGCCGGACAATGCCGAGATTTTCGCGGCCAGCGATCTTCCCCTCGCCGAGCTGCTGCCCTTGCTCGAGGCGCGTTTCGGCCGCTGGCAGCCGCCGGCGACGCCGAGGGGCGTCAAGCGCTTCACCGCGGCGGTGCCCGCCGGCGGCAGCCGGATCGTGCTGATCGACCGTCCGCAGTCGCCGCAATCTCTGATCTTCGCGGGACAGCTGCTGCCGGTGCGCGGCGTCGACGACACGCTTGCGCTGGAGACCGCGAACGAAGTCCTCTCGGCGGATTTCCTCGCCCGGCTCAATCACGATCTGCGCGAGACGCGCGGCTGGTCCTACGGCGTGTTCGGCTTCGTCCAGCCGGTGCAGGAGCGGATGCCCCTGTTCCTCCAGGCGCCGGTGCAGACCAATCAGACCGGACCGTCGGTACAGGCGATTATCGACCAGGTGCGTGCCTTCGTCACCGAACGCGGCGTCACGCCGGCCGAGCTGCAGCGCGTCGTCCAGGGCAACAGCCGCGAGCTCGCCGGCAGCTTCGAGACGTCGCAGCAACTGCTCGGCGCCCTGCGCACCATGTCGATCCTGCACCGGCCGGACGACCATGTCGAACGCCTGCCAGGCCGCTACCGGGCGATGACGACCGCCCAGCTCGACGCGGCCGCCAGGAGGGCGATCGATCCGGCGCGGCTGGTCTTCGTCGTCGTCGGCGACGCCGCGACAGTCCGGCCCCAGCTCGAGCGCATCGGCCTTCCGATCGAGGTCGTGACGCCGCGTTAGGTCCTTAACCGCGTCACATGGCCCATCTTGCGGCCGGGGCGTGGCTCGCCTTTGCCGTAAAGGTGGAGGTGCGCATCCGGCTCGGCGAGGATGTCGCGCCAGCGCAGCACGTCGTCGCCGATCAGATTCTCCATCTCGACCCGCGGAGCGCTCAGCGCGGTGGAGCCGAGAGGCAGCCCGCAGACCGCGCGGATATGGTTCTCGAACTGCGAGGTGACGGCGCCCTCGATCGTCCAGTGGCCGCTATTGTGGACGCGTGGCGCCATTTCGTTGAAGAGCGGCCCGTCGCGGGTCGCGAAGAATTCGAGCGTCAGCACTCCGATATGCCCCAGCCTTTCGGCGATGTCCCGGGCCAACCGCCTGGCTTCCGGAACCTGGGCTTCGATCTCGGCGCGGGCCGGGATCGTCGATCGAACCAGCACGCCGCCGGCATGGACATTTTCCGGCGACGGCCATTCGACGATCGCCCCATCGGCCGAGCGGCACAGGATCACCGAGAACTCGCCGATGAAATCGATCCGGCGCTCGAGGATCGAGTCGGCCTGCCCGATCGCCTTCCAGGCGGCGGACGCCTGTGCGGGATCGTCGATCGAGGATTGTCCCTTGCCGTCATAGCCGAGCAGGGAGCTCTTGAGGATGGCCGGCGTGCCGAGGCTGGTCACCGCCGCCTCGAGCTCCGCCGCCGTCGTCGTGACGCGCCACGGCGCGCAGCGGCCCCCGGCCCTTTCTGCGAACTGCTTTTCGTTGGGGCGGTAGCGGGAGACATCGAGCGAAAAAACCGACGGCCGCACCGGGATCGAGCCTGAAATCGGCGCCAGGAAGTGCGGGTCGACATTCTCGAATTCGTAGGTGAGCAGGTCGACCTGCTCGCCGAAGCGACGCATTCCCTCGAAGTCGGTCCATTCGCCGCGCGTGAAGAAGGCCGATACCTCGGCCGCCGGGGGCGTCTGGTCGGGGGCGTAGATGTGCACCTTGTAGCCGAGGCGCGCCGCCGCGATCGCCAGCATGCGGCCCAATTGTCCGCCGCCGACGATCCCGATCGTGGAGCCGGGCGGCAGGCTCATTCCGGCGCTTCGCCGACGCCGTCCGTCTGCCGCGCCCGCCATTGGTCGAGCTTCGACGCCAGCGCTTCGTCGGTGGTTGCGAGGATGGCGACCGCGAGCAGCGCCGCGTTGACCGCGCCCGCCTTGCCGATGGCGAGCGTCCCGACCGGAACCCCGGCGGGCATCTGGGCGATCGAGAGCAGGCTGTCGAGGCCGGCGAGCGCCTTCGATTCGATCGGCACGCCGAGCACCGGCAGGCGCGTCATAGACGCCGCCATGCCCGGCAGATGCGCCGCCCCGCCGGCGCCGGCGACTATGACGCGCAGGCCGCGCGCGGCGGCGCCCCGTGCATAATCGTAGAGCCGGTCGGGGGTACGATGGGCGGAGACGACCTTGGTTTCCTGCGCGACCCCGAACTCGGCGAGCATCTCGGCCGCGTGGCGCATCGTCGCCCAGTCGGAGCGGCTGCCCATGATAATACCAACGAGAGGCCCGTCTTCAGCCATGCCGCCCCTTAGACGGCGCCCGCAGGGCAGGCAAATGCGCCTGCCGATTTTCGCCAAGCGTTAACCGTTCCGCGTTAGGGTCAAGCCGCCGAGGAGGGACCAATGGCGACGCAACCCAATGTCGAGGCCGATGCCGCAGCGAGCTACGAGGCGCTCGCCGACGAGAACGCGCTGCTCAGAGCTTCGCTGGCCGAGATGCGCGGGCGGCTCGAGGAGCTCGAGCACCTTGCCGACACCGATACGCTGACGCCTTTGCCGAACCGCCGCCGCTTCCTGCGGGAGCTGGAGCGGGTGGTGAGCCAGTCCGCCCGGCACGGTACGCCCGGCGCCGTGCTCTACATCGATCTGAACAGCCTCAAGCGCGTCAACGACCGCCACGGCCATATCGGCGGCGACGCGGCCCTGATCCACGTCGCCCGGCTGCTCCAGGCCCTGATTCGCTCGACCGACGTGGTGGCGCGGATCGGCGGCGACGAATTCGGGCTGATCCTCGACCATCTCGACCACAATAGCGCGATCGAGACGGCCGAGCGCATCGCCCGCTGCATCGCCTCCTCGCCGGTCGATCTCGGCGGCGTCCAGGTCTCGCTCGAGGCCGCGATCGGCGTCGCCACCATCCTTCCCGGCGACTCCGCCGAGGACGTGATTGCGCGCGCCGACCGCAACATGTACCGGGCCAAGACCGAGCGCTGAGCCGCACGTCGACCCGGCGGAGGCCGGGACCTCGGCGGGTTTATTCGCGGCGGTTACGCGGGCAGGGCAGGGACCTGCACCAACCTCAGCGTCTTCTCGTCCTGAGATCCCGGCCTTCAGCCTCTGGCTGAAGTTTATCCTGAGCGCCTGCCCTGCAGGCAGTCGAAGGGCCGGGATGACGGCGTTGCCCGCAGCCCCTCAGCGGTCCTTCAGATAGTAACGATCGCGCTCCGACAAATCGTCGCCGAGCTCGTAGACGATCGGCTGCCCGGTCGGAATCTCCAGGCCGGTGATCTCGGCGTCCGCTATGCCCGACAGGTGCTTGACCAGCGCCCGCAGCGAATTGCCGTGCGCCGAGATGAGGACCCGCTTCCCGTCGCGCAAAGCCGGCGCGATCCGCCGCTCCCAATAAGGAAGCACTCGCGCGATCGTGTCCTTGAGGCTCTCCGTCCGCGGCACCGGAATCCCCGCATAGCGGCGGTCGCCGGCGAGGTCGTAGGGGCTGCCTTCCGCCATCGGCGGCGGCGGGACGTCGAACGAGCGCCGCCAGATATGGACCTGTTCGGCGCCGTGGCGGGCGGCGGTCTCCGCCTTGTCGAGGCCGGTGAGCCCGCCATAATGGCGCTCGTTCAGCCGCCAGTCCTTCTCCACAGGGAGCCACAGCCGATCCATCGCGTCGAGCGCGAGGTGGAGGGTCTTGATCGCGCGCTTCTGGACGCTGGTGAAGCAGAGGTCGAAATCGAGCCCGCGCGCCTGCATCAGCGCGCCGGCGGCGCGGGCCTCCTCTGCGCCCTTCTCGGTGACGTCGACGTCCCACCAACCGGTGAAACGGTTTTCAAGGTTCCAGGCGGACTGGCCGTGGCGGATCAGGACGAGGAGGGGCATGGGTTTCAGCGCCGTGGAGCGGGCCATTCGACCCCGAAGCCGTAGCGCGAAGCCGTCGGGCTGCCGTCCATGTCCAGCGCCGGCTCAAAGCGCAAAGCCAGCAGGCGATCGCATGCGCGCTTGTCGATCGCATCGTCATAGGTTGGCGAGTGGAGCGTGCAGGCGGTGACCGCGCCGGCGGCGTCGACGGCCAGGCTGGCGCCCACGCCGTAGACATCCGCCGGGGGGGCCGTGCGGGGATCGATACCGAGGCTCTCGAGGGTGATAGGCGCCGGCGGCCGCGGCCCACGGCGAAGCGAGCGCTCGTCGGATCCGCCGGCGAGAGTCTCGACGCGTGGCAGAAGAATATAGCGGAGCCGCGCCGGCAGCGTGCCGCCGATCCGCGTGCCGCCCGCATCGAGCCCCGGATGAAAACGGGCGCGCGCGAGCAGATGAGGGCAGGCGTGACCGTCGAGCGCGGCGATGCCGCTGGGCACGGCCACGGAGCAGGCGGTCAGCCGCCCCGAAGCGTCGATGGTCAGGCTGACGCCGACATCGCCTTCCTGGCGCGCGGCGAAAGCGGCAGCGGGATAGGGCCCGACCTGCAGCGGGCCGGCCCGCCAGTCGAGGGCGAGCTGGCGGTAAACATCGGGTTGCGGCTCCAGCGGCTGATCGAGATCGAGGCGGACCTGGGGCGTGTAGGTCTGGCGCCCGACGACGAGGTCGCGGCCGAGAGCGGGCGCGCCTCGTTGCGCCGAGGCGGCGGTGGATGCGAGCAGGGCGACCGCGATCGTCAGCGTGCGCATGGGTCAGCCGAGGCGGTCGACGATCGCGTGCAACGCGTCGAGGCAGGAGCGGGCGAGGTGGCGGCAGCGCTCCGGCGACCAGCCGTAGACCGGGTCCGGGAGGTCGTCATTGTCCTTGAACGGCATTTCGAGCGTCATCGAGACGGCGCCGAAGCGCTCGGCGAGCTGCGCCGTCGACATCGAAAGGTTCGCCCTGCCCGGCGCCGGGATTTCGTAGCCTTTCTCGGTCTGGAAGTCCGGCGTGGCGCGGACGAGCGCATCGGAGAAGGCGTCGAACAAAGCCTGTTTCTCTTTCTTCCAGCCGGGAATGCCTTCGAAGCCGGCGAGGAAGTTGCCGGGGATCGCTTCGTCGCCATGGACGTCCATGGCGAAGTCGACGCCGGTCTTCTCCATCTCGGCGAGCACGTGAAAGACCTCGGGGCTACGCTCCACGCTCGGCGCGTGCCATTCCCGATTGAGGTTGACGCCGATCGCATTGGTCCTGAGGTGGCCCCGCTTCGAGCCGTCCGGATTCATGTTCGGCACCACATGGAAGGTCGCCTTCTCGCGCAGCCGCCGCGAGACCGGATCGCTGTCGTCCAGAAGGCGCTCCAGCGCCCCCTCCATCCAATATTCGGCCATGGTCTCGCCCGGATGCTGGCGCGCGTAGAGCCACACCGAGAGCGGGCCGCGGCCGATCCGGAAATAGTCGATCTCCTGGCCGTCGAGCGTCCGCCCGAGCGAGCGATAGTCCGCCTCCGGATGCTCGGCGATTTCGGCGACCAGATCGTGATGGCGCTCCATCGTGTAAGGCGCGAAGTAAGCGAGCCAGATGCTGTTCGCGGCAGGGGTCGTCCGGATGGTGAGGATGCCGCCCTCATAGGAGGTGTCGGCCCGTTCCCACTCCTCGCGGTCGCAGGACATGCAGGCGCGGTAATTCTCCCAGCCGAGCGGATAGGCCGAGCCGCCGCAGTTGAGGATCCGGATCTCAAGCGCGCGGCCGGCCCCTCCCGTCACCCGGAAGGAGAACCACTGGTAGAAGTCGGACTGATGATCCTTGACGATCTCGAGGTCGATGCGGTCGCCCTCGATCCCGATCAGCTTGATGTTGCCGCCGTCGAAGGCGGATGTGACGGAAAGGCTCATCTGACCCTGATAGTGCGGCCCGACTCGCCGGGGAAGTCCCGGAAGAGCGCGGCCGCCAGGCGCTCGACGATGGCCGGCCGCGGCGTTCCGGCGGCGGTCTCGGTTACCGCGCGGCCCTGCCAGAAGACGCTGCCGTCCGACCGGCGCTGGATGCGCACGTCGAGGAGGGTGGCGACCGCGTTGCGATCGCGACTGGCGCGGCCGAGGCCGGCGGGCCAGCCGCTGGTCAGCGCCGCGCGCGTGCCCTGCGTCACGGTGACGCGCGCGATTTGCTCGGATGCCGGCCGGTTCATCGCGATCGTGTAGCCGGCCGAAGCCAGCTGGCGCTCGACGGCGTCGGCATAAGCCTGGAATTCCGGATTGTTGCGGTCGGCGAGATTGGCCGGCTCGACCGCGATCTGGGCGCGGGCGAGCTGCTGGCCGAGATGGGTGCGATTGACGTCGATCCCCCCTGCCGCGGCGCCGCCGCCGCGGCGGGAGGTCGCGCATCCCGCGAGCGTCAGGGCGATTGCCAGAGCGGTCCCGAGCCTCTTCATCCTGCACCTCGCGCTATGCGTTGAAGACTGTATAGGGCCGTAACGTCTCCGGCCGCCTTTTCGCTGCATCCCCAATCCGAGGACCGATTTCAATGAGTGAATCCGAAAAGCCGACGGTGCTGGTGACCGGCGGCGCCGGCTATATCGGAAGCCACGCCGTGCTGGCCTTGCTCGATTCGGGCTGGCCCGTCGTCGTGATCGACAACCTCACCACCGGATTTGAATGGGCCGTGCCCGACGGTGCGACGCTGGTGCGCGGCGATATCGCCGACCAGCCGCTGATCGCCCGGCTGATCGCCGAGCACCGGATCGGCGCGATCATGCATTTCGCGGGATCGATCGTGGTGCCGGAGTCGGTCGAGAAGCCGCTCCAATATTATGAGAACAACACGGTGAAGAGCCGCTCCCTGATCGAAAGCGCGGTCGCGGGCGGCGTCGGGCACTTCATCTTCTCGTCGACCGCGGCGACCTACGGAATACCCGACGAGGTGCCGGTCCGGGAGAGTGCGCGCACCGAGCCGATCAATCCCTATGGCTGGTCGAAGCTGATGACCGAGCGGATGCTCGCCGACGCCGCCTTCGCGCACCCGCTCAATTATTGCGCTTTGCGCTATTTCAACGTCGCCGGGGCCGATCCCCAGGGCCGCTCCGGCCAGTCGACCGCCGGCGCCACCCATTTGATCAAGGTCGCGGTCGAGGCGGCGGTCGGCAAGCGCGGCCACGTCTCGGTGTTCGGCACCGATTACGACACGCCGGACGGCACGGGCATCCGCGATTATATCCACGTCAGCGACCTCGCCGCCGCCCATGTCGACGCGCTCGAGAAGCTGATCGCGAACCCGCAGGAGAGCTATGTCATGAACTGCGGCTACAGCCGCGGCTTCTCGGTGCTCGAAGTGCTCGACAGCGTCGACCGCGTGACCAACATGACGATCGAGAGGCGCCTCGAGCCGCGCCGGCCCGGCGACCCCGACGCGCTCGTCGCCGACAACGGGAAGATCCTGGCGACGCTCCCCTGGCGCCCGCGGCGTGCCGACCTCGACACCATCGTCGCCGACGCATTGGCCTGGGAGCGCACGCTGGCGGAGCGGGGCTGATCGGCTGCTCGCCCTTGACGCGCGGCCTGGTTCCCACTAGGTCGGCGCCTCGCTTTCCAGCAGCAATTTCGAACGAGAAGAGGCAGGGCGTTCCGGCCATGAAGATCCGCAACTCTTTGAAGTCCCTGAAGTCGCGCCACCGCGACTGCCGCGTGATCCGCCGCCGGGGCCGCACCTACGTCATCAACAAGACCAACCGTCGCTTCAAGGCGCGCCAGGGCTGATCCTTCGATACGGGTCTTCGCCAAGCTCAGCCCCTACTCAGGATGAGCGGTGAACCCTCCGCGAACGCTCATCCTGAGGAGCCGTTGAGCTTGTCGAAACGGCGTCTCGAAGGACGTATCGAAGGACCCACCGCCCTCGTCTTTGACGTCGGCAACGTCCTCTACGGCTGGGACCCCGAGGCCTTTCTCGCCCGGCAGCTGCCCGACGACGCGGCGCGGCTGCGCTTCATCGAGGATGTCGGCCTCTGGGAATGGCACGACAGCCTCGACGGCGGTCGCGCCTTTCACGAGGCCGCGGCCGAGCTCAGCGGCAGATTCCCCCAATATGCCCGCCTCATCGCCGCCTGGGGCGAGCGTTTCGGGGAGACGATCAGCGATCCGGTGCCCGGCGTCCACGCGATCGTAGAAGCGCTGGACGAGGCGGGAGTGCCCCTGTTCGCGATCACCAACTTCTCCGCCGACTTCTGGAAGCCTTTTCACGAGCGCGAGCGCGCCTTCTTCTCGCGCTTCCGCGACATCGTCGTCTCGGGCGAGGAGAAGCTCCTGAAGCCCGACCCCGCCCTCTATTGCCGCGCGCTCGACCGCTTCGGCCTCGATCCCGCCGAAGCCCTGTTCGTCGACGACCGCGCGATCAACGTGGAGGGCGCGGAGGCCGTCGGCATGCGCGGCCACCTCTTCACCGGCGCCGACGGCCTGCGCCGCCGGCTGGAGGCCGAGGGCCTCCTCTGAACCTTTCGCCTCCGTCGCGCTTTGTTGTCGGCGATGCGGCAGAGATGGCCTTCCCGATTGTGGCTCGTGCGCCACGGCCAGAGCGCCGGCAACGTCGCCCGCGACCTCGCCTCGGCCTCGGGGCGGCACATGATCGACATCCCGACCCGCGACGTCGACGTGCCGCTGAGCGAGCTCGGGCGGCGCCAGGCCGACGCGCTCGGCCGCTGGTTCGCCGCCTTGCCCGAGGCCGAGCGTCCGGAGGTGGTGCTCGCCTCGCCCTACGTGCGCGCCCGCGAGACGGCGGCGCGGATCTGCCATGAGGGCGGGGTCGTCGAGGGCGCCAAGGGGCCGGTGATCGACGAGCGGCTGCGCGAGCGCGAGTTCGGCATCCTCGACCGGCTGACGACCGAAGGCATCCGCCAGCTCCATCCGGACCAGGCCGAGCACCGCGCCTTGCTTGGCAAATTCTATCACCGCCCGCCCGGCGGGGAGAGCTGGGCCGACGTCATCCTGCGCCTGCGCACCGCGCTCGACACGATCAGCCTCCACCATGCCGACCGCCGGGTGCTCATCGTCTGCCACCAGGTGGTCGTGCTCTGCTTCCGCTACATCCTCGAGGAGATGGACGAGGAGGCGGTGCTGCGCGTCGACAGGGAAGGGGACGTGCTGAACTGCGGCGTCTGCGAATATGAGTTCGAGCCCGACGACGAGCGCGAATGCGTGCCGCACCTCCTCCGCTACAATCTCGCGGCGCCGCTGATCGAGGACGAGCAGGCGAAGGTGACCGCCGAGCCCGACGTGATCACGGGCACGCGATGAGCGGCGTCGAGGAGCTCGACCGGGCGCTGCTCGACCGCTTCCCCTTGCCCGACCATCCCGAGGAATCGAGCAAGGAGGATCGCGGCCGCCTGCTCGTCGTCGCCGGCAGCCGCGAGCTTCCCGGGGCCGCGTACCTCGCCGGGATCGCCGGGCTGCGCGCGGGCGCCGGCAAGCTCCAGATCGCGACGGCGGCGAGCATCGCGGTGCCGCTCGGGGTGGCGGTGCCCGAGGCGCGGGTGATCGGCCATGGCGAGACCGAGGAGGGCTGCGTCGATCCCGGGGCGATCGGGCCGATCGTCGCGAGGGCGCGCGAGGCGCAGGCGGCGGTCCTCGGCTGCGGGCTGCAAAGCGGGCCGCCGCTGGAAGCGTTGCTCGACGCCTTGCTCGGCTGCGGCGCCGACCATCTTCCGCTGATCCTCGACGCGGCCGTGCTCGGATGCCTCGCGCCGCGGGCGGAGGCGCTGCGGCGGTGGCCGGGCGGGGCGGCAATCCTCCCGCATGCCGGGGAGATGTCCGGCCTGGTCGGCCGCACCCGCGAGGAGGTGGAGGCCGAGCCGGAGGCCGCGGCGCGGCGCGCGGCGGAGACGCTCGGCGTCGTCAGCCTCGTCAAGGGCCCTTTCAGCTACATCGTGGCGCCCGACGGCCGCGCCTTCCGCTTCGAGGGCGGCGGCGTCGGCCTCGCGACCTCGGGGTCGGGGGATGTCTTGGCGGGGATCGTCGGCGGCCTCGCCGCCCGCGGCGCCGACCCGCTGACGGCCGTGCTCTGGGGCGTCTACGCCCATGGCGAGGCGGGACGGATCCTGGCCAAGCGGGTGGGGCGCGTCGGCTTCCTCGCGCGGGAAATACTGGAAATGATCCCGGGCATCGTGAACGATTAAGCCCCTCCCCTTGATGGGGTGGGGTTGGGGTGGGGTGGACTCGTCACCTGGGCAGCGCCCCTTTCGGAGACTCCACCCCCACCCAACCCTCCCCCATCGAGGAGGAGGGCTTTCGGCCTCCACTTTTCGGCTAGTGCCGCGTCCCCTTGGGGGCCTCGACCCTGCTCTTGTGGCGGTCGAGCTCGTCGCCGGCGAGGCCGACGATGTGGATGACGTTGGTCGATCCGGGAGTCCCGAACGGCACGCCGGCGATGATCACGATCCGGTCGCCGGCCTTGGCGACCCGGTGGCGCAGCGCCATGCGCTTGGCCTTGGCGATCATCTCCTCGAAATTGGCGACGTCGCGGGTGCGCACCGCATGGGCGCCCCAGAGCAGGCCGAGCTTGCGCGCCGTCTTCAGCGACGGGGTCAGGACCAGCAAAGGCACCGCCGGCCGCTCGCGCGACAGCCGCCGCGCGGTCGAGCCGGAAAGGGTGAAGCAGACGATCGCCGCCGCGTCGACCGTGCCCACCATCGTGTTCGCCGCCTGCGCGATCGCGTCGGCGGTGGTCGCATCGGGCAAAGTCTCGGTGAAGTGGACGCGGGCGCCGTGGCTCGGATCGGCTTCGACCGCGGTCGCGATCCGGTTCATCATCGAGACCGCCTCGCACGGATAGTCGCCCGACGCGCTCTCGGCCGACAGCATCACCGCGTCGGCGCCGTCATAGACCGCGGTGGCGACGTCGGAGACCTCGGCGCGGGTCGGCGTCTGCGAATTGATCATCGATTCGAGCATCTGGGTCGCGACCACCACTGGCCGCCCCATCCGCCGCGCCGTCTCGACGATCCGCTTCTGGAACGGAGGCACCTGCTCCGGCGGAAGCTCCACGCCGAGATCGCCGCGCGCCACCATCACGGCGTCGGCCATTTCGAGGATGTCCTCCAGCCGCTCGATCGCTGCCGGCTTCTCGATCTTGGCGAGCAGGGCCGCGCGCCCGGCGATGAGCTTGCGCGCCTCGGCCACGTCCTCGGGCCGCTGGACGAAGGAGAGCGCGATCCAGTCGCAATGGTGATCGAGCGCGAAGGCCATGTCGGCCCGGTCCTTGTCGGTCAGCGCCGCCAGCGGCAGCACCACGTCGGGAACGTTGACGCCCTTGTTGTTCGAGATCCGCCCGCCGACCTCGACCACCGTCTCGATCCGGTCGGGGGTGACGGCGGTCACCCGCTGGACGATCTTGCCGTCGTCGATCAGCAGCCGCGTCCCGGCCTCGACAGCGTTGAAGATCTCGCGGTGCGGCAGATTGACCCGGCTCGAATCCCCCAGCGTCTTGTCGCGGTCGAAGGCGAACGCCTGGCCGCGCTCGAGCTCGACGCCGTCGCCGGCGAAGGCGCCGACGCGCAGCTTGGGGCCCTGCAGGTCGGCGAGAATCGTCGTCGGCCGCTCGAGCTCCTTCTCGAGGCCGCGGATGGTCTCGATCGCGCGGAGATGATCGGCGTGGGTGCCGTGGCTCATGTTGATCCGGAAGGCGTCGGCACCGGCCTGGGCGAGCTTCCTGATCATCTCCGGCGAGTTGCTCGCGGGCCCCAAAGTGGCGAGGATCCGGACCTTGCGGCTGCGCGGCACGAATTGGCTGTGGAGCGTTTCGGAGTTCGCCATTGCCGCTGCGCATAGCCACACCTAAGGCGGCGGCTCAACCCCGGACGGAAGAAGGACAGATGGCGGAAGGATCGATCGCGGCCGACGAACTCAGGCTTCTCATCGAGCGCATCGAGCGGCTCGAGGAGGAGAAGAAGGCGATCGCCGACGACGTCAAGGACGTCTACGGCGAAGCCAAGGCGCGGGGCTACGATCCCAAGACCATGCGCACCGTCGTCCGCCTGAGGAGGATGGAGACCCACGTCCGCCAGGAAGCCGACGCCCTGCTCGAGACCTACCGCGCCGCCCTCGGCCTCGCCTGAGCCGCCCTTGCGCCTTTCCGCCGCCGCGCTAGGTTGCGCGGCGGGGAGGGTGGGTCATGACCGATGCGAGGTCCGTCGCGGCATTGCCGGGGCGGGGCAGCGGCTTCCTCGGCTTCCTCGGCGCCGCATTGGCCGCGCTCGCTGACCGGGCGCTGCTCGCGCCGGTGCTGCTGCTGACGCTGCTCCTCACGCTCACCAACATCGTCCTCGCCGGCAGCCATCCGGACACGCGGTCCGAGCTGTTGCTGTTCGAGGGGGTGGCGCTGGTGCGGGCGATCGGCCTGCTGCTGCTGTTCGTCGCGATGCTGAGGATCTTGAACCGCAGCCCGCGCTCGCCCTGGCGGCCCGACGCCGGCCTCGCGCTCTATGGCCTCACCTTCCTGTTCGGACTCGGCCTGACGCTGGGCCTCGCCCGCTTGCTCGGCGACCGCGCCGATCCCGCCGCGGCGGGGCTGATCGTCGGCGTCGGCGTCTCGGTCGCGACCGCGCCGCTTACCGCCTGGTTCGTCGCGGTCGCGGTCGAGCGGCCGCTCGCCTGGCGCGCCGGACCCTGGTTGCGCGATTTCGGCCGGTGGCTGCCGCCGCTGCTTTTGTGGTCGCTGGTCCTGATCGTGCCGCTCGGCCAGCTGCACGCGACGATCGACGATGCGGTGGTCGGGACCGCCGGGCTCTGGTTCTGGCCGCTGGCTCTTGCCGACGGCCTGCTCGGCGTCCTGCTCGCCTTGCTCGGCCTCGGCCTGGCGAGCGCCGCCTACAGGTCCGTTGCGCGAAGCTGAGCCTCTCGGCTATCGCTCGGTCCTCTTCCAACAGCAGGACCGCACCGGATCCATGGCCGGCCACAGCAAGTTCAAGAACATCATGCATCGCAAGGGCGCGCAGGACAAAAAGCGCTCCGCGATGTTTTCCAAGCTCTCGCGCGAGATCACCGTGGCCGCGAAGATGGGCACGCCCGATCCGGACATGAACCCGCGCCTGCGCGCGGCCGTGCTCGCCGCCAAGGCGCAGTCCATGCCCAAGGACAATATCCAGCGGGCGATCGACAAGTCCGCAGCCGGCGACGGCGACGCTTACGAGGAGCTGCGCTACGAGGGCTTCGGCCCGGGCGGCGTGTCGCTGATCGTCGAGGCGCTCACCGACAACCGCAACCGCACCGCGACCAACGTGCGCACCATCTTCTCCAAGAACGGCGGCAACCTCGGCGCGTCCGGCTCGGTCAGCCACGGCTTCGAGCGGATGGGCCTGATTGAATATCCGGCCTCGGCGGGGAGCGCGGACGAGATCCTCGAGGCGGCGATCGAGGCGGGCGCCGACGACGTCGAATCGGACGAGGAGGGTCATGAAATCTGGACCATGCAGGAGAGCCTGCACGAGGTCGCCCGCGCGCTCGAGAAGAGCCTCGGCGAGCCGGCCTCGACCAAGCTCGCCTGGCGGCCGCAGACGCCGGTCGAGGTGAACGGCGACGATGCCGGCCAGCTCATCCGCCTGATCGATGCGCTGGAGGAGGATGACGACGTCCAGACCGTCTGGGGCAATTACGAAGTCCCGGACGAAGTGATGGAGAAGCTGGCGTGAGGATCCTCCCCGGAACGGGGAGGGGGCCCACGACGCGAAGCGGCGTGGTGGAGGGGGCCCACGCCTCCACGCTCGCTGCGCTCGCACCCCTCCACCAGACTTCGTCTGGTCCCCCTCCCCGTTCCGGGGAGGAGTTGCTGGCATGATCGTCCTGGGCCTCGATCCCGGGCTGGGCACGACCGGCTGGGGCGTGATCGCGGCTCAAGGCAACCGGCTGAGCCACGTGGCCAACGGGCAGGTCAAGACCGACCCCAAGGCCGAGCTGCCCCGCCGCCTGCTCGACCTCCATGAGAGGCTGACCGACCTCCTCGCAACGCACGCGCCCGAAGCGGCCGCCGTCGAGGAGGTGTTCGTCAACGAGAATCCGCAGTCGACGCTGAAGCTCGGCCAGGCGCGCGGCGTGGTCCTCCTCGCCGCCGCCGCAAGCGGCATCGAAGTTGGCGAATACGCGCCGAGCGTGGTCAAGAAGGCGGTGGTCGGCACCGGCGGCGCGGACAAGGCGCAGGTCCGGGCGATGGTTCAGCGTCTGCTCCCCGGCGCCGGCATCGCCGGGCCCGACGCAGCCGACGCGCTCGCGGTCGCCATCACCCACGCCCATCACCTCGCGACCGCCCACCGCCTCGCGCCCCGGCTCCGTTCGGGCTGAGCTTGTCGAAGCCCTGTCCTTCGCGTTCGCGGCGGGAAAGGAAAAGCATGCCTTCGACAAGCTCAGCCCGAACGGTTTAGGAGAGGCCATGACCACTCCTCCCGGTACTGACCCATGATCGCGAAGCTCCGCGGCCTGCTCGACGCGTTCGGCGCGGACTTCGCGGTAATCGACGTGAACGGCGTCGGCTATCTGGTCTCCGCTTCGACCCGCACCCTCTCAATCCTGGGGGCGATCGGAGCCGAGGTCATGCTCCACATCGAGACGCAGGTCTCCGACGACGCAATCCGCCTGATCGGCTTCGCGACCGCCGAAGAGCGCGACTGGTTCCGGCTGCTGACCTCCGTCCAGGGCGTCGGCAGCCGCGTCGCGCTCGGCATCCTCTCCGCGCTCGCCGGCGACGAGCTCCACCGCGCCATCGCTTCGGGCGACCACCGCATGCTCTCCCGCGCCCAGGGCGTCGGCCCGAAGCTCGCCCAGCGCATCGTCAACGAGCTGAAGGACAAGGCCGGCGGCATCGTCCTCGCCAGCGGCGGCCTGGCCGCGCCGCGCGCCGGCGGCCTCGGCGCGGACGCCGTCTCCGCGCTGCTCAATCTCGGCTTCCGCCCCGCCGAAGCCTCGTCGGCCGTGGCGCAGGCGGAAACCGAGCTCGGGCCCGAGGCGACGCTCGACGCGCTGGTGCGCGTGGCCCTCAAGAAGGTGTCGCGCTAGGCGTTCTTGACGATGACCGCGCCGACGGCAGCGATCCGCTCGACTTCGCGATAGGCCGGCTTCGCCAGTTCCTCGCCGAAAATGTCGGGGTCGATCTCGCGGTAGGAGAGGGTGCAGCCGAGCGGAGGGAGCCCATCTTCCAACGCCGCCCGCAGCGCGTCGCGGCCCCCGACGATGGCGCTCCCGGTGTAGAGGAGCATCCGCCCGCCGGGGGCGAGCTTCTCCGCCGCGCCGAGCGCCCAGTCGAGCGAGAGGCCGGCGCCGCGGCCGCCGCCGCCGGCGCGGTAGGCGGGCCCGTCCTCGTCGATGATGAAGGGCGGGTTGGCGATCGCGAGATCGAAGCCGGCGTCGACCGCCTCGACGCCGTCGCTGACGTAAGTAGCGGCCGCGACGCCGGCGTGCGCCGCGTTGACCCGGGCGAAGCCGAGCGCCTTCTCGTTGAGATCGACCAGCTCGATCGCCGCGCCCGGCAGGCGCGCCGAAGCGACGATCCCGCCGACTCCCGCGCCCGCGCCGATGTCGACGAGACGGCGCACTGGTCCCGAGCCGACCAGCTCCGCGCGCAGGAAGGTCGCGAAGCGCATGGTGTCGGGTCCCAGAAAGACGCTGTCATCTTCCACCGTCGGGAAAGCCGAATGGAGGAACAATCGCCCGGAGACCGTCGAGGCGCGCACCCTGCTCTTCCAGCCGTCCCCGCAGGGCGCGATCAGATTCCCCTCGTGGAGCAGCGCGAACAGCGCGGGCGGCAGCAGCGCCTCGTCGAACGGCTGGCTCCATCCGAACACGCCGCGCAGGTCCCGCGCACGCGCCATTTCCGGCCGCGCGAGGACGCGCTTGTGGGTCTCGGGCGTGACCGTGACGAAGCGATAGTCCAGAGCATCGAGCGCGCGCAGGACAAGCAGGCAGGCGTCGTGGAAATTCTCGATTTCGGCCATGCCGGGCACCATCGCCGCCTTGTCGCGCTCGTTCAAGAGTCGCTCACCGGCATCCCCGCCAGCCCCTCTCGCCGCGTGCCGCCTGGTCGAAATGGAGGTGGTCGCGATGGGCGGCATTGTAATCGGGCGAGAGGACGGTGGCGAAGAGGCGGCAGGCCCCGTCGCGAACCTCGCGCAGGAAAGCCGCGCGCGGCCCGCCGCGGCTCCAGTCGGCGACCACGCTCAGCCGGGTGCCGTCGTCCAGCCGGAAAGCGGCGACGTCGACCGCGTTGGCGCGGGCATGATCGCTCCACGGGCCCTCGCCGCGGCCGTAGATGCGGCGGCAGGAATAGCTTCCATAATGCTCGACGGCGGCGACGCGCCGGCCGAAATGCCTCAGCGCCGCCGGCTGCACGACATGCCATTCCCACAGGGCCAGCGCAGCGGCGACCGGGCAGCTGGTGCCGAGGTCCGCTGGGCGCCATGCGATCGAGAGCGCTCCGCCGCCGGCGAAGCGGACCGCATCGTCATAGCCGCATTGCGGGGTGACGCGGCGCGGCGGCAAAGCGGTGAAGCGGACCCCGGCTTCGGCGAGAAGGGCGCGACAGCGTCCGCTTTCTCCGACGAGGCCGGCGAGCTTGCGCCCCGTGAAGGCGCCGACCGGGCGGGTGAGGTCGAGCTTCGTCCACGGCATGTCCTCCGGGTGGTTGCGGGCATAACCCCAGAGCAGGAGCCCGGCGCAGGCAAGGATGCCGGCGAGGAGGAGCGCTTTCAGGATGCGAAGCGCCCGCCGCATCCGCGCCTCAGCGCCGCCGCGCCGTCTCGAGCGGCTCCGAGGTGACCGGGTAGCCGGCGTCGGCGGGGATGCAGACATGGGGTTGCCCGTCGCGCTCCTCGACCCAGGGGGTGATCCTGCGCACCGGATGCGCCGCGGCGTCGGCGCGCGCTTCCTCGATCGAGGCGAAGCGGGCGAGGCGCTCGAGGTTGCGGCGGGTCGGGAAAATGACGTGGGCGCGGCCGGCCTCCACGTCGGCGAGCACGTCGGCGGCGCTCGCCCAGAAGGTGCGCACGGATTCGGCGTCGTCCGCGCTGTGTATGGGCAGGCCGGCGGGCGCCTCGGCGAGGAAGAACAAGGTGTCGAAGCGGCGCGTCTCGCGAAAATTGGGGCACCAGCGCGCGAATGGGGTCAGCGCGCCGAGATCGAGCTCGAGGCCGGCATCCTCGATCAAGGCCGCGAACGGCGCCCCGCCCGACAGGCCCTCGCGCAATGCGCTGGCCGTCGCAGCATCCGGCGCCGGGGAGAGCCCGGCTGCGACGCCGGTCTCCTCGATCGTCTCGCGCACCGCCGCGATCCGGGCGGCGGCATCGGCCATGTCCGGAAAGGCCCCGGCCGCGTCATGGTCGCCCGGCTCGATGCGTCCGCCGGGGAAAACCAGAGCCCCGGCCGCGAAGGCCATGGTCGATGCGCGCTCCATCATCAGCAGCTCCGGCGGGCTGCCGGCGCGCATCAGCACCAGGGTCGCGGCGGGGATCGGCTCGGGGAGTTCGGCCATCGCCGCCTGCTACGGTCAAAAACAGGGACAGTATACATTTAGCGCCGGGCCGCCGGCGGGGACGACACCGAAGCCGGCTAAATGTATACTGTCCCTGTTTTTCTCACCGGCCCCGGCTGGCTTGCCAGCCGAAGCCCCGTCAGGGGCGTAGGCTGGTGGAGCTGAGGGGAATCGAACCCCTGACCTCTGCAGTGCGATTGCAGCGCTCTCCCATCTGAGCTACAGCCCCGCGCCTTTTCGGCGGCCAGGTTTTCCCCGCGCGTCGCGGGGCTGGGAAGGCGCCCAGATAGCGATGCCGCCGAGCTTTCGCAATGCGGCAAATGCCCCCGCCCGCGGCAGCCCGATTCGGTTCGGCGGGAGCGCCTCTCGGGTCGGCTCTTGACATGGAACAGCCCCGGGCGGCTCTCCGTTGTCCTGCCATCCCGCGGCGCGCGGATCGTCCGCGCCGGTATGCACGCGGGCCCTGACACAAGGAGAGTATCATGGGTTACGGCAGCGACGACCGCTCTGACAATCGATGGCGCAACCGCGACGAGCGCGACCGGGACCACTGGCGCGGCGAAGGACGGGGCGGACAGGGCCAAGGCGGCGACGACCGCGGCTTTTTCAACCGCGCGGGCGACGAGCTACGCTCCTGGTTCGGCGACGACGACGCCCAGCGCCGGCGCGAGATGGACGAGCGGCGCTGGGAGCAGGAGCAGAGGATGACGGGCCGGCGCGACAACGATCCGCGCTCCGGCGGCTCGGGCTGGATGGGCGGAGGCTGGGGCAACCAGCCCGGCGAGAGCTGGCACCGGGACCGTCCCGGAGTGCGCGGCGGCTGGGACCGCGATCCGTCGAGCGAGCGCGAAGGCTGGTTCTCGAGCTCGTCGGGCGGCGAGCGCGGCGAGCGCTGGGGCGGCTCGCCT
>DASVVP010000104.1:0-22199 GCA_036386495.1 Allosphingosinicella sp.
CACCTCGGTCCACACCTACAGCGCGGTGATGAGCTGGGCCGCCTGCGACCGGCTCGGCAACATCGCCGAGGCGCTCGGCCTCGGCGACCGCGCCTCCCTGTGGCGCGAGCGGGCGGCGACCGTCAGGCGATCGATCGAGGAGCGCGCCTGGATCGAGAGCGAGCAGCGCTTCGGCGCCAGCTTCGGCGGCGCGGAGCTCGACGCCAGCCTGCTCCAGCTTATCGACATGCGCTTCCTCGAACCGGACGATCCGCGCTTCCTCGCCACCTTCAACGCCGTCGAGCGCGTGCTGAGGCGCGGCGAACATATGCTGCGCTACGCCGCCGAGGACGATTTCGGGCTGCCGGAGACGGCCTTCAACTTCTGTACCTTCTGGCTGATCGAGGCGCTCCACATCGTCGGCCGTCGCGACGAGGCGCGCGAGCTCTACGAGAAGATGCTGACCCGGCTGACGCCGGCCGGCCTCCTGTCTGAGGATTCCGATTTCCAGACCGGTGAGCTGTGGGGTAACTACCCGCAGACTTACTCGCTGGTCGGGCTGATCAACTGCGCGATGATGCTGTCGAAGCCGTGGAGCTCGATCCGATGAGCCGCCTGATTGTCATCTCCAACCGCGTGGCGGCGCCCAAGCCGGAAGGGGAGGGCGGCGCCCAGGGCGGGCTCGCGGTCGCCTTGTCGGCGGCTTTGCGCGAATATCGCGGCCTCTGGTTCGGCTGGTCGGGCAACAAGACCGACGAGTTCACCGGCCATATCGATTTCCAGCGCCACGGCGGCGTCACCTCGGCGACGATCGACCTCGAGGAGCAGGACGTCGAGGAATATTATAACGGCTACGCCAACCGGACTTTGTGGCCGCTCTTCCACTACCGGATCGATCTCGCCGAATATGACCGCAGCTTCGCCGGCGGTTATGAAAGGGTGAACGAGCGCTTCGCCGAGACGGGGGCGCCGCTGATCGAGCCCGACGACCTCGGCTGGGTCCACGATTATCACCTCATCCCACTCGGCCAGCAGCTTCGCGAGCGCGGCCTCAAGAACCGGATCGGCTTCTTCCTCCACATCCCCTGGCCGCCGGCGCGGCTGATGGTGTCGCTGCCCTTCCACGAGGGGCTGGTGCTGTCGATGCTCGCCTACGACGTGATCGGCTTCCAGACCGAGGAGTGGCTGGAGAGCTTCCGCCATTATGTCGAGCACGAGCTCGGCGGCGAATGCGACGAGGACGGCACGATCCGCATCGGCGACCGGTCGGTCCACGCGGCCGCCTATCCCATCGGAATCGACTTCGACGAGTTCCAGGAAGCGGCGGCGAGCCCGGTCGCCCGCGCCGCCTACGACCGGATGGTGGCCAGCTCGGCCGGGCGCAAGGTCATCATCGGCGTCGACCGGCTCGATTATTCCAAGGGGCTGGAGGAGCGCTTCCTCGGCTATCGGCGCTTCCTCGAAGAGCATGAGGAGAATCGCGGCGGAGTCTTCCTGCTCCAGATCGCGCCGCCCTCGCGCGGCGAAGTCCATACCTACGAGATCATCCGCGAGCGGCTCGACGAGCTTTCAGGGCGGATCAACGGCGAATTCGCCGAGGTCGACTGGGTCCCCGTCCGCTACGTCAACCAGGGCTATCCGCGCGAGGAGCTGGCCGGCTTCTACCGCGCCTCGCCGATCGCCCTGATCACGCCGCTGCGCGACGGCATGAACCTCGTCGCCAAGGAATATGTCGCGGCCCAGGATCCGGAGGATCCGGGCGTGCTCATCCTGTCGCGCTTCGCCGGCGCGGCGCTGCAGCTGAAGGACGCCCTGCTGGTCAATCCCTACAGCAAGGACGAGATCAGCGACGCCATCCAGCGCGCGCTCGACATGCCCAGGGAGGAGCGCATCCGCCGCTGGCGCACGATGTACGAGTGCGTGCGCAGCGACGACGTCGTCGCCTGGCGCAAGGCCTTCGTCGCCGCGCTCACCAACTGCCCGACCCGCGACGACCGCGAGGCGGCCCAGGGCTGAGGAAAGGGGAACGGGTGCGGCGGCGGGCCGTTGGCGCGCTCATGAGCACCACCCAAGTCAATGTGAACGTGGTCGAGGACGGCAGCTGGGCCGACTCGATGCCGCTGCTGACCCTCGCCGTCTGCGTGACGATCGGGATCATCGCCTTCCTGTTCGGCCTGCGGTGGCTGCGGCGCCGCCGCCACGCCCATCTCCACGACCATCTCGTCGTCGACATGGCGGAGCCGGAGACGCTGCGCGACCTCCCGCCCGACCGCCGGCCCTGACCGCCGCTTATTCGACGACGATCTCGCCGGTCATCCCGAAGGTCGAATGGAGCAAATGGGTGCAGCGCAGCCGGTAGCGGCCGGCGGCCGGCACCAGCCGGACGTCGACGCTGCTGCGCCCGCGGACCTCGACCGCGCCGCGGCGCACCCTGCCCGCCGATCCCGGATCGACCCGGGCCGCCGCGAAAAAGGCGGGCGCCGAGAAATCGTGCCCACCGGAGGCGGCATTGACGAGATGGAGGACGACGGGCCGGCCGGCCTGGAGCCGGATCGTCGAAGGCGTGAAATCGAAGCTGGTGAGCCGGACGGTGACCGTCGCGGATTGCGGCGCCTGGGCAGTGGCCGGCGCGCCGGCCGCGGCGGCGGCGAGGAGGAGGATGAAGCTGCGCATGGTGACGAATCCCTCTGCGGCCCCTCATCATAACCTGTGTCGCATGACATGTGTTGCGTCGTTGCAGCAGTGGCCGCGCCTCCTGCACGGATTGCCGGAAAAATCTCTGCTGCACCGCACAAAGTGTTTGACTGGGAGGGCTTTTTTCCTAGGCTCGGCCGGTCGAACCCCTCGACGCCAAGACCAGAAAGCGAAGACGATGTTGAAGAAGACCCTTGCGGCGGCGGCTGTCCTGTCGCTCGCCGCCACCCCCGTCCTGGCACGGAGCCAGGCCCCGATCGAGCCGGCTTCCGAGCAGGCCGAAGGCAGCGAGATCCGCGGCGGCGTGATCCTGCCCTCGCTCGCTCTGATCGCGCTCATCCTGGCCGTGCTCAAGCTGACGGACAGCTGGCCGTTCGACGAGGATCCGAAGAGCCCCTGAGCTCTCGCCGTCCTTTCGGACCGAACGCTTCGGCCGCCCGTCTCGAATGGAGACGGGCGGCCGTTTCGTTTTCCGTGTCGTGGGGCGGTTAGCGGCTGGCGAGCACCTGCGCCGCGCGTCGCGCCGCGAAAGCGATCGCAGCGTCGCGCTGGGCGGCGGCGGCGATGCGGGCGTCCGCCACGCAACGCTCGAGATTGGCCGCGCCGCGGGGATCGGCCGAGGACGGAGTGCCGCAAGCCGTCCGCGCAGCGTGAAGCAGGCGCAGGTCGAGCGTCGCGCGGCCTTCCCGGGTCGAAAGATCGAGATCGGCGACGCCGACCGCGACGCGCGACTGGTCCTGGGCCTGGGCCGGGGTCGACAAGGATGCGAGGCCCGCCGCGACGAGGGCGGTGAGAAGGAGGGTCTTCATGGGCTGTCTCCGATGAGAGTTCGGGTGCAGCCAGCGCTGGCTTGGGCCGGAGATAATCAGTTGCATATCGCAACGCAATCAGCGATATTGCACGCCGGTTCTGCAAATGTGCAGAATTACCGCGAGCGCTATTGAGCACAGGGGACAGGCCATGCCGCCGGCTTCGCTCGACTGGGACGACCTCAAGCATTTCCTCGCCGTCGCCCGGGGCGGCAGCACGCTCGGCGCCGGGCGGGCGCTCGGAGTCAGCCAGACGACGGTGGCGCGGCGGCTGGCGGCGCTGGAGGAAGGGCTCGGGCTGGTCCTGTTCGAGCGGCGCCAGGCGGGCTACGCCTTGACCCCGGCCGGGGAGAATCTGGTCGCGCAGGCCGAGGCGGTGGAGGCCGCGGCCGCTTCTTTCACCGAAGCTGCCGGGGCGCAGTCGCGCGACACGACCGGAACCGTGTGCCTGACCATGATCGAGCATTATGCGATCACGATCATGCCGCCGATCCTGCGCGACCTCCACGAGGCGCATCCTGGCCTGCGCATCCAGCTCGACACCGCCGACATCCACCGCGACCTCGGCGGCGGCGAGGCCGACGTGGCGCTGCGCGGCGGCCATGTGCCGAGCGGGTCGAGCCTCGTCGGCCGCCGCATCGCGCCCGATCCCTGGACCGTCTATTGCAGCCGCTCCTACGCCGCGAGCCATGCCCGGCCCCGCACCGCCGCCGATCTCAGGACGCATGCGATCGTCGGCGGCGGCGGCGACAAGATCTGGCCCGCCTACCGCAAATGGCTGCGTCGTCACCGGCTCGAGGAAGCGGTGACCATCCACCACAGCTCGGCCAGCGGCCTGCTCGCCGCGGTCCGCGCCGGCGCCGGCCTCGCCGTCCTGCCCAGCTTCCTCGCCGACCGCGACCCCGATCTGGTCCGCTGCCTGGAGCCGGTGGCGAGCGACGATGCGGCGCTCTGGCTGCTCACCCACGAGCGCCTGCGCCATACGCCGCGCGTGCGCGCCGTGATGGACTTTCTCGGCGCGCGGCTGACGGCGCTGGCACGGCAGCAGCCGACGCCGCAGGATGAGGCCTGGGCGGCCTAGGGTCCGTACTAGCCGCGCACCTCCGGCACGTATCCGTCGTCGACATGGTCGGAGAAGCGGGTGATCTTGCTCTCGAACTTCAATTTGACCTTGCCGGTGGCGCCGTGGCGCTGCTTGCCGACGATCAGTTCGGAGAGCTGGTAGACCCGCTCCATGTCGCGCTGCCATTGCTCATAGGCTTCGAAGATCTTGGCGTCGTCGCCGTCCATCGGCCGCTTGGGCTCGCGCGAGGCGACATAATATTCCTCGCGATAGACGAACAGGACGATGTCGGCGTCCTGCTCGATCGAGCCCGATTCCCTGAGGTCGGAAAGCTGCGGACGCTTGTCCTCGCGCTGCTCGACGGCGCGGCTGAGCTGGGAAAGCGCCAGCACCGGCACGTTCAATTCCTTCGCCAGCGTCTTGAGGCCGCGCGAGATTTCCGAAATCTCCTGGACGCGGTTGTCGCCGCTGTTCTTGCCGGTGCCCTGGAGCAACTGGAGATAGTCGACGACGATCATGCCGACCCCGCGCTGGCGCTTGAGGCGGCGGGCGCGGGTGCGAAGCGCGGCGATGGTGAGGCCCGGCGTGTCGTCGATGTAGAGCGGGAGCGACTCAAGCTCCGCCGCGGCGCGGGCGAGATTGCGGAAATCCTGCTGGCTGATCTTGCCCATGCGCAGCGCCTCGGACGGGATTCCGGACTGCTCGGCGAGAATGCGGGTGGCGAGCTGGTCGGCCGACATTTCGAGGCTGAAGAAGGCGACCGCGGCGCCGGCCGATTTCTCCTGCGCGATGCCGTCCTCCTGGTCGCGGACCAGCCGGCGAGCGGCGTTGAACGCCATGTTGGTCGCGAGCGCGGTCTTGCCCATGCCGGGGCGCCCGGCGAGGATGACGAGGTCGCTGTGATGGAGGCCGCCGGTCTTGGCGTTGACGTCGGCGAGGCCGGTGGTGACGCCCGAGAGGCCGCCGCCGGTGTTCAGGGCCTTCTCGGCCATCTGCACGGCCATGCGGGTTGCCTGCGCGAAGGTCTTGACCGAGCCTTCGCCGCCCCCTTCCTCGGCGACCCGGTAGAGCGCCGCCTCGGCGCCCTCGATCTGGCTCTTGGGATCGACGTCTTCCGAGGTGTCGAGGGCCTGCTCGACCATCTCCCGTCCGACCCCGATCAGCGCCCGCAGAAGCGCGAGGTCGTAGACCTGGTCGGCGAAGTCGCGTGCGCCGATGATCGCGGCGCCCGAGCCGGTCAGCTGGGCGAGATAGCCGGGCCCGCCCAGCGTTTTCATCTCCTCGTCGGCCTCGAACATCGGCCGCAGGGTCACCGGATTGGCGACCATGTTGCGGTCGACCAGCTTCAGGATCGCCTCGTAGATGCGGCCGTGGAGCCGCTCGTAGAAATGGTCCGGACGCAGCTTCAGCTGAATGTCCTCGGCGAGCCGGTTGTCGATCATCAGCGCGCCGAGCAGGGCCGCCTCGGCCTCGACATTCTGCGGCAGGGACTGGGCTTCGGGCGCGGGAGCGTCGGCGATTCTGAGTACGGGTTCGGCCATGCGTGCGACTGTACCGCTGGCGACTCTGGGTGGGTAGCCCCGCGGACAGAGGTTTCCGTGGGCGAAATGTGGACGGCCTGTGGATGCTTCCGCTCGGCTCCCTCCCCGGCTAACAGCCCCACGTGCCCCGCGACCAGCGCATCATCGACATCGCCCTCGACGAGCGCACCATCCTCTGGCGCAGCCCGGATATCGAGCAGGAGCGGCGGATCGCGATCTTCGATCTGCTCGAGGGCAATTGCTTCGATCCCGCCGGCCACGAGGGCCCCTTCCGCATCCTGCTCCGGGTCGAGGACAACCGCCTCGCCATCGATCTCAAGGACGCGGATCATAGCCCGCTCGAGACGATCCGGCTCGGCCTCGCCCGCTTCCGCAGGCTGGTCCGCAATTATTTCGCGATCTGCGAAAGCTATTTCCGCGCCGTGCGCTCGGACAATCCGCGGGCGCTGGAGCCGATCGACATGGCCCGCCGCGGCCTCCACAACGAAGGCGCGGAGCTGCTGCGCGAATGCCTCGAAGGCAGGATCGAAATGGACTTCGACACCGCCCGCCGGCTGTTCACCCTGATCTGCGTCCTCCACATCAAATGAGCCGCGCGCGCCTCGTTGTCGCCATGGTCGCGGCAGCGCTTGGGACCCTCGCGGTCGCCGCCGCTCTCTACGCTCCTTATTGGCGGCCGTCCGCGCAGCGCTGGCCGCTCCAGGGCATCGACGTCTCGCATCATCAGGGCGCGATCGACTGGTCCGCCTTACCCGCCCAGGGCGTCGATTTCGCCTGGATCAAGGCGACCGAAGGCGGCGACCACCGCGACCGGCTGTTCGAGGCCAACTGGCGCGGCGCGCGGGCTGCCGGGATCAGGCGCGGCGCCTATCATTTCTTCACGCTCTGCCGGTCGGGCGCGGACCAGGCGGCGAACTTCGTCGCGGTCGTTCCGCGCGAGCCGGGCGCGCTGCCGCCGGCGGTCGACCTCGAATTCGGCGGCAATTGCGCCGCCCGCCCCTCGCGCCGGGTCCTGCTGAGGGAACTGACCGCCTTTCTCAGGATCGTCGAGGCGCACAGCGGCAGGCCCGCCATCCTCTATCTGACGCGCGAGTTCGAAGCGGCCTACCGGGTCAGCGAGGCGGTCGACCGTCCGCTCTGGCTGCGGCGACTGCTGCTGGAGCCCCGCTTCGGCGGACGGCCCTGGACCCTGTGGCAGGCCTCCTCCTTCCATCGCCTCAAGGGAATCCAGGGCGACGTCGATTGGAACGTGCTGCGCTGAGCCGCGGCCGCTCAGGCCTTGGCGCGGATCATGTGGCCCAATGCGAGGAAGCGGCCGGAGCTCTCCTCGAGCTGCTGGGCGGCGGTCTCGCGCCCGGCGGCGTCGGCCGAATCGAGGCGCATCGCGAAGCTCTCGATATTGTAGTTCGCCCAGAGCTGGTCGGCGAGCTCGCGCGCCTTGTCCTCGCCGAGCACGCCTTTGGTGGTTTCGAACAGCTCGGCGGCGAAGGCCATCAGCTGCCCGCACACGCCGTGCGGCACCCGCCCGTCGCGGATCTCGGCAGCTGCGGCGGCCAGCGCGTCGCTGATGTGGCGGAACAGGTCCGAAATGCGGTCGGCGCCCTCGCGCTGCAGCGTCTTCACGCCGCGCACCAGGTCGAGCAGCTTGATCGGAAGGGCGAGCAGATTGCCGGCGACGTCGAGCATAATGGGGCTCCTCTCGGCGACCGGCATAGCAAGGCGGACGCGCGGCGGCGAGCGGCGCGCAGTCGCCCCTTGCCCTATTGCGCCGTTCCCGCGAAAGATCGGCCGATGAAGCCGCTCTTTCTCCTGCCGCTGCTGCTCGCCGCCGACGGATGCGCGCAGACCCGGCCTTATGCGCCGGTGCCCCACCCGCAATATAGCGCGATCGGGGCCGAGCCCTTCTGGCTGGTCAGCATCGGCCGCGACCGGATCGTACTGTCCTTCGGCCGCGAGCGCGGCGGCGTCCGCGGCATGAGCTATCGCCGCACCGGCGCGCGCCTGGAAAAGGGCGTGCGGCGCTGGGAAGGCGGCGACGGCACCGCAGCGATCGGGGTCGAGGCGTGGCCCCGCCCCTGCCGCGGCGCGGGCGGCGCGATGTACGAGGACGTGGTGCGCGTGCGCCTCAGTGGACGGGAGCTCAACGGATGCGGCGGCCGCATCCTCGCCGGAGCCCGCGGCCGGTGAGCATCATGTCGGACAGGTGGATCCGCGAGCAGGCGCAGGCGCACGCCATGATCGAGCCGTTCGAGGACGGCCAGCGGCGCGAGGGGACGATCAGCTACGGCCTGTCCTCCTACGGCTATGACGCGAGGGTCGCCGACGAGTTCAAGATCTTCACCAATGTCGACAATGCGATCGTCGACCCCAAGGATTTCGCCGCGAACAGCTTCGTGGACCGCAAGACGGACGTCTGCATCATCCCGCCCAACAGCTTCGCGCTCGCCCGCACGGTCGAATATTTCCGGGTGCCGCGCGACGTGCTCGTCATCTGCCTCGGCAAATCGACCTATGCGCGCTGCGGGATCATCGTCAACGTGACCCCCCTGGAGCCCGGCTGGGAAGGCCATGTCACGCTCGAATTCTCCAACACGACGCCGCTGCCGGCGCGAGTCTACGCGAACGAAGGCGCCTGCCAGTTCCTGTTCCTGCAGGGCAACGAACCCTGCGAGACCAGCTATGCCGACCGCGCGGGCAAATATATGGGCCAGCGCGGCGTGACCTTGCCCAAGCTGTAGTTCCGGGTCGATCGCGGGGCGGGGCACGGCGATATGACTTGCCCCGTTCCGGCCGGCATCGCGGGACGATGGGCCGCAGCCAAGGCTCAGCTTGTTCACGCGGAAATTCTGCCTTAGCCTCGGCCCTCGAGGGGGAGAGTCGTTATGGCCGACCGCATTGCGTCTGCGTTCGATACGGGGTGCAGCCCGGCGCCTCGCCGCGACGGGGAAGCCTGAGCGATGGCGATTCCGGTGACCGCCGCGGTGATCGACGCCCTGCTCCTCGGCGTCGGCGGGCGCCGGCGGGAATTGCAGGATTTCCCGGTGCTCGGCGACGTCTGGCTGCGCTTTGCCGAGGAGCCCACGGAGACCCGCGACGGCGCCGAAGTGCCGAAGGGCCACGATTTGCTGATCGGCCCGACCTGGGAGAAGCCGACCGGCGAGGTGGCTAAGCTGATCGCGACCACGGGCACGCTTCCCGGCGGCGACGGCAGCCACCGCAAGGTCGCCTATCTCCAGGACATCGTGGTGGCGACCCTGACCCTGGACGAGCTGGCCACCGTCGCCCTCCCCGCCACCCATTGGTGGGACGAAATCATGGACGCATGGGAGGCGGAGACCGAGGACCAGACCATTGAGGACGACGAAGGCTATCCGAGCAACGCCGACCTGCGCAACTGGATCAGCTGGGAGCTCACCGCGGCGATGCGCGACGAGAGCACGAGCGGCCGGCTCGGCGGGTCCAGGGTCGATAAACGCTATGCGGCTCTGAAGGGCGAGGACCGGCAGACCGCGAGGCTCGGGCTGCTGCTCGGCGTGCTGCGCGCGGCGGCGGACCGATCCGCCGCCTCGGCCCCGGGCGATCCGCCGGCGACGCTCTGCGCGACGCGGAAGCTCCTCGGCAGGACCCAGATCGTCATCGCCGGCGCCGCCGCGATCCGCATGATCATCACCAACCATCGCGAGCTGGTGCAGACCGACAAGAACGAGGGCACGAAGCTGCCCTGGAACGGGCTCATCTTCCAGGTCAGCCTCAACCGCGATTCGGCGCCGGCGCTGACCCAGTCGGTGGGTGCGATCAAGGCGGACGCAGCGCGAGCCTTATTCTCGATCAGCTGCAAGAAGGTCGGCTGGGCGGTGCTCGACAGCGGCATCGACCAGACCCACCGGGCCTTCTGGGATTATGAGAAGATCGACAAGATCCTGACCGACAACGCGCGAAAGGACGATCCGCCGCCGCCGCCGTGGAAGAGGGAGGAAGATCCGGAGCCCCGGCCGCACAGGATCAAGGCGACCTACGACTTCCGCCGCATTCGCGCGATCATGAGCGTCGACGCGCTCGACCGCGACGCGCTGGTTCACGAGATCATGGAACATACGGACCTCCAGCACGACTGGATCACCGCGCGCCTCGAGGAGCTTGCGGCGGACCGCAAGGAAGGCAAGCGCGTCAACTGGGCGCGGGTCCACCTGCTGATCAAACATACCAAGCCGGAGCCGCCGCCCCACCCGCACGGGACCCACGTCGCCGGCATCATCGGCGCGCACTGGCTCGATTTCAAGAAAGGCGACGATGCGGAGCCCAAGCTCACCGACCCGGTCAAGCTCGACGGCGTCTGTCCCGACATCGGGCTCTACGACTTCCGGGTGCTCGGCTCGAACATGGGCGACAGCGAGTTCGCGGTGATCGCCGCGCTCCAGTTCATCCGCTTTCTCAACGACCAGAGCGGCTATTCGATCATCCACGGCGCCAATCTCAGCCTGTCCATCCCCCACAATGTCCGCAACTATGCCTGCGGGCGGACTCCGGTCTGCGTCGAGGCCGAAGCGCTGGCGGCGAACGGCGTCGTCGTGGTCGCGGCCGCGGGCAATCGCGGCTTCCAGCAATATCGCCTCGCCGACAACAGCCTGTTCGAAAGCTATGCCGCCTCGAGCATCACCGATCCGGGCAATGCCGACGGCGTGATCACGGTCGGCGCCACCCATCGCGCGTGGCCGCACACCTACGGCGTCAGCTTCTTCTCGAGCCGCGGCCCCACCGGGGACGGACGGCTGAAGCCCGATCTGCTCGCTCCGGGCGAGAGGATCACCAGCTGCGTGCCCGGCGATCGCGACGACCAGATGGACGGCACCAGCATGGCGGCGCCGCACGTCAGCGGCGCCGCGGCCTTGCTGATGGCGCGGCACGAAGAGCTCAAAGGCCAGCCGAGGCGGGTCAAGCAGATCCTGTGCGAGACCGCGACCGACCTCAATCGCGAGCGCAGCTTCCAGGGCCACGGTATGGTCGACGTGCTGCGCGCGATCCAATCGATCTAGGAGATTTGAGATGATCCTCGAAGTGCTGCCCGCCGACAAAGGCGACTGCCTCCTGCTCCACGGCAAGGACGACCGCCTCATCCTGATCGATGGCGGCCCCGCCGGCGTCTACAGCGATTTCCTGCTGCCGCGGCTGGAGGCGCTGCGCGAGGAGCGGGATCTTCCCGACGAGGAGGCTCTCGTCATCGAACTGGTCGTGGTCAGCCATGTCGACGACGACCATATCAACGGCATCATCGACCTGTTCGAAGCGATGAAGGACCGCAAGGAGGCCGGAGATCCGCCGCTGTTCCGGGTGAACGGCCTCTGGCACAACAGCTTCGACCGGATCCTCGGCAATGACGAGACCGGCGCGCTCGGCGCCTCGACCCAGTTCGGCGCGGCCTCGATGGGGCCGGTGATCGAGGAAGCCGAGGAAGGCCCGCCGACCGACGCCGCCAAGATCCTCGCCAGCGTCAAGCAGGGCGACGATCTCAAGCGGCTCGCCGAAGCGCTCGACATTCCAGTCAACGAGCAGTTCGGCAGCAAGCTTATCATGACCGTCTCGGGCGAGACGGTGGCGCGCGAGGTCGCCGGCATCGAGCTGGTCGTGCTCGGCCCGCGCCAGCCCGAGCTCGTCGAGCTGCAGAAGACGTTCGACGAATGGCTCGAGAGGCAACCCTTCGCGGAGCGCAGCGAGGCCTCCCTGCTCGCCTCGCTCGACGACAAGTCGTCCGCCAACCTCTCGAGCATCGTCCTCCTCGCCCGCGACGGCGACAAGACGGTGCTGCTCACCGGCGACGCGCGCAGCGACAAGGTGATGGGGGGCCTCAAGGATTGCCGCCTCTGTGGAGACGGCGAGACGATCGAGGTCGGCGTGCTCAAGATGCCCCACCATGGCAGCATCCGGAATATCGACGAGGATTTCGTCCGCCGCGTCACCTCCCGGCACTACGTCTTTTCGGGCAATGGCGAGCACGGCAATCCGGACCGCGAGACGTTCGAGATGCTGCTCAAGGAGCGCCCGGGCGCCGAGATGAACTTCCACCTCACCTACCCGATCGAGGAGATCGACCGCGTCCGCCACCAGATCCACGACAAGGAGCGGGCGAAGAAGCTCCGCAAGGGCAAGCCCGCGCCCGAATGGTCCGACGAAGAGCACAGCCTCGGCGCGGTGCTCGGCGCCCTGCCCGCCGGAGTAACGGTCCATCCGGACTCGCACGACGGCAACCCCGTCCACCTCTGACCGGGCGGCGGCGGCGGGGGCTTCCCGCTAGCGCGGAGGCATACGCTCCGCCCGGGCGCGGAGATAGGCGTGGAGCTGCGCAATCTCCTCGTCGCTGAGATGCGAGAAATCCTGGCGGGCGACCCTGCGCATCAGGCCGAGGTCGCGGCCGCCCGGTGGGACGCCGGTGCGCATCAGGGTGCGGAACTGGTCGAGGTTGTAGGCCGCCGCGACGGCGAGATCCGGCGCGGCCACGTCCGGCCCGGGCGCGCCGCCGCCAAGCTCGGAGCCGTGGCACTCGGCGCAGGCATTGGCGGCGATGCGGCGGCCGGCCCGGTGCTCCGCTCCCGCGTCGATCGGATAGGTGGTCCGGAACCGCTCAAGCGTTGCCGGCGCCGGCTCGAAGCGACCGAGGACGATGCCGAGCCGTCCAAGCGGCCCGACATAGGTCTCCGGCGTGCGCGCGCCGCGGCGCGGCTGGCCGCGGACATAGGCGATCAAGGCGGGGACCTCGCCGTCCGAGAGGCGCGAGAACAGACCCGAGGGCATCACCCAGAGCGGCCTCCCGTCGACGCCGACGCCCTGCCGGATCGCCTGGGCGAGCTGCTGGTCGCTGGCGCGGGCGGCGACCTCGGTGAGGTTCGGCGCCCAGACCGTCGCGACTCCGGGCTCGTGGAACATCCGGTGCCCGCGCAGGCCCTCGCCGTGGCAGCTGACGCAGCCGAGGATCCGCGCCTGGCGCGGCGCGTCGGCGAGCTGCGCAGCGGATGGACGGGCGAGCCGCTCCGGCGCGGGCGCCGCCGTGTAGTTGATCGCGCGCCACGAGATGATCCAGACCGTCAGGGCCGCGAGCAAAGCGAGACCCAACAGCAAAGCGACGCCATAGCCCGCCCAACGCAACGCCTTCCGCACCGGCTTCCCTTCCGCTCCTCATTTGAGTCGCGGCGCTATGGAGCTGTCCTGTTTCGAGCGAATGGCGCGGCCGGCGAAAGAATGTTTCGAAAGTTTCTCCGCGCCTAGCGGCTCTTGTGGCGGATGTTGGACGGGCGCCCTCGGCGGCCCTGGCCGCGCCGCTGCTCGCCTCCGTCGCGGCGCGGACGAGAGGGTGCGTAGGAGGCGTCCGGAAGCTCGAAGCGCAGACCTCCCGATACGGGGTTCGCCTCGACCAGGCGCAGCTTCAGGCGGCGGCCGGAAGCGAACGTCTCCTCCGTCTGCTCGCCGACCAGGCTCTGGCTCGCTTCGTCGTAGCGGAAATATTCGGTGCCCAGCGTCGACACGGGAACGAGCCCGTCGCCGCCGAGCCCCTCGACGGTGGCGAAAAAGCCGAACGGCTGGACGCCGGTTATGCGGCAATCGACGATGTCGCCGACCCGCTCCGAGAGATAGGCGGCGACGTAGCGGTCGAGCGTATCGCGCTCCGCCTCCATCGCCCGGCGCTCGAGCTGCGAGATGAGCTCGCCCGTCACCTCCATCGCCTCCGCCTCGGCGTCGGTCATCCCCCCCTCCCCGAGACCGTAGGCACGGACGAGGGCGCGGTGGACGACGAGGTCGGCATAGCGGCGGATCGGGCTGGTGAAGTGGGCGTAGGAGCCGAGCGCCAGGCCGAAATGACCCTTATTGTCCGGCGCGTAATAAGCCTGCGTCTGGGTCCTCAGGATCTGCTCCATCACCTGGGGCCGGAAATCCGCCTCGCCGATCCGCTCGATGACGTGATTGAAGGTCGCGGGACGGATGACCTGGCCGAGCGCGAACTCCACGCCGAATGTCTTCAGATAGTCCTTGAGCGCGACCAGCTTCTCGCGCCCCGGCGGCTCGTGGTCGCGGTACATGACCGGCGCCTTCTTCGCCTCGAGCGCCTTGGCCGCGGCGACGTTGGCGGCGATCATATAATCCTCGATCAGCTTGTGTGCATCAAGCCGCTCCCGCGGCGCCACCGATGTGATCCGCCCCTTCTCGTCGAGCACCACCTGCCGCTCCGGAAGGTCGAGCTCGAGCGGCGCCCGCTTCTCCCGCGCTTTGTAGAGCGCCCGCCAGCAGGCCCAGAGCGGCTTCAAGACGGTTTGGACCAGGGCGGGTTCGACGGGGGGTTCCACCGCCTCGATCTCCGGCATCGAGCAGGGAGAGGAGAAGACCTCGACGCGTTCCTCCCCGGGACGGGGAGGGGGACCATCCGAAGGATGGTGGAGGGGGGGCTGTGCCAGGTGCTGAGCCCCCTCCACCGCACTTCGTGCGGTCCCCCTCCCCGTCCCGGGGAGGATGTCGATTGCCGCCTGGGCGTCCTCGTAAGCGATGTTGGCGGCGATGCGGACCCGGGCGCGCGTGAATCGCCAGGACTTGAGCGCCCCGTCCTTCGCCACCTGGAGGTGACAGGCCAAAGCGGCGCGGTCCTCGCCTTCCTTCAGCGAGCAGATTTCCGCCGAGAGCGTCTCCGGCAGCATCGGCACCACCCGATCCGGGAAATAGACGCTGTTGCCGCGCTTCCGCGCCTCCTTGTCGAGCGCCGAGCCCGGGCGGACGTAGAAGCTGACGTCGGCGATGGCGACGATCGCCTTCCAGCCGCCGGGATTGGCCGGGTCGTCGTCGGGCGCCGCCCAGACCGCGTCGTCATGGTCGCGGGCGTCGGCCGGATCGATGGCGACGATGGGGATGTGGGTCAGGTCCTCGCGGTCGCCGAGCGGCTGCCGCGCCACCCGCTCGGCCTCCTCCAGCACCCGCTCGGGGAATTCGTGCGGGATGCCGAGCTTGTGGATGGCGATCAGGCTGAAGCTGCGCGGCGCGAAGGGGTCGCCGAGCACTTCGGAGACGCGCGCGGTTAGCCGCGGCGGCCGCCCGACCTTCTCGGCGAGGACGAGGTCGCCGGGGCCGGCCGGGCCGATCTCGGAGATGGGAAGCTCGCGCCGCTCCTTCTTCTCGACCGGCCGCAGCCAGAAGCCGCCCTCCCCCTCCAGATGGACCACGCCAAGCACCAGTTCGCTGCCCTTCAGCAGCTTCTTCATAGGATGCGCGGCATAGCCGGTCCCGCGCTGCTCGGTGCGGGCGAGCACACGGTCGCCGACGCCGAGGGCGGCGGAGCCCCTCCCCTTGCGCTCGAGCACCCGCAACCGCGGCTCGGGCATGTCGGCCTCCCAGCGCTCGGGCACCGCCCAGGCTTGGCCGTCCTCGTCGACGTCGACCACGCGCAGCACCGTCACCTTGGGCACGCCGCCCATCTTGTGGAAGGCGCGGCCCGGCACGGCATCGATCAGCCCCTCGTCGGTCATGTCGGCGAGCAGCCGCTTCAGCGCGATCTTGTCCTGCCCCGAAAGGCCGAAGGCGCGCGCGATCTCGCGCTTGCCCGCCGGCTGGTCCGAGCTTTGGATGAACTCCAGGATCTGCTCGCGCGTGGGCAGTCCGGGGCGTTGCGGTCGTCTGGCCATCTGCCAGCGCCTCTGCTCCGTGAGTGGCCGAGTGGCAAGACCGCACGTCGCGGCTTGCCCCCGGACACCGAATGCTTTCAAGTCGGGCGCCTGGGCGGCGTTCGCCACAGGGGGAGGATTTCGTGCGTCATCTTCTGCTCGCCGGCGTGGCCGGCGCGGCTGTGGCCCTAGCGGCCACACAGGCCGTCGCCCAACCGGCGGCACAGGCGCCGATCGAGGGCCGGTGGGTCACGAATGTCCATCTTCTTTATTGGCATCTCGGCCCGGCCGATTCGCCCGCGCGTCGGCTCGAAGATGTCGAGCCCCGCCTGCGGACGATCGCCACCAATTGGTGGATCCGTCCAACCGATATACCCGAGGATCTGCGCAGCAGGCCGCTGAGTGCGATTACCGTCATCGCGCTCGACATCGACCCCGCGGGACTCGCCACGGATTGTCGTTTGCTCCGGACGAGCGGGGAGCCGCGCCTCGACCGTCTCGCCTGCACGCGGATTTCGGCCCGTGAAACGATCAGTCCTCTCTATTCGGGACCGGGAAGACCGATCGCCAGCCGCTGGACGGTCGCGATCGGCTGGGAGACGCTGCCACGCGGTGGGGGGCAATCGGCCTTCGCGTCCGCACCGCCCGCCCCCCCTGCGCCCCCACCGCCTCCGCCACCGCCGCCGGGCGCGGCGCCGATTTGGCCGCAGCTCACCTGGCGCGGGCATCTCAGGCCGGCGTCGTTGCCGACGATACAGAGCATGTTCCCGTCGCGCGCGCGCCGACGCGAAGGGATAGTCGGACTAGAGCTTGGCCAGACCCCCGCCGGAGGCATCACCACCTGCACCGTCGCCAGCGGCTCGGGGGATACCGTGCTGGACGAAGCTGCGTGCGTGGCAGCGCGGCAGCTCGACCTGCGTTACACCGAGCCCTGCAACTTTTGCAGCGACGCGCCGATGCCGCTCGAGATCGTCTGGCGGCGGCGCGGCGGAAGCCACATCCGCCCCCCGCTGCTCCCGCCCTGGACGAGCGACGCCGTGCCGCCGATGCCGCGGGACCCCGCCGACACCCGCACCGCGATACGCTTTCCCCAGCGCCCGTACGAGCATCTGAACGTGACTCCGGGGGACCTCGCGGGAATCGACCTCGCTCGGCCCTATCGCTCCTGGATACCCCTGCGCGTGGAGCCGGATATGCAGGGACGCGTCCGCAGCTGCTCGCCCGATTTTTCCTCCGGCATCGCCGCGCTCGATGCGCGGCTTTGCAACCTCGCGCGGCAACGCCTGCGCGTGCAGCCGGCGACGGACGTGTTCGGCGACCAGGTCCGCGCCAAGGTTACCGTCTATGCGAGGATAATCCGCTTCTGAGCGCTCAGTCCGTCACCACCGTCTGCTCGATGACGCCGAAGATTGGGTGGCCGCGGTGGTCGTCCATCCAGATGCGGACGGTGTCGCCGTGCTTCAGGAACGCGCTGCGCGCTGTGCCCTCGAGGATGGTCTCCACCGTGCGCAGCTCGGCGATGCAGGAGTAGCCCAGGCCCCCCTGCTCGATCGGCTTGCCGGGGCCCCCGGCCTCGTCGCGGTTCGAGACCGTGCCGGAGCCGACGATCGTGCCCGCGCCCAGGTTCCGGGTCTTGGCCAGATGCGCGATCAGGGTGCCGAAGTCGAAGGTCATGTCGACGCCGGCATCGGCCCGGCCGAACGGGCTGCCGTTGAGGTCGACCTTCAGGGCTCCGTGCAGCTTGCCGTCCCGCCACCGCTGGCCGAGCTCGTCGGGGGTGACCAGCACCGGCGACAATGCCGAAGCCGGCTTGGACTGGAGGAAGCCGAAGCCCTTGGCGAGCTCGGCCGGGATCAGGTTCCTCAGCGAGACGTCGTTGACCAGGCCGACCAGGCGGACCTGCTCGAGCGCCTGCTCGCGGGAGACGCCCCTCGGTACGTCGCCGGTCACCACGATCACCTCCGCTTCGAGGTCGCAGCCCCAGGCTTCGTCGGCAAGGGGGATTGGACTGCGCGGCGGCAGCATTTCGTCGGACGCGCCCTGGTACATCAGCGGATCGGTCCAGAAGCTCTCCGGCATCTCCGCGCCGCGCGCCTGCCGGACCAGCTGGACGTGGTTCACATAGGCCGAGCCGTCGGCCCACTGATAGGCGCGCGGCAGGGGCGCCAGCGCCTCGCGTTCGTGGAAGCGCTCCCGCGGGATCGCGCCATGTTCGAGATCGGTGGCGAGCAGCTCCAGCTGCGGCGCGATCCGCTCCCAATCGTCGAGCGCGGCCTGCAGCGTCGGCGCGATATGAGTCGCGTCGGCGCACCAGGCGAGGTCCCGGCTCACCACCGCCAGCCGCCCGTCGCGACCGCCCTTCAAGGAACCGAGTTTCATGCAATCTCCGTAAGTGCCAACTGGAATTTGCCCTGCGGCTTGGCTAGGGCCAGCGTCAATCCCGGCAGACAGACGCGAAGGCGATTTCCATGCGCAACATCGACCATTTCATCGGCGGCGGCGCCCATGCGTCCGGCGAGCGGCACGGCGACGTGTTCGATCCGAACAATGGGGGTGTCCAGGCCCGCGTGCGCCTCGGCACCGCCGAGGACCTTGCGCGGGCCGTGGCCGACGCCGAGGCGGCCCTCCCTGCCTGGGCGGCGACCAATCCGCAGCGCCGGGCCCGGGTCATGTTCAAATATAAGGAGCTGGTCGAGAAGAATATGGAGGAGCTGGCGCACCTGCTCTCCTCCGAGCACGGCAAGGTCATCGCCGATGCCAAAGGCGACATCCAGCGCGGGCTCGAGGTGATCGAGTTCGCCTGCGGCATCCCGCATGCGCTGAAGGGCGAATATACCCAGGGCGCCGGCCCGGGCATCGACGTCTATTCGATGCGCCAGCCGCTCGGCATCGTCGCCGGAATCACGCCGTTCAACTTCCCGGCGATGATCCCGATGTGGATGTTCGGAGTCGCCATCGCCTGCGGCAACGCCTTCATCCTCAAGCCCTCCGAGCGCGACCCCTCGGTGCCGGTGCGGCTCGCCGAGCTGATGAAGGAAGCGGGCCTCCCCGACGGCATCCTCCAGGTCGTTCACGGCGACAAGGAGATGGTCGACGCGATCCTCGACCATGAGGCAGTCAGGGCGATCAGCTTCGTCGGATCGAGCGACATCGCCCAATATATCTACAGCCGCGGGACCGCGAACGGGAAGCGGGTCCAGGCCTTCGGCGGCGCCAAGAATCACGGCATCGTCATGCCCGACGCCGACCTCGACATGGTGGTGAACGACCTCGCCGGCGCGGCCTTCGGCTCGGCGGGCGAGCGCTGCATGGCGCTCCCGGTCGTGGTGCCGGTCGGCGAGAAGACCGCAGGCAACCTGCGCGAGAAGCTGATTCCCGCCATCAATGCGCTGCGCGTCGGCGTCTCCACCGACGCCGAGGCGCATTACGGCCCGGTCGTCAACGCCGCCCATCGGGACCGCATCTCGAGCTACATCCAGATGTGCGCGGACGAGGGCGGCGAGCTGGTGATCGACGGCCGCGGCTTCTCGCTCCAGGGCCATGAGGAGGGCTTCTTCATCGGCCCGACCTTCTTCGACCATGTGAAGCCGCATTTCCGCTCCTATCAGGAGGAGATATTCGGTCCGGTCCTCCAGATGGTCCGCGCCGACAGCTTCGAGGAGGCGCTCCGCCTCCCCTCCGAGCATCAATATGGCAACGGCGTCGCCATCTTCACGAGGAACGGCCACGCCGCCCGCGAATTCGCCGCCCGCGTCAATGTCGGCATGGTCGGCATCAACGTGCCGATCCCGGTGCCGGTCGCCTACCACACGTTCGGCGGCTGGAAGCGCTCGGGCTTCGGCGACATCGACCAGCACGGCCCGGAGGGCGTGCGCTTCTGGACCAAGCTCAAGAAGATCACCCAGCGCTGGCCGGACGGAAGCGTGACCGGCGAGAACGCCTTCGTCATTCCGACAATGGGGTGATCGGATGCGCATGCTGCTTTCCGCCGCCGTCCTGATCTGCCTGGGGGGCGCAGCCGCGGCGTCCGTCCCTGCCGAGCCGCGCAGCTTCGCCGGTCCGATCCACTTTTGCGGTCGCACTTTCGCGATCGATGCTGCAGCCGACGAGAGGGTCTCTTACCAGGCCGGCCCCGATTTCGACCTCTTCTCCCTGCAAAGCCCGCGCGGCGGCTTCGGTCTCTACGAGGGGTTTTTCCCCGACACCTTCGAAAACAGCCGTTCGACGGTTCAGGTCGGCAGCCGAACCATGGAGAGGCTCCGCGATGCGGAGAGCGGCTGGTCGTATCTCATCGCGGTGCCCGGAACGGATCCGCAGACCTATCTCCACCTCTACGGCCAGGTCTGGCAGGGAAGTGACGCCGACTTCCCGCTGATCGAGCGGGTTCGAACCGGAGCCGGCGGCGAGATAGGCTGCACGGCGCCGACCGCTTCCCCTCGGCAATGATCCGCCTCGTGATCCTTCTCGGCTGACCGCGAACATCGGGGCTGCACGAGAGCACAGGCGGCGCTAAGGGAGGCCGCGATGCGCCGTTATGCCGATGCGAAGCGTTCATCGGCCGCCAGGAGATCGGAATGAAAGCGTTGGTCAAACAGGAAGCCGCGCCCGGCCTTTGGCTGATGGACGTGCCGGAGCCCGAGCCGGGCCCGAACGACGTCCTCATCCGGGTCAAGCGGACCGCCATCTGCGGCACCGACCTCCATATCTACAAATGGGACGAATGGGCGCAGAAGACGATTCCCGTCCCGATGGTGGTCGGCCACGAATTCGTCGGCGAGATCGTCGAGGTAGGCGCCAGCGTCAACGACTATGCGCCGGGCATGATCGTGTCGGGCGAGGGCCACATCGTCTGCGGCCGCTGCCGCAACTGCATGGCGGGCCGCCGCCATCTGTGCCCCAATACCAGCGGCGTCGGGGTCAACCGGCCGGGCGCCTTCGCCGAATATATCGCGATCCCGGACGCCAATGTCTGGCAGCATGCCGACGGCATCGATCTCGACGTCGCCTCGATCTTCGATCCGTTCGGCAACGCCGTCCACACCGCTTTGCAGTGGGACATGGTCGGCGAGGACGTCCTGATCACCGGCGCCGGGCCGATCGGCGCGATGGCGGCGGCGGTCGCGCGCCACGCCGGCGCCCGCCACGTCGTCATCACCGACGTCAACGATTACCGGCTGGATCTCGCCAAGCAGCTCGGCGCGACCCGCACCGTCAACGTCGCCCGCGAAAAGCTTCCCGACGTCCAGAAGGAGCTCGGCATGACCGAGGGCTTCGACGTCGCCCTCGAAATGTCCGGCAATCCGAGCGCCTTCCGCGACTTGCTCGACAACATGGCGCATGGCGGCAAGGTCTCGATGCTCGGCATCCCCGCCGAGGAGATGGCGATCGACTGGAACAAGGTCATCTTCAACATGCTGACCCTGAAGGGGATTTACGGGCGCGAAATGTTCGAGACCTGGTACAAGATGAGCGTGGTGGTCCAGTCCGGCCTCGACCTCACCCCGATCATCACCCATCGCCTGCCCTATCAGGACTATAAGCAGGGCTTCGAGGCGATGCTCCAGGGCGGCACCGGCAAGGTCGTCCTGCGCTGGGATTAGGGACAGTAAGGGGACAGTTACCAAACTGTCCCCGGCGAGGCCAAACGGGGACAGTTTGCTGGCAAACTGTCCCCTCAAGGGGACGAGCATGTACGGCAAATTCGAGCAGCATCTGGCGGACGAGCTCGCCGCGATCCGCGAGGCGGGCTTCTACAAGTCCGAGCGGGTGATCACGACGCCGCAGGGCAGCCGTGTCGGCGTCGAGGCGGGCGACGTCATCAACCTGTGCGCCAACAATTATCTCGGCCTCGCCCAGGACGCGCGCGTCAACGCCGCCGCCCGCGAGGGGCTGGAGCGCTGGGGCTACGGCATGGCCTCGGTCCGCTTCATCTGCGGGACCCAGTCGGTCCACAAAGAGCTCGAGGACCGGCTGACGCGCTGGCTCGGCACCGAGGACACGATCCTCTACCCCTCCGCCTTCGACGCCAATGGCGGCCTCTACGAGACCCTGCTCGGCCCCGAGGACGCGGTCATCTCGGACGAATTGAACCATGCCTCGATCATCGACGGCATCCGCCTCTGCAAGGCGCAGCGCTACCGCTACAAGAATAACGACATGGCCGACCTCGAGGCGCAGCTCCGCGCCGCCGACGCGGCCGGCGCGCGCTTCAAGCTGATCTCGACCGACGGCGTCTTCTCGATGGACGGCTATATCGCCGAGCTCGACCGCATCTGCGACCTCGCCGAGCGCTACGGCGCGCTCGTCCATGTCGACGACAGCCACTCGACCGGCGTGCTCGGCGCGACCGGCGCCGGCACCCCCGAGCACAAGGGGGTGGTCGACCGCGTCGACATAATCACCTCGACGCTCGGCAAGGCCCTCGGCGGCGCCAGCGGCGGCTTTACCAGCGGCCGCGCGAAGATCGTCGAGCTGCTCCGCC
>DASVVP010000105.1:0-4936 GCA_036386495.1 Allosphingosinicella sp.
CCCAGGTCGAGACCGACGGCGGCAACCCCGCCTTCGTCTTCACCGTCACCCGCACCGGCGCGACCGGCGCGTTCAACGTCGACTTCCAGACGGTCGATGGCACCGCGACCGGCGGCAGCGACTATGTCATCACCAGCGGCCAGCTGAACTTCCTCGCCGGCGAGATGTCGAAGACGATCGAGATCCTCGTCTTCGGCGACACCCAGGGTGAATTCGACGAGACGTTCAGCGTCGTGCTCTCCAACCCGACCGGCTTCGCGGTCATCGCCGACCCCGTCGCGATCGGCACGATCGAGAATGACGACCCGCTCTACATCCACCAGATCCAGGGCTCGAGCTATTACAGCCCGATCCTCGCCGCCGAGGGCAAGAACGGCTTCAACGTCGCCTCGACGACCGTCGTCACCATCCAGGCGGTCGTCACCGCGATCGACGCCGAGGGTAACCGCCAGGGCTTCTACCTCACCGAAGAGACCGGCCAGTGGGACTCGAACCCGCTGACCTCGGAAGGCATCTTCGTGATGACCCATACCGACGTCGCGGGCGCCTCGGGCGGCGTGAACATGTCGGCCTATGCGCCGACGCTCCAGGTCGGCGACCTCGTCACCATCTCGGCGCAGGTCATGGAATACCAGGCATTCGACACGGTGCCGCGCACGATGCTGGTCAACCCGCTGGCGCCCGTCTTCCACACCGGCGGCAACACGCCGCCGGTGCTGCTGCTCGATGCCGGCAGGCCGATCCCGAACTCGATCATGACCCTGGTGACGCCGGACTTCACCGATTCCTCGGACGGCGCCGGCGACACGTTCGACGCCAGCCGCTACGCGCTCTCCTTCTGGGAGACGGTCGAGGGCATGCTGGTCACCGTCCCCGACATGGTCGTCGCCGACGGCTTCGTCGACACGTCCGGCGGCCAGCCCTTCTTCAAGGCCTATTCGCGCACCCACGCCGATGCGGACCAGATCAACTCGCGCGGCGGCTACACCATCGCCGGCGATCCGCCGCTCTCGCCGCCCGACACCGCCGACGCCGACGACGACACGATTTACGGCGGCCGCCATCTCCACGACGGCGACGTCAATCCGGACATCATCGAGGTCGACTTCACCGGCTTCGCGATCGACGCGCCGGCCGGTCTCACCCAGATGCTCTCAATGGGCGACGGCCTCGGCAACGTCACCGGCATCGTCGATTTCGACTTCACCGACCTCAAGCTGTTCGTCACCGCCATCAACAGCGGCTCGTTCGTCAACACCCAGCCGACCCAGGAAGTCACCGCGCTCACCGGCGACGACCGCAGCCTCACGGTCGCGACCTTCAACGTCGAGAATCTGACCGCGGCCGGCGACCCCGACCGCTTTCCCGAGCTCGCCGGGATCATCGCTAACAATCTCCAGGCGCCGGACATCGTCATCATCGAGGAGATCCAGGACAATAACGGTACCGACGGCGGCACCACCGACGCTTCCCTCACCTGGCAGATGCTCGTCGACGCGCTCAACGCGGCCGTCCCCGGCGCCAACTATCAGTGGGTCGACCAGGCGCCGGTCGACGGCCAGGAGGGCGGCGCCGGCGGCGGCAACATCCGCGTCGGCTTCCTCTACAATACCGACCGCGTCCAGCTCGGCGACCTCGCCGCCGACGCCACCCTGGCCGAGCGCCGCCAGTTCACCGACCGGATTGGAGACGGCGTGCGCGACGCGGGCGACCGCATCGACTTCTCGGACAATCTGATCGCGGGGCAGATCAACTCGTCCGACTGGTCCAGCACCCGGCTGCCGCTCCTCGCCCAGTTCACCTTCAGCGGCAATTCGGTCTTCCTGATCGCCAATCACTTCACCTCCAAGATCGGCGGCGGCGACTTCTGGCAGTTCAACCAGAATCTGGAGGCCGGGGATCCCGCCAATGCCGCCTGGGCGAAGCGCACCGAGCAGGCCCTCGACGTTTACGCTATGCTGGACCACATCCAGACCAACGCGCCCGATGCCGGCGCGATCGCCGGCGGCGACTTCAACGAATTCTACTTCAACCGTCCGATCGAGGCTCTCACCGGCTACGTGCTCGCGAACGGCACCGCCCGCGTCGGCGGCTCGCGCTTCGACAATCTCGTCCTCACGCTTCCCGAGGCCGAGCGTTATTCCTACACGTTCGACGGACGCAGCCAGACGCTCGATCATATCGTCGCCAATCAGCTTCTCGCCGACGTCGCCACGCTCGACTTCGTCCACGTCAACACCGGCTTCAACCCGCTCGGCACGGGCGCAGACATCAATCGCTCGCTGTCCGACCACGACCCGGCTCTGGCCTCGTTCGACTTCCGCAGCCTCTCCGAGATCCTGACCGGAACACCCAATCGCGACATCTTCCGGCTCGAGCAGGGCGGCAACGACACGGTCTACGGCCTCGACGGCAACGACACCTTCTATTTCGGCGGCGAGTTCGACGAGAATGACTATGTCGACGGCGACGGCGGCATCGATTCGATCATCCTTCAGGGGGATTACAGCGGCGGGGTGACCTTCGGCACCGGCACGACCAGCAACATCGTCGGGATCGAGACCGTCTCGCTCGCCCCCGGCAACTTCACCGGCTACGGCGACATCGCCGGCAACTTCTACAGCTACGACCTGACGACGCTCGATTCGAACGTCGCTGCGGGCGCGATCTTCAAGGTCAACGGCTTCCTTCTTCGGTCCACCGAGAACTTCACCTTCGACGGCTCGGATGAGCTCGACGGCAAGTTCATCCTGCTGGCGGGCGGCGGCGTCGACACGCTGACCGGCGGCGCGCAGAACGACGTCTTCGTCTTCGGTCATGACGGGCGCTTCGGGCACGACGACACGGTCGTGGGCGGCGGCGGCTACGATTCCGTCTATCTGCGCGGCGACTCTGCGATCGACTTCAACGATTCCTTCTTCGTCGGCGCTCTGGCCGGCGTCGAGAGCGTCACGCTGGCGGGCTACACCGACAACCAGTTCGTGGCCGGCGGCGACGGCGAGTTCGATTATGCGATCGTCTGGAACGACGACCTGCTCGCCGGAGGCACGATCACCTTCAACGGCAGCGGCCTCGCCGCGGCGGAAACGATGAGCTTCGACGGCAGCGACGAGGCCAGCGCCGCCTTCCGCCTCTGGGGCGGCGCGGCCGGCGACACGCTGGTCGGCGGCGGCGGCGCCGATCTCCTCTATGGCGGGGGCGCCGGCGACGGCCTGACCGGCGGAGGCGGCAACGACATCTTCCGCTATCATGCGACGAGCGATTCTACTTCGTTGTACCGCGATTCCATCTCCGACTTCGCGGCGGGCGACCGGATCGACGTTTCGGTGATCGACGCCGTCAGCGGCGTCGCCGGCGATCAGGCCTTCATCTATATCGATGACGACGCCTTCACCCTCGGCCAGCCCGGCCGGCTTCGCGCCTTCGAGCTGCTGCCGGACTTCTGGCTGGTCGAGGCCGACGTCAACGGCGACGCTTTGGCCGACTGGACGCTCGGCGTGAACGTGGTCGGCGGCCACGACCTCGTCGCCGCAGACTTCATCCTCTAGCAGCCTGCGCGCAGGCACGAAAAAGGGCGGCTCCCGTGAGGGAGCCGCCCTTCTTTCTTCCGGGACGTCGCCCGGAAGCCTTACTTGACCTCGACGGTCGCGCCAGCTTCCTCGAGCCGCTTGCGAAGCTCTTCCGCCTCGGCCTTCGGAATGCCTTCCTTGATCGGCTTGGGAGCGCTCTCGACCAGCGCCTTGGCTTCGCCGAGGCCGAGCTGGGTGATCGCGCGCACTTCCTTGATCACGTTGATCTTCTTGCCGCCGTCGTTGACGAGGATGACGTCGAACTCGGTCTTCTCTTCCTCGACGGGAGCGGCGGGGCCGCCGCCGCCCGGGCCGGCGACCGCGACGGCCGCGGCCGCCGAAACGCCCCAGCGCTCTTCGAGCGCCTTGGCGAGGTCGGCCGCCTGAAGGACGGTCAGCTCGCTGAGCTGATCGACGAGGGAATTGATGTCTGCCATTTTATGTCTCCAGTTTCGGTTGTTCCGTCACCCCGGACTTGATCCGGGGCCCATGAACACGGCGCGTTCAGATTGTTGACGCTTCGGTTTCATGGGTCCTGACTTTCGTCAGGATGACGTGGGGTTCAGTTCAGGTTACGCCGCTTCCTTCGCCGCATAGGCGCCAATGACGCGGGCCAGCATCGCGCCCGGCTCGTTGATGGTCCGCGCGATCTTGGTCGCCGGGGCCTGGATGAGGCCGACGATCCGAGCACGCAGCTCATCGAGAGACGGGAGCTCGGCGAGCGCGCGAACGCCCGCGAGGTCGAGGACGGTGTCGCCCATCGCGCCGCCGACGATCTCGAAACGATCGGTCGTCTTGGCGAAATCGACGGCCACCTTCGCCGCGGCGACGGGATCGTCGGACGTGGCGAGCGCGGTCGGCCCGGTCAGCAGGTCGCCGATCGGGGCGTAGGGCGTGCCCTCGAGCGCGATCAAAGTGAGCGTGTTCTTGGTCACCTTGAAACGGGCGCCGGCGTCGCGCATCCGGTTCCTCAAGGCGGTGGACTGGGCCACCGTCAGGCCGAGGTTGCGGGTGACGACCACCACGCTGGCCTCGGAGAACGTCTGCTTCAGCGCGGCGACCTGCTCGGCTTTTTGAGCTCGATCCATATTGCCTTGCACTCCATGGGCCCGCCGGACCATTCCGGCGAGCCAGCGGCCGCACGCACGGGAACGAGCCCCGCATGCGCGGTCATGATGTCCGAAGGGGGAGCGGTCGACGGCCTGAAGCAGTGGAGCTTCGGCAGACCCGGCGCCGCATCGCACGCGTGCATCCGGAAAAACTCTTCCCCGTCTCGGCCGGAAGATTAAGGAGGCTGAGCCTCCCCCGGCGGTCTCGGACGGAACGCACGCGGGAGCGAACTCCCGCGGGCGAAGCGGCGCCTATAT